>JAUNUN010000041.1 GCA_030538155.1 bacterium
TAAAGAACCAGGGGGAAGCAGGCAATAGACCATGCGAGCGGGCATTATCCGGAGCCGGAATAGACAGCGAAAGCGCTTGACCTGCGCCCTGCACTGCCGTAAACGAGCTGATAACCAGGTGGGATTATAGCGTATTTCGATTCTATAACAAAGCTTAAATCTCTATCGGCTTCGTCGGTTTTATCGGCTCCGACAAACACCGGCAGTACGTACGGTGCATGCAACATGCACGCCTCTTTTTCCGGACTGGCCCCTGCTTTCAGCATTGATCCGGCAAGAAACTACAGGCACCTGTCTGCAGTAGATTTGCGGCCTGTTGCACGGTCTTTCAAGGCCTGCCTGCGTTCTATTGAGGCACGGATTTGTTCTTCTGCAATGCGGCCTTCCCTGAGCAGTTCCTCGATGGCGGCCACGCCCTGCTCCAGGGCTTCGGGCTGGTCGACAAGGTTGTTGCCGATCACCAGCATATCCGCGCCCGCCAGCACAGCCTGCTGCACCGCCTCTTTGTAGCTCCAACGCTCGCGGATGGCCCCCATCTGCAGATCATCGGTGCAAATAAGGCCCTGAAAACCGAGTTTTTCGCGCAAAAGCCCGGTGAGCATGGGTCGCGACAGGGTGGCGGGCAGGCCGCCTGCGTCAAGCCGGCGCAGCACCAGGTGCGCGCTCATAATGGCATCCTGAAAACCCGCCTTGATAAGGCAGCGGTAGGGTTCCAGTTCTTGTTGCTGCCAGCTTGGGCCGGCATCGACAAAACCGTGGTGGGTATCGCCGCGGGCACTGCCGTGGCCGGGAAAATGCTTGAGACAGCAGGCCACCCCGTGCTCGTGGTGGGCCTTGATCCAGACCATGGCATGCCGGCAGACCGTTTCGGCATTCGTGCCGAAGCTGCGGCCATAGCGGCCAATGATGGGGCTGGGCGGATCGCAGTCCAGATCGACCACGGGCGCAAAGTTGAGGTTGATGCCGCTCTCTTTCAGCATGGCGGCGCAGCTATGGGCCGCCTCTGCACTGGCTTCAAGCCCCTGCCTGCCCAAATCAAGCGCGGCAGGTTGGCTGGTAAACCCGGCCGCAGCCTTCAAACGGCAGACCTTGCCGCCCTCCTGATCCACTGCAATGAGAAGTTCGCCGCCTGCGACATCCTGCAAATCAGCAGTCAGTTTGCGCAGTTGGCTTGGCGAGCTGATATTTTGGGTGGAGCCGTCCACGTTGCGGTCAAAGAGGATGACTCCGCCAAGTTTACCTCGGCTGAGGGCGGCCTCAAGCCGGTGGCCGGTTTGTAATTCCTCCCCCCGGAAACCCAGCATAAAGAGCCGGCCCAGGGGAAGGCTTTCTGCAGAAACAGGGCTCACTTGGCCTCGCTCATGGTGAGTGTCAGCGGGATGCAGTGGCGCGCGCTTTCCTCCTGCTGGGTAGAGCCCAGTTTCCAGTTGGTGCATTCCACCTGCGGCCCCAGGAGTTTGGCCACATCTGCAGCCAGGCCCTTGATGTTGACAATGGGGTGACGGCTGAAGACCTCGGGCAGGCCGTGGGTGAGGTTGCAGACTAGGCACTTGCCCGGTCGCTGGATTAGATCCAGATAAAAATGAAGCGTGCCGCCGCCGGCATCACAGCCGCTGTAGCGCAGGGCGATGTCGTATGCGCCCTCCTCGGCATCACCAAAAAGGGCCTCGAAAAAATCATTGCTGCGTGCGGGCGGGAAGAGTTCGGCAAGAACCTTAGGGTCTGCAAAAACAGTATCAGGATTGTTCATGGCCTCAGAAATTTAATGATTGGTGGATAATGTTCATGTTCACGCTATCGCCGTTGAATCGGCAAAGGCACAAATTACCCAGCCCGGCGCTTGACTGTCAACCGCCATTCACCCAGCCGCCGGCGAAGCAGCCTTACCCGGCAGCAGCGTTGCGGCTGCAGGGGCGCTGTGGTAAAAGGGTGCCATGCAAATATCAGCACAGCCACAGCACACGCCAGATGAGGCCCCTGCCTCCATCCTCGAAGGACTCAATGCGGCCCAACTCGCCGCAGTCACCCATGGCGCAGGCCCGCTTCTGGTCATTGCCGGGGCGGGCAGCGGCAAGACCCGCACCCTGGTGCACCGCATGGCGCATCTGGTTGCAGGCGGCGTTGCCCCTGAATCCATCCTCCTTCTCACCTTTACGCGCAGGGCGGCGCAGAACATGCTCTGGCGGGCGGCCCTGCTCACCGGCGCGGCCTGCCGCAAGGTCATGGGCGGCACCTTCCACGCCACCGCCAACATCCTCTTGCGCCAGTACGGCAGCCATATCGGCATCGGCTCGCAATTTACCATCATCGACCGGGCCGATTCGGAGGGCATCATCAACCTGATCAAGTCCTCCCTGGGCATGGGCGCGGCCGGCAAGCGCTTTCCCTCCAAAAGGGTGATCCTCAACCTGATCTCCGGCGCGGTCAACAAGAACGCGAGCCTGGAAGAACTGGTCATGGGCGCTTACGGCCACCTGATTGAATTCATGGATGATTTCATCACCATTGCCGAGCATTACCGCCAGTTCAAGCTGGACCATGCCCTGATGGACTATGACGACCTTTTGGTCAACTGGCAGCGGCTTCTGGAGGAATCCGACCAGGCCAGGGCCGGTTTATCCGACCGTTTTCAGCACATTCTTGTGGATGAGTATCAGGACACCAACCACATCCAGGCCGAGATTGTGCGCCTTCTGGCCGCAAGCCACGGCAATGTGATGGTGGTGGGTGATGATGCCCAGTCCATCTACAGCTTCCGGGGTGCTGATTTCGCCAACATCATGCGCTTTGAAGAGCAGTTTCCGGGCGCGCGGCGGGTGCTCCTGGAGCAGAACTACCGCTCCTGCAAGCCGATTCTCGATTTGAGCAACGACATCATTGCCCATGCCGAGGAAAAATTCGCCAAATCGCTCTTTACCGAAAGCGAGGGCGGGGTGAAACCGAGGCTGGCCATCTGCACCAATGAGGGTGCAGAGGCCCGTTTCGTGGCCGAGCTCATCCAGGAGCTGCTGGCCGAAGGCGTGGAGATGAGTGAAATTGCGGTGCTGTTCCGCTCCGCCTTCCACTCATTCAAATTGGAAATCGAACTGGCGAGCCGAGGGCTGAATTTTGAAAAGCGCGGCGGCCTCAAGCTGACCGAATCCGCCCATATCAAGGATGTGCTCTCCTTTTTCCGGGTGACCATCAACCCGCAGGACAACCTTTCCTGGAACCGGCTCCTGCTCCAGTTGGACAAGGTGGGCCCCAAGACCGCGCAGAAGGTTATGCAGAGCCTGGCCCAGAGCGAATCGCCGGTCGAGGCCCTGGTCGCCTATCCGGCAGGCGCTGCCTGGAAAGCCCAGTTGCGACAGCTCTGCGCCTGCCTGGCCGTTTTGCTTGAGGAGGGGCGCACGCCCAGCGAGCAGCTCGATGTGGTGATGGAGTACTACCAGCCCATTTTCGAGAAAATATACTTTGACGACCACCCCAAGCGGGCCCGAGATCTGGAGCAGCTCAAGGCGCTCATCAGCGGCTATGGCGATCTGCGCTCCTTTGTGGATGACACCGCCCTCGACCCGCCCGAGACAGACAACGCGGCCCAGCTAACCCCGGCCGATGGGCAGCGGCTGGTGCTTTCTACCATCCACTCCGCCAAGGGCCTGGAATGGCAGGCAGTTTTTGTGATCGGCCTGGCCGAGGGCCGCTTTCCGAGCCGGCACGTGGTGCCGGGGGAGCAGTGGGAAGAGGAGCGCCGGCTCTTCTATGTGGCTGCCACCAGGGCCAAGGAGCGGCTCTTTCTGAGCTATCCCCGCGAGACCAGCGGGGCAGACCGTCGCTTCTACCTTGCAGCTATGTCGCCCTTTGTGGCGGAAGTGCAACCGCGGCTCTACGATACGGACGCGGCCCAGAACGTGTTGCAAGGTGGGCATCAAGGAGCATTTCAAGGTGCAGGCAGTTCTACAGTGCAGCCGAAAACGCAAACGGCCGCTGCTCAGGCGGCGAGCTCTACAGAACCCGGAGCCTTAGTGCCCGGCATGCGGGTTGAGCACGCCTTTTTCGGCCGGGGTTCCGTGAGCCGCTTGTCCGGCTCGCGCCGGGTGGAGATTCTCTTTGATCGCCATGGCAGCAAGATCCTGCACTTAGACTATGCCCGCCTCACCCCTCTGCCCTGAACCATGACAAGCACACAAGCACCGGCAAAATCCGCAGATGTCCGCGATGCGCGTTATGAGGCGGCCTGGGCCTATCTGGATTCGCTCCAATTTTTCCGCATCAAGCTGGGTCTTGCCACCATGCACCAGCTTTTGGAGGGGCTTGGCCGACCTCAGGAGCGCCTGCGCCTGATCCATATCGCGGGCACCAACGGTAAGGGCTCGGTAGCCATTACCCTGGCCACCCTCTTGGCCGAGGCCGGGTTTCGGGTCGGTCTCTACACCTCGCCGCATCTGGTCGATGTACGTGAACGTTTTGTCATCAATGGCCTGCCGATCAGCAAGGAGGCCTTCACCAGCCAAATAGAGGCGCTGCGCAGACTCTTTGACCAAAGCGGCCTGCATCCCACCTACTTCGAATGCACCACCCTTCTGGCCCTGAACTGGTTTGCCGAGGAGCGGGTGGATGTGGCCATCCTTGAAACCGGATTGGGTGGGCGGCTCGATGCCACCAATGTGGTGCGGCCCATGGTCTCGGTGATCACCGATATCAGCCGCGATCACGAACAGTATTTGGGTACCGATATTGCAAGCATTGTCGCAGAAAAGGCGGGCATCATCAAGCCGGGGGTGCCGGTGGTCTTTTCCGGTCGCAGTGCGGGCAGCACCGAGGTGATCGAGGATTTTGCCAAGCGTCTGGACAGCAGGCTCTACCTGCTGGGCCGGGATTTCCGCGCCAAGGGCAGTGACGGACAACTCGACTACAGCGGGATATATAGAAACGTAGCCGGACAAAGCCTGCTGAACCTGCCCCTGAGCCTGCCGGGGGCGCATCAGGTAGTGAATGCCGCTCTGGCCCTGGCTGCACTGGAAACCTTGGCGGCAAACTTCCCTGTCTTTTCTGTAAGCGCCGAGCAAATCAGAAGTGGTCTTGCCAAGGTGCGCTGGCCCGGCCGGATGGAGTATCTCAGCGTACCATTCCAGGGCAGCGAAAGACATATCCTTCTTGAAGGGGCCCACAACGAGGCCGGGGTAGAGGCCCTCTGCGCCGCCTTGGCCGACCGTGAAGCAGGCAGGGAAATTGTTCTCGTCTGGGGCAATATGGCGGATAAACACATGGAAGCGGCCCGCAGCACCCTCTTTGCCAGGGTAAGCCGGATCATCCTCACCCAGGCCGAGGGCGAACGCTCAGCCACGCCGCAGACCCTGTGGCAGAGTCTGAATCAGGAAGAGCGCGCCAAGGCTCGCTGCATCGTTTCCGTGGAAGAGGCCCTGAACGCAGCTATGGAACCGGCCGACAGCAGGACGCTGATCTGCGTGGCAGGCTCACTCCACCTGGTGGGCCGGGCCAGGCATTTTCTTGTACCCGAGGCAGGGCCTTGCCATGAATGAAAAGGAAATACTGCAGGCCCTGTCGGCTGAACCGGACGAGGCCCTGATCCGGGCGGAGCGGAACAAGGCGCGGCAACTACGCAAGACCCGCTGGTGGCAGCAGAAAACCGCAAGCGGTCTGTGCTGGTACTGTGGGCAACAGGTGGGCTATGCCGGGCTGACCATGGACCATGTCATCCCGCTTGCGCGCGGCGGCCGCAGCACCAGGGACAACCTGGTGCCCTGCTGCAAGGACTGCAACACCAAAAAAAAATCATCCCTGCCTGTGGAGTGGGATGAGTACATGGAAAGACTCAACACGAGCAGCAACAGCCGCAGATAAGGCAGCCCCGGCACCTTTACCGAAAACCCCGCCCAGTCAGGCAGAAAAGAACCATGCACACCATCCAAGTTGAAGAAAAGGTGCCGCTCATCCGAGCCGTTCCTTTAAGCCTGCAGCACCTCTTTGCCATGTTCGGCGCATCCATTTTGGTGCCCACCTTGTTTAAGATAAACCCGGCGGTAGTGCTGATGATGAACGGGGTCGGCACCCTGATCTACCTGCTGCTCTGCAAGGGCAAGGCTCCGGCCTATCTGGGCTCAAGCTTCGCCTTTCTCTCCCCGGTTTTTGTGGTTTTGGGGGCGAATCAGGCCATGTGGGGCGCGAACTACTCCCTGGCCCTGGGCGGCTTTATCGCCTCGGGCCTGGTCTTTATGCTGGTGGCCGCGATCATCTGGAAATGCGGGCCGCGCTGGATCAACACCGTGCTGCCGCCAGCCACCATGGGGCCCATTGTGGCCCTCATCGGTCTGGAACTGGCCAAGGTCGCTACCGGCATGGCCGGTTTTACTGCCGATGCCGCCGGCGGCTACGATGGCCGCGCCATTTTTGTGGCCATGGCCACCTTGGCGGTCATCACCCTGGGCTCGCTGGTCTTTCGCGGCTTTGCGGCGGTCATTTCCCTGCTCATCGGCATTGTCGTGGGCTACCTCATAGCCATTCCGCTTGGTCTGGTCGATTTTGCGCCGGTAAGCGCAGCCCCGCTCTTGGCTCTGCCTACCTTCTACAAACCCGTTTTTGACTTCACTGCCATGCTGGTTATCCTGCCGGCAGCCCTGGTGGTGATCACCGAGCACATCGGCCACCTAGTGGTGACCGGCAGGATTATCAAGCGCGACCTCATGCGCGAACCCGGCCTGCACCGTTCCCTATTCGGCGACGGCGTTTCCACCGTGCTTTCCGGCTTTTTCGGCTCCGTGCCCACCACCACTTACGGGGAAAATATCGGGGTCATGGCTATTACCAGGGTTTATTCAGTCTGGGTCATTGGGGGAGCAGCCGTGCTCTCCATAGTGCTCGCCTTCAGCGGCACCCTTTCCGCCCTGATCCAATCCATTCCTTCGGCGGTCATGGGCGGGGTCTGCATCCTGCTCTTCGGCGTCATTGCCGCCTCGGGTATTCGCATGCTGGTGGAAGCCAAGGTAGACTATTCAAAACCGGTCAACCTTTCCCTCACCGCAATCGTGCTTATCGTGGGCATCAGCGAAGTGGCCGTAAAACTCGGCAATGTGGAACTCAAGGGCATGGCCCTGGCAACCGTGGTGGGCATGCTGCTCTCCCTGCTCTTCCACATGCTGGGTAATCTGGGGCTGCTCAACGAACAGAACAGGTGATGCCAAAGCACATCAAAGGGCATGCGAAGCGGCATCTTTGAGCTGCGATCAATAGAGCAAAAAGACCATTCACCCTTGCCCTGGCGCGGCAAATTAGCTTCCCAAAAAGACTGGTAAGGGGTAATGGTCTATGGTATACAAAAATGTTTGCATGTGGACGGGTAGCTCAGTTGGATAGAGCGTTGGCCTCCGAAGCCAAAGGTCGCGGGTTCAAATCCCGCCTCGTTCACCACCACGCATTATCTGCCGCCCAAGGCATAGCGTCTGGCGGCCTCAGCAGATTGCTGCATGAATATGTTTGCACCGGCACGTTACACGAGTACAGATTCAACCTCTTTTTAGGAGTAAACCCATGGCAAATGATAAGGTAGTACACGTATCTGATGGCGATTTCGAGGCCAAGGTCATCGGCAGCAAGCTGCCCTGCTTGGTGGATTTCTGGGCCCCCTGGTGCGGCCCCTGCAAGGGCATCGGCCCGGTTATTGACGAGTTGGCGGTAGAATTCGACGGCACGGCCGTTATCGCCAAGATGAATGTGGATGACAACCCCTCCACCCCCGGTAAGTTCGGCATCCGCGCCATCCCCACCCTGATCCTGTTCAAGAATGGTGAAGTAGTAGACCAGATCACCGGCGCAGTGGGCAAATCCCAACTGCAGGAAATGATCAAGAAGGCACTGTAAGAACACTGTATTCTTAAAAAGCACGCTGCCCGCCATGTCGCCGGGAGCGTGCTTTTTTGCTTCTTTTTTTAATGGCAGAGGCCATGAACAAACCCCAGTACCAACTGGTTATTGTAGGCGGCGGACCTGCGGGCCTGACCGCTGGCTTGTATGCAGCCAGGGGCCGAATTAAGACCCTGCTCATCGAAAAAGGCGCGACCGGCGGTCAGGTGCTGGTCACCGACTGGGTGGACAACTACCCTGGTTTTGCCGATGGTGTATCCGGCTTTGACCTGATGGACAAAATGACCGCCCATGTGGATCGTTTTGGCCTGGAGAAAAGATTCGCTGCCATCACCTCGCTTGATCTTGAGGATGAGGTCAAACGCATTACCCTGGAAAACGGCGAGGTCATCACCACTCACTCAGTCATTCTGTGCACCGGTGCGCGTTCCAAAAAACTGAACGTCCCCGGCGAGCATGAATTCAGCGGCCGGGGTGTTTCCTACTGCGCCACCTGCGACGGCCCCTTTTACCGCAATCAGGAAGTGGTGGTGGTGGGCGGCGGCAATACCGCTATCCAGGAAGCCCTGCACCTGACCAAGTTCGCCACCAAGGTCACCATTGTCCACCGCCGGGAAGAACTGCGCGCCACCACCATCCTGCAGGAAAAGGCCTTCTGCAACCGTAAGATCGACTTCATCTGGAATACCCAGGTGCAGGCCATCCGCGGCGGCCAGGCCGGAGTGGAATCCGTGCTGCTCAAAAACAATGCCGGCGAGGAACACAGCCTGCCGGCAACCGGTATCTTCATTTTCATCGGTATCCAGCCCAACAACGAAATCCTGCCGCTGGCCGGTCTGAAGACCGATTCGGCCGGTTTTCTGATAACCGACGAGGAAATGGCCACTTCTCTGGCCGGAGTGTTCGCTGCCGGTGATATCCGCAGCAAACAGGCCCGCCAGATCATCAATGCCGCCGGTGAAGGCGCGGTAGCAGCACTTTCAGCGGAACGGCACCTGCAACAGGATATCCCCCTAACATCCTTTAGCTGCCATGAAGAAGACTAAGACCCGCGTACCGCGCATTCCGGTGGAAGGCTGGAAGTATAGCCTCATTCTGTGCCTGCTTGCCTGCTCGCTTGCCTTGGGCGGCTGTTCGGCCTTCAAGGGCATGTTCAGCAACCTCACCGTCGGCGAGGACGAGGAAGAGATCGAACAGAACATGCCGCCGGAGACCAGGATCCGCGAAGGCATGGCTGACTATGATGTCGGCAAATACGGTGAGGCGATCAAATCCTTCACCGCGCTTTTGCTGGAGCACCCCTTCAGTCCGCAGGCCATGCTGGCCAAACTGAAGCTTGCCGACGCCTATTACTACGACGGCCAGTACGATGAGGCCAAAACGCATTACCGCGAGTTTGAAACCAAGCACCCCACCAACGAAGCCATGCCCTATGTGCTTTTTCAGTACGGCATGTGCGACTATGCCCGAGCCCAGCGCATAGACCGGGATCCGGCCAGCATGAGCCAGGCGATCAAATCTTTCACTCGGCTGCTCAACGCCTATCCGAACTCCGCCTATGCCCCGGAGGCAACCAACAAAATCAAGGAGGCGCAGGAATTCCTCGCCAATCATGAATACCTGGTGGCGGTCTTCTACGTGCGCACCGAAAAACACGACGCTGCCAAGCAGCGCCTGCAGTATCTGCTCAGCACCTATCCCGAATCCGACCTTGCTCCCAAGGCCAAGGATTTGCTGGCCAGGCTTGAGGCGGATGAAGCCCCCAACTGGGGCCTGAAAAAATGGCTGCCTGACTTCATGGTTTCCGATAAGGAGCCGAATCCATCCCAGGAGCTGAGGAACGAGCCGTCTTTGCCGGGTACGCCTGATTCGGGGCAATAATTTCAGCTCCAGAGCAAAGATACGATCAAAAAAGGGCAGTACGCCGTAGAAGGTGTGCTGCCCTTTTTGTTTTTTCCAGTCCCTGCCGCATCAAAGCGGGAAGGAAGCAGTAAGGTCGGTTCAACCTCCTGCCTGGCTTGCATTACTCTGCTTGAATTGCCCTTATGTAGCGCTCCCTGACGGCAAAATCCCAGTATCGATCAACTGCAGCAGCAACTCTTCCGGAGCGGCCTCGGTATTACAGGGGTAGACATCTGTTTCGCTTGCAAGCGGCCGGCTGAAACTCGCCACCTGGTGCACATAGATTTCCCAGCGGCCATCGGAAACCGCCAGCGGATCAAGGGCTCGTACCTGCAGACGGCGTCTGGTTTCTTCCTCGCTGCACCAGCAGTAGATAAAGTGCAGGCCCACTCCGAGTTGCCTAGCCAGGTTCCGCACCCGCTCGCGCTCGGCAAGGCTTGCGTAGGAGCCATCCAGCAGCACCAGGGTCCTGCTTTTTTTGCACAGCGCCTCCGTAGCCCTGTGCAAAAGAGCCGCATAGGTTTTTGCACTCAGCTCATGGGAATAAATGCCCCGGCCCACTGCATCCGGGCGATGGGCCGTAGCAGGCAGCCCGGCCAGTTCCTTGCGTACCCGGTCGGTGTTGTAATAGGGCGCGCCATAGCGCTCTGCACAGACCTGAGCCAGGGTGGACTTGCCCGAAGCGGTCATGCCGAAAAACACCAGGATCATGGCCATAGCCGAGAAAGCCTGTCAGGCTCCGGCCGCATACTGTTCGGCCAGTTTGAAATAGCGGGCCGCATGCTCCAGGTTCTGTTTGCGCAGTCTCTCGTCCACGCCCTGGTCGCTTGCCGTGAAAAGACCGATCTTGCCGCGCACATAGGCGCGGTAGCACTTGTAAAAATCAAGCATGCCCAGAAGGCCCGCATCCCCGCCGGCCTGCACAAAGCTCTCGATAAAACGCCGGGACAGGGCCTCGAGCCCATGATAGTCCAGATCCATGGCCAGAAAGGCCACGTCGCTTGCCACGTCACAGTAGCGGAAGCGCTGGTTGAACTCGATGCAGTCGTAGATATAGGGTTTATCCGCCAGGCAGATATTGGCTGAATAGAGATCGCCATGGCAGTCGCGGATGCGGCCCGCATCGATGCGTTTCTGAAAACGGGCCGCATCGCCCAGCACCCTGCGGGCATAGGTGGAGATGGTCTCAAACTGGGCCAGACTCAGGGCTCCCTGGCCGATGAAATCTTTGGTTTGGTCAAAATTTTCCAGCACGTTCACGGCCACTGATTCTGCCTTACCGAAGTCGTCGATATCGCCGCCGCCGGCCGCCGCCTGGTAGAAAGGTACCAGCACTGCCACCAGTTCGTCGATATGGCCCTCCTTGAGTTTGCCGGCACGGATCAGATTGAGCATCATCCGCTCTTCGGGCATGCGCCGCATCTGTACTCCGTATTCAACGACTACGGCTGCTCCCGGCACACCATCACCACGAACCAGGGCAAAACCCGATCCTTCCTGCTGTACCCGCACCAGGCCCAGATAGATGTCCGGACAGAGTCTGCGATTCAGGAGCAGTTCCTGCTCGCAGTAGAATTGACGCTTGGCAAGGTCGGAAAAATCCAGAAAACCGAAATTGACCGGTTTTTTGAATTTATAGACATATTCTCCGGCCAAAAAGACATAGGAAATATGCGTCTGCACCAGATCCACCCGCTCCACCGGGTGGGCATAGCTCTCGGGTTTGAGGAGAAATCGGACAAAGGGCGGTAGCGTAATGCTGCTCATAAAAGGCTCCTTCCGCATCAAATATCAAAGGGATGAACGCCTCACTCTACCAAAGCCGCACTGCGGCGTAAACTGTTTACGCTCCTTTGGAGCCATGGTAAATTACCGCAATGGAGTATGGAGGAATGCCAGTATGAATGAACAGACGCTCCGCGCCCTTCTTGAGCAGGTACGGCGTGGCGAGGCGGACACGGAAGATGCTCTCAGGCAGTTGCGCCTTTTGCCGGTGCAGGAGTTGGACAGTGCCCGACTCGACCATCATCGCAGTGTGCGTACCGGCCTGCCCGAAGCGGTTTTTGCCGAGTACAAGAGTGGTGAGCAACTCGTCACCATTCTGCGCGCCATGCTTGCCCGGAAAAACGTGGTTCTGGCCACCAGAGTCAGCGCGGAAAAGGCAGCTCAGGCCTGCCGCGAACTGAACGGCCTCTCGTACCATCCCCTTGCCAGGGTGCTCACCGGTAATGACCACTATATCGAGGAGGTGCAGGCCGGGCTCATCACCCTGGTGACCGCAGGCACCTCTGATATCCCTGTGGCCGAAGAGGCCCGCCTTACTCTTAAGCAATTCGGCCATGCTACCAGAACGGTGTACGATGCCGGCGTGGCCGGCATCCACCGCATACTTTCGGAAGCGGCCCTTTTGCAGGAGAGCCGGGTGGTGATCGTTATTGCCGGCATGGAGGGCGCGCTGCCCTCGGTGGTTGCAGGCATGACCCCTGCCCCGGTGATTGCCGTACCTACCAGCATCGGCTATGGTGCAGGCGCAGGCGGTTATGCCGCCCTCCTGGGCATGCTCAACAGCTGCGCCCCCGGCCTTGCGGTGGTGAATATTGACAATGGCTTTGGCGCAGCCTGCATGGCAGCCGCCATTAACCGGCCTCAGCAATCCCAGCAGCCACAGCCAAAACCCGCAGATCACAGGGCTTAGGCGAACGCTACCCCAGGCTCTACCGCCCTTTCTCCCTCTATTTTCTTTCTTTTTTCAGTAATATCGTGCTGAGGGCGTTGCACAAAGCCGATTATCCCTTTATATATTTTAAGTTTATGCGGCGTATGCAGAAAGTATGCACAAACGCCAGATTCATTCATCCAGGTACGATACATGACGACAGGCCTTAGACTTAAAATCGCATTGGTCATTTTCCTGCTGTTCTTTTCCGGGCTTGCCCTGCTGCCCAACTTTTACAGCGGGCTGCCCGGCTGGTGGAACAAGTACTTCGCACCGGCAGGCATCAATCTCGGCCTCGATCTGCAGGGCGGTATGCACATTGTCCTACAGGTGGATATGGACAAGGCAGCGGAAAACTCCCTGGATCTTGCCGCCACCGAATTTAGAGACATACTGGCCGGGAAGGGTGTAACTGCAGTACGTCTCGATGGAGCCACGCCCGGTCAGATTCTCTTTACCCTGCCCAATACCGGTGTCATCGACACTGTCAACCAGGTGCTGAAAGATAATTTTTCACATCTGAAGAGCTCCGTCTCTGCCGAGGCGGGCAGCTTTCCCCGGGTCATCCTGCAGTTGAGTACTGAAGAAGCGGATGCGATCCGCAAAAATTCAGTGGCCCAAGCCCTGGAGATTATCCGCAACCGCATCGACCAGTTCGGCGTGGCCGAGCCCATTGTGCTTCGCCAGGGTGAAAACCAAATTGTGGTCCAGTTGCCCGGTGTTCAGGATCCGGAACGGGCCTTGGCCCTGATCGGCCAGACCGCCCAACTCGAATTCAAGGCGGTGGCCAACAGCGGCGGGCTCGATCTGCCCGCCCTGATCGACCAGGCCGTCAAGGCTGGACAGTGGCAGGAAGGAGACACCCGCAAACAGCTCAACTTGGCCCTGCAGGGCCGTTTGCCCCAGGGCACCGAGATCTATTTTGAACGGGTGGTGGACAAGAACACCAAGGTAGAGTCTAGGGTGCCGCTGCTTTTGGAAAGCCCGATTCTGATGACCGGGGCCATGGTCAAGGATGCGCAGGTACGTATTGGCGGCAGTTTCAACGAGCCCTATGTCAGCCTCGATCTCACCGGACTGGGCGGCCAGACCTTTGGTCAGATCACCGAAAAATTCGTTGGTCGCCAACTGGCCATTGTGCTTGATGAAAACGTCCGCTCCGCTCCGGTTATCCGCGAGAAGATCCTTGGCGGCAGCGCCCAGATCACCGGTAACTTCAGCCATGCCGAGGCATCCGATCTGGCCATTGTCCTGCGTGCAGGCGCACTGCCTGCACCGGTGGAAACCATCCAGAACCTGACCGTGGGTGCGAGCCTGGGCCAGGATTCCATCAACAAAGGCATCTATTCGGGTATCCTGGGCGGCATACTGGTCATTCTTTTTATGATCATGTACTACCGGCTCTCCGGTGTGATTGCCAATATCGGCCTAGCCTTCAACATCCTCTTCCTCTTCGTTGGTCTGGCCATGCTGGGGGCCACCCTGACCCTGCCCGGTATTGCCGGCGTCATCCTCACCATGGGCATGGCGGTGGACGCCAACGTGCTCATCTACGAACGTATGCGCGAGGAATTCGCCCTGGGCAAGTCCATCAAGGCCGGAGTGGATACCGGCTTTCACAAGGCCTTTTCCAGTATCATCGACTCCCAGGTTACCTCACTTATTACCGCGCTCGTGCTCTTCCTCTTCGGTACCGGTCCGATCAAGGGTTTTGCCGTTACCCTGAGCCTGGGTATCGTCTTTAACCTGGTGGCGGTGCTGTTCGTTTGCCGCCTCATCTACGATACGCTCATTGCCAAGAAAAAACTGAAGCGCCTGCAGTTCATGCAGTTTTTCAAGCAGTCGAAATTCGACTTCATGCGGGTACGCTACTACGCCTTTGCCGTTACCGTCTTCATGGTGCTGCTCGGTCTGGTGGCCACGGTACAGATTAGCCGAGGCAAGGCCAAGCTGGGTGTGGATTTTACCGGCGGCCTGATGTTGCAGTACCGGGCTGAGCAACCCTTCAGCCTGGAAGAAATACGGCCGGTTTTGAGCGAAAACGGTTTTGAAGGGGTTGATCTCCAGCGGGTCAGCAACGACAACCAGCTCATCATCAAGCTGAAGCAGTCGCAGGAAACAGTCGGCAGCGAAAGCGACCAAATTACCGCCGTGCTTGAACAGCATCTGGCCGACAAAGCCTTCACCCTGGAGAGCAAGTCCGAAATCGGCGCATCTGTCTCGGCAGATCTGCGCAATAAGGCGCTCATAGCCATTGTTCTGTCCATGCTGGGCGTTATTGCCTACCTGGCCGTGCGCTTTGACGTGCGCTTCGGCCTTTCCGCCACCCTGTCCACTTTTCACGATGTTTTGGCGGTGCTGGGTATCATGTGGCTTTTGGGCAAGGAGTTTGACCTGCTCCTCATGACGGCCCTGCTCACCCTGGCCGGCTTTTCCCTGAACGATACTGTGGTCATCTTCGACCGTATCCGGGAAAACATGGCCAAGCATGAAAAGATGCACCTCTTTGATCTCATCAATCTAAGTATCAACGAAACCCTGGCACGCTCCATCATCACGGGCGTATCGCTGATCATGACCATCTTGGCGCTCCTCTTTTTCGGCGGGGCCACCATCCACGACTTCTCCCTTGCCCTCTTGATCGGTATGTTCGTGGGTTTTTACTCATCGGTCTTCGTTGCCAGCCCCCTGCTTGCCATCGGCTGGAAGGAAAAGGCTTGAACCATGGAAGAACTGCAACCGGAAATCAGCCCCATCGCGGCAGATGCCTGCCTGTGTTTCGCTTGCCACCCGCAGGTACCCTGCTTCAACGAATGCTGCCGCGAGCTGGATCTGGCCCTGTCGCCCTATGACGTGCTCCGCCTGAGGAAAGCCTTGGGCCTGCGTTCGGGAGATTTTTTGAAGCAGTACCTGCTGGTGAGTCGCGAAGAGGGACAGACCTTTCCGCTGTGCCACCTGAGCATGGTGGATGACGGCCGGGCCAGTTGTGTTTTTGTGGGCCCTGACGGCTGCCGGGTCTATGCCGACCGGCCCGGCAGTTGCCGCGCCTATCCGCTCGGTCGCGGCGTCGCCTTACGGGCGGATGGCGGTACGGATGAGCAACTTGTTGTGGTGCGCGAAAGCCATTGCCAGGGCTTTCTTGAAGATCGCAGCGGTACGGCTGCTGCCTACCTGGAAAGCCAGGAACTGGCCGCCTACAACCGCTTCAACGATGCCCTCCTGCGCCTGCTCCAGCATCCGCGCGTGCAGGACAAGAGCTTTCAGCCGAGTGACCAGCAACTGAACCGCTTTATGCTCGCCCTCTACGATCTGGATCGCTTCCGCCAACTTTTGCGCAGCGGCACCATTGTCCTGCCCTTTCCCCTGAACAAACAGCAACAAGAGGGGCTGGCCGATAACGATGAAGAACTGCTGCTACTTGCCATCGACTGGCTCTACCGGGATTTTTTTTGGTGAATAAGAAAGGAAGCCTACAAAGCGCTCCGACAATAGAGCCGGAACTGCTGGCCGCTCTGCGCCGTGCTGCAGGGCCCTTTGCCGAAGAGGAAGGCGGTCCGCACGGGCTCGATCACAGCGAACGGGTGTTGCACACCGCCCTGCACCTGGGCAGGGAACTGGGTGCGGATCTGCATGTTCTGGCAGCGGCAGCCATTCTCCACGACATTGGCCGCAGCGAAGAGAGCGCCAGTCGGGGAGCGATCTGTCACGCCCGGCGCGGGGCCGAACTGGCCCGGCCCATTTTGCAGGAACTGGGCTACGGGGATGATGCCATCAACGCTATCTGTCACGCCATCAAAGCCCACCGCTTCCGGGGCTCGCTCACACCAGAAACCCTTGAGGCGCGCATTCTTTTTGATGCCGATAAGCTGGATTCCATTGGTGCTGTCGGCATCGGCCGGGCCTTTCTCTTTGCCGGGCAAATCGGGGCGCGCCTGCACAACCCGGAGCTGGATCACAGCCGTACCCGCTCCTATTCCCTGGAAGATTCCGCATACCGCGAGTTCCAGGTCAAGCTCTCCCAGGTTAAAGATCAGATGCTTACTGAATCAGGCCGCAGGCTGGCCCAAGAACGCCACGATTTCATGCTCGTCTTTTTTGACCAACTCACCCGAGAGACCAGCGGTGATTGCATGCAGGATGTGAACTGATGGCTGCGCTCAAACTGGTCATCCTTGATTGCGATGGGGTCATGTTCAGCTCCAAGGAGGCGAACCGGCACTACTACAACGACCTGCTCAAGGCCTTTTCCCGCCCGCCCATGACCCAGGCCGAGTTGGACTATGTGCACATGCACAACGTTTACACCTCGGTGCGGCATATCTTCCGCAACTATCCCGAAATCCGCCGGGAAGAGATCGACCGGGTCTGCGCCGAGACCAGCTACAGCCCCTATCTGCGCCACATGATCATGGAGCCTGACCTGCCCGCTTTTCTGCAGGATGTACAAAAACTAGGCTTTACCGCCATCTCCACCAACCGCACCGACACCATGGACCAGGTGCTCGATACCTTCCATCTGAGGGATCTGTTCGATATGGTGGTGACCGCCGGCAATGCGCCCAGGCCCAAGCCGGCCCCTGATGCCCTCTACATGATATTGGAGCATTTCCGCCTGCCGGCGGAGGCTGCTATTTATGTCGGGGATTCCAAGCTGGATGAGGAACACTGCAAAGGCACCGGCATTGCCTTTGTGGCCTTCAACAATCCGGAACTCAAGGCTGACTACTATGCCGACAGCTTTGCCGAGGTGCGTCAACTACCGCCCCTGCAGAAGATGTTGCAAGGGCTGTCGGCCGGATAGCGGACGGCGTTACTTACCGCAACTGAGCCTTTGTCGTTAATAAAGCCACAAAAACCTTGCTTTTTCTGCCATATTGGGTACAAAGGCTGCAATCTCTTTCCTGCCTCCTCCGAGGCGGGAGTTTTTTTCTTGGGCGATGTAGCTCAGATGGTCAGAGCATGCGGCTCATATCCGCAGTGTCCGGGGTTCAATTCCCTGCATCGCCACCAAATACAATTCCAGAGACATCTGGCAACATACATAAACCCGCTACCAATCACGGTTAGCGGGTTTTTTCATGTCTAGTGAAGTCCAGGGTATTCTATTGACTTCTGGGGGCACGAGGGGGCATACGCCCATGCCCCCAGAGGAGATGCCCCTTACAGACGCACAGATCAGACAGTTACAGCCCAAAGAGAAGCCATACAAAACCTTTGATGGAGGAGGCCTTTATATTGAGGTCTTCCCTGATGGTGCAAAACGCTGGCGCTACAAGTACCGCATCGGCGGCAAAGAAAAGCGCCTTGCGCTTGGCGTCTATCCGGAGGTAGGCCTGAAGGACGCCCGCAAACGGCATGCAGACGCCAGGGCACGGTTGAGCGAGGGGGCCTAGACCCTTCCGAGGTAAAAAAGGCCACCGTGGCTGCTCAGACCGGCGAGAACAGCTTTGCCGCTATCGGCCTGGAGTGGCACGCCAAATTTGCTCACACCTGGTCAGAATCGCACAGGGTCAAACTGCTTGGGCGGATGAGGAGCTACCTGTTTCCCTTACTGGGCAAGCGGCCCATAGCAGAAATAGACGCGCCGGAACTGCTGACTGTTCTGCGCCCCATTGAAGAGAAAGGCAACCTGGAGACCGCACACCGCACGCTACAGTTGGCTGGTCAGGTATTCCGCTACGGCATCCAAACAGGGCGATGCAGCCGTAACCCCGCTGCTGATTTGAAGGGTGCTATCCCTCCACCAGTAAAGAAAAGCATGGCCGCCATTCTCGACCCTGTGCAAATAGGGCATATGCTGCGAGCCATAGACGGCTACCCCGGCCACTTCCCCACCATCTGCGGCCTGCGCCTTGCGCCCTTGCTGTTTATGCGACCAGGTGAACTGCGGATGCTTGAGTGGAGCGATGTAGACCTTGAGCGGGAAGAGCTGCGCCTACCCATCGAGCGCATGAAGCGTTTACAGCGCCACAAGGACGCCAGGCGCGGCGACATCGTTCACATCGTGCCGCTCAGCCGTCAGGCCATGGAAATACTGAAAGCCCTGCACCCACTTACTGGTGGCGGACGCTACATCTTTCCAGGCTTGCGCAATAAAGACCGGCCCATGAGTAATGCCACCCTGCTGAATGCCCTACGCCGCCTTGGTTACCCCAAGGAAGACATGACCGTGCACGGCTTCCGCCACATAGCCAATACCCACTTGCACGAGCTTGGATACGACACCCTTATAATTGGAAAGCAAATGTCCCATGCAGACCGTAACAAGATACGGGCGGTCTACAACCATGCAGAGTACCTGCCGGAGCGCCGTAAGATGATGCAAGACTGGGCCGACTTCCTGGACGGGCTCAGGGAGGATGTGGCTGGCGGCAAGGTCCCTCCGATCCGGGCGGTGGGCTAGAGGTATATATGTTCTCGTGCGCGAAATCTTCTGAAACAAGTTCACCAAGTTCACAACGTTCACACCACCAGAGAATACAGGTGCTGGATGACCACAGGGGGGGTAGGCCCCTGGTCTCCTTACATACAGAATTAATAGGACTTTTTTAATCCTATAATGCTATATAGACATAAGCCCATGGCCAGGGAAGCGGCTCAGTGAAAAACAGACACGGAATGAAAATAAAAATATGCATACCCTGGTCACTGCCTTAACTGCCAAAAGGGGTATATGCTCTTCTCTCATGTGTGCGTAACATTACCCTACACTGCCTACACTCTCTGCACTTTCAAGCACTTACAACACATTTACCCTACACTACAGTCTACACCAGGAAATAGCCCTGCACTTTCAAGCACTTAACTCTTGTTCCCTCAAAAAGGGGAATTTACCCCAACTCGCTCCTGAATTCTAAGGAGCCACCAGGAAAGGGGATCGTGTTTTGCGACCCCCCCTGTGGTGAAGGTTACCCGTGCCCTTGCTCCACGTTCACACGCCCTCTGCCCCCCCTGTGTTCAATCCTTCCGGCGTGGGATACTCCCAAGGTGGGATAATCCCACTTTGTTGCCCGGTGTTTTCCTGGTAATGAAAATAGAGATATGCGTACCCTGGTCACTGCCTTAACTGCCCAAAGGGGGGATAACGTTTCGTTACTCCCTTGCACGACGGTACCCTCTATGTCTGGATGGGATGGCGTTTCACCACCCCACCAGCGTGATAATCAGCGTATCCAAGTGAGTACTTTTTTAGGGTTGCCACTGGCAACTACTCCGGCAACTTTGACTATTCCCGCCTTGCTGGTTAACCACCCGTTTTTTCGGCTCGTTAAAATCGCAACTACGCCTGCAACTTTGATCGTTTCAGCCCTTTTTTAGGGTTACCGCCGGTAACTTTTGGCAACTTTCGACCAATCCGCCAAGTATCAACCCGGCAACATATCAATTGAACGTCTCCTCCATTTTGAGGAGTCCCAGACCGGCAGGGATTCAGCTTTCTTTAGTTCACACACCAAGCCTGAAACACAGCATGTAGTGCTCATTATTGCTCAAGGCACAACATGCAGTGCTTTGCAGTTGAGATTTGTCAGGAATCGAGAAAAGGCGGAGTTACGAGTTTTCTGCGCCAATAAAAAGGGGGTGCTCACTTTATGAGTACCCTTTTGTACGCGCGCGGGGTTTGGGGCCTATGTTTTGCATAGCCCGTTCATCATCATCTTAACACTATACGCACGCGAGATTTGCGAACCTGCAACAAGCTTTCTTGGTCAGCCTCCCCTGTCACCATCCCCCCCTAATTTTGGTCTCCAGAACTTTCAGCATACCTCCTGTGAACGGTAAAATTCGTCCTGATTAGTTGTGGCACTACCCAACCGATAGTCTCTTTGTGATTGTCCTGGATTTATTGACAATATGAAAAAACAATCCTATGCTAAAAATGCTATTCTTTAAAATAATCCATTTTTTATTTATTTTATTGAAATAATTAAGTTTTTATCAAAAAATTTCATTCGCATTCTTAGTCTATAATGAGGTTGGATATTATGGGATATTCTATTGAGGATATATTTCTTAGGGGGCTGGCCACGTCCAGAGAGTTGCAGGCGTATACCGGGCTAAGCCAACCAGCGGTTTCTCGTAAGCTCAGGGCGATGGGGGATAAAATTATTAAGGTGCAGTCTGGAAGAACGCCTCGATACGCGTTGGCCCGCAATGCTTTTGGCGGAAGCGATAGGCAGCCATTAGCAATGGTTGACGCGTACGGGAATACTGTACTTGCTGCATGGATACGCCCACTTGTTCATGGTGGTTTCTTTGTTGAAGCCGCAACCGGGACTCCCCCTGTTTTACTAGGGATTGATCAAAACGGTTTATTTGAAGGCCTGCCCTACTTTTTGCAAGATCTTGCTCCCCAAGGCTTTATCGGCAGAAAGATTGCCGAGGAAATAGCGAAGCAAAACATCGCATTTCCTCGAGATCCTAGGCTTTGGAATGCGGATCACATTGGGCGTTATTTGATTTCAAATGGAGATGATTTACCAGGAAACTTCAAATTTGGTGAGCAAACATTATTGCGCTTAAGGAGAAAACCGGAAGCTGCAACTGAAGAGGATTATCCTAAGCTTGCCGACCAGGTTATGAAAGGGTATGTGCCTGGATCGTCGGCAGGGGGAGAGCAGCCTAAATTTACAACATATTGTACGACGCGGGCTGCACACGTCATTGTGAAATTTACCCATCAGGACGCTAATGAAGTAACCGACAGATGGCGTGATATATTGATTACTGAATATCATGCGACTGAAGCAATTCACGATAAAGATTTCCCTGCATCGGAAACAAGACTTTTAGAGATGGAGGGGAGATTGTTTTTAGAATCTCAACGGTTTGATCGAAGTGGAGAATATGGAAGAATGTCTATGGTCTCATTGAAATCTATTGATGACGAGTTTGTAGGAATAGGTTCCGGTTGGCCTGCGGTGATGGAGGCATTACTTCAAAAAAATCTAGTAAGCTGGCAACATGTTTATGATGCGAATTGTCTCTTTCTTTTCGGACAGCTTATCAACAATACGGATATGCACCTTGAAAATTTAAGTCTTGCAATAGAAGGTGGCGTGTTCAGGTTGTTGCCGGTTTATGATATGTGTTCAATGGGCTTTGCCCCACTCCCCGGAGGAAATGTACCCCCTTATGCTTTTATCCCTGTCATGGGTACGTTGAACGGAATATCGAAAGAAACGGAACAAGTGGTTATGGCAATGGCTAAGGATTTTTGGGACAGAGTTGCCCGAGATGAGCGCATTTCTTTAGGGTTTAAGCGCTTTTTACAGAGCGGTAACCCTATTGATCGGATGCAAAACTAAAAATCTGGATTGATTCCAGCGAGCTTCTGCTCATATTCCACAGTGTTTACATTATAAAAAGGGAAAACCGTCTGGCGTGTATATCCCCCTGTGGCCATACTCCTTATGGCGTTAACGGGCGCAAAGTTGCGCCGGTTAAATACCGGCCAAGCAGAATACTCTGAAGTGAGGGATTTAATCCTGGTTTGAATTTCCTCAATTTGAGGAAAAGCGGTGATTCAGGCAGATACGATCTAATACTGCCTGAACACAGGGGTGAACCGCCAGGGGGAGAGGAAAAGGCTCTGCACTTTACGCAGACCCCTGGTGGAAGGATGCTCATAAACTGAGCACCCTAATGGGGAGATTCCCACAATTTGTGGGATTTAACGGCACTGCAAGCTTTATGGCTGAGTTCAGCAAAACTGACGTCAGGTAACCCGATCTACACAAACCTGACATTAACTTTGTTAAAGCCAGCCGCTAAACTACCCGGAAGGTGGTGGAGACTGATTCCACCACCCCACAAGCAAGGGGTGGGGGTAGCGTTTCGCGACCTCACCTAGCATGCCTCCGCTTCTTCTTCAGAAACCGCCTCGATGGTCAGGTAGTATTCAATGGTGGGCGGCCCCATGAAGGTTTTCGCCCAAAAGGGCGAGCTTACCGACCGGGGGAGGTTTCACCCAAAAAGGGAAAAACCCTTTCCCCCCCCCCCTGTGGTTGCTGATGGTGAAGCCTTGCCCGTGCCCTTGGCGATGGCAAACCGCTTGTCAATCCAGCAGATTGAAGCATTGAAGGCGGAGTACACCCGCGCTATGCAGGCCTACATGCTGCAAATAGACAAGGTAGACAACGTGAGCGAGGCCACCTGGTGGGTGAACAAGCAAGGGAAGAAGCTGGTGGACGACCTGGGCGGCAAGAATGGGGAGTGCTATCTGGCTATTGTTGAGTACGCCGCCGAGCACACTAAGAAGCTCCAAGCGCAACTGAAGAAAAAGGCGTGACGTCTACAGGCCGGTGCAGGAGGGGATAAGATGTCCGTTCAGCTAAACAGGTTAACTGTCGCCTCCTGGCTGTTTCTTGCGAGCAAAGAATTCAGGCCTGATAAAAAAGGCCCTGATAATGGCCGCAGTGGGAATCGCCGCCAAGGCTACAGGGACTTTCCAGTGTTCCGGGAAATGGATGCCAAGGTAAATCGATCCGCCTATACAGCCGGCACAAACCGCAAGGCCGCAAACTTGGCCGAAAAGATCGCTGTGCCGCACGTTTCTTGTTTGGGTTTCTGCAAGGTCAAGCTGGCGGGACTGGTTGGCAATATTGGCATCAAGAGTGCGCTCTTCCATCTCACGACGGAACTTGGATTCTTCAAGGGTGTTGTCAAGCAAGAGCTGGGCACTGCCGGGAATAATGTCATTAAACTGCGCCAGTATTTCAGGGGGCAGGCAGTTCATTTGTACCACCTGCCCCTCAAATCGAGCAATAGCAGTCTGTTGTTTCTGTCCTGGCTGAGGCGCAGCGCTGTCCTTTTGCGGGTTGGTGGCCCCTGTTTTGGAGAGGGTCTTTCTGTTGGAACTCATGGGGTGCGTTTAAGGGCGCGGATGAAGTCGCCCTGCACCGTTTCCATGTCGTCCAGGATGTTTTTGGGCGGAATAAGCTCGTTCAGGTCGATAGGCTCAACCTGCGGTATTTCCGGAGTGGAGAAAACGCCAAAGAGCATAACCGGTGCGGCCAAGCCCTTCATGAAGCCGTGGCGGAAGGCTTTTTCTCTGTCTTTGGTAAAGTCTATAAGTGTCATTTGTGCACCGCAATTTGCGTTTTGTACCTCTACTGTGCCTCTCACAGTGGACAAAGTCAATGAAAAATGGGGAGCACAACCACAGCGTTGTTCTCACGACCTGTTCTCTTTGAGCCATTGGCGTAGGGCGTTGTTCATGCGGGTTTGCCAGCCGGGGCCAGTGGTACGGAAGGCGGCAACAATATCAGCGTCAAAGCGAAGGGTGAGCTGCTCCTTGACCGGTCTTTTCTGCTTGCCCCTGGCACGGTGTGCTATTGGCTGACCATGCGCAAACAACTGGCCATCAGTAAAGAACTCCTGCGGCAACTCTGGAATCTCCTCATATTCTTCATGGGTTATGGTGTGGGCATCAACTTTCGTCAAATTGCTCTTCAAACCAACGTTGGCCTCGTTCATTGGCCTTCCTCATCGAAAGGCCGCAACCTTGGCAGCATCAATCAGTACATCAACTGCAGTAAATATCCACCGGCAAAGCCGGTGGCTTTAGGCTGTGGACCGCTCAAAGCGG
>JAUNUN010000042.1 GCA_030538155.1 bacterium
CGCCAGAGGCATGGGTCGTAATCCCTTATCAAGTCAGGTCTTCTTCAATTCAGGATTGATGAATTAAAAACCAAGGCCCGCGCCGCCCAGTCGTAATCCCTTATCAAGTCAGGTCTTCTTCAATTCCGATTAATTCTCAAGGCAACAACACAGTATTGTGGTCGTAATCCCTTATCAAGTCAGGTCTTCTTCAATATCATACTGGAAAAGATTAATGGCGAAGTAATAGCATACGTCGTAATCCCTTATCAAGTCAGGTCTTCTTCAATGAAGAGCCGTTAGACCACTGGTACCATGAAATAGAAAGTCGTAATCCCTTATCAAGTCAGGTCTTCTTCAATAGAGGGTCGACGGCTCGAAGAGCCGTTAGACCACTGGTAGTCGTAATCCCTTATCAAGTCAGGTCTTCTTCAATATAGGCACAAAAAATAACTATTGCTGCAATGATCTAGAACGTCGTAATCCCTTATCAAGTCAGGTCTTCTTCAATGGGAAGATGCAAAGTTTTACCTGCCGGAGACCTGGGTCGTAATCCCTTATCAAGTCAGGTCTTCTTCAATGACCACCTCTTTTATGGTTGTTATTTCGGGGGGTTGTGAGGGTAAATTCGCAGACTTCAGCGGCTGTCTTGCCAAATGTGAACTGCTTTGGGAACATGAACATAGTCCTCCTTGCTAACTAATTAATTTCACAAGGTTATTTGCAATGCGGGAACCTTGTTTGGCGTTGTTTTAAATATCGTGTAAAAACAGCATATTACAAAAAACGGTCTCCAGCAGCGAGAGGTTCTCGTTTTTCAACTAGACAGGCCCCATATCTGCTGCAGGTGTCGACCAAAGGCAAGAATGTCTTGCCCGGCTACAATTTCTATTCCTAAATCTTTGGCCCTCCGGCACGAGGTCTCGTGCGGTGGGTGTACTGAAACCAACATGGAGCGGGCGAACAATCCACCGACATTGTCAGCCATGGAATCCAGCTCGTACAAGGCTTCCTTACCCTTTACAGGGTCGGGCCCACCTTTATCCAACCCGCTGGTTTTACAGGATATGATGTGGAGCCTGTTGCGATGGGTGAAGGCTACATCCAACTCGTTAGTGGTTTTTCCCTGAGCGGTGGGAGATTGATTTTCCCATCTGATATTCACATTCAGCCGGCAATTAAGCCCAGCTACATCCATATCGACAATGGTGTTATAGACAAATTCCTCCAGCCAGCCGCCGTTTAAGTAAAACAGGTTATCATCACCTTCGATCCGCACCTCCCGGCTGGAGACAGGTACGGCAATACCGGCCTGCACTAAAAGACTGCCGATCAACCCGCCTTTGCCCTGATAGCAGTCAGATGACAATGTAAATGGTGTCTGCGGTCTTTGTCTCCGAGCTTCACTAACATGCCAATTGAGCTCGCGCAGAATGGACGGATTCTGCACAAGAATTTGACACAGCCTGGAGGTGGCTTGTCTTCGTTGCCGTACCCGCTCGGATGATGGTGCAGGCGCGGTGTGATTGAGATATTTACCGTAGCAGGCAAGATAATCCTTTACCTTAAACAGGTTTTCTGTAAGCGAGACAGCGGTCGGAGCATCGCCAAGCTCAAGAATCCTGCTGTTGGCGGTATCGGTGTAGATGATACGATGCGATTCAAAATAAAATTGCTGGTACGCCGCCAGCGCAGCAATCTTGGTGCCGCCGGTGACATTGAGAGTTATCGTTTCTCCTGTCGTGCGGCAATCTTTTATCACTTTTGTGCAGGTCGCAAGAACTCCTGCAAAATCGTAGGCCGGAATTGGATGGCTTACGGTTTTAAACCTCCGTTCTCGTAAGAGTTTTTCAAGTAGCCTGCCCTGGTTCTCCATCTGGGGCGTAATCAGCAGGACGACCTGCCGGGGCCGTTCAGCCAGTACAGGCAAAACATTGGGAATGAGTTGTTCCGAAACAAGGCATACGTGGGTGCTCATGGCTGCAGTTCCTGGCACAGTTCCTCGTAGAGGCGAAAACGAACATGGCGAAAATGGTGGGTCAGGCTGATGGCATCGCCGTTGCGCACTTCCACCGCTTCGCGCCGGGTTGTGGAGTAGACGGGTGTCATGCCAAGAGCCATGGCCTTTTGTACGGCCAAATGCGTTGCGCCAAAATCGCCCTGTACCAGTACGTAGTCGCCCTCGCGCCCGACCTCGCGCAGCCAGTTAAAAAGCGGAGCCAAGAGCTGCGTAAGCGTTGCCGTATCCGGCGGCAATTGGCCCCAGGTCGCAAGCAGGTTTGCAGGTGGCGCAATGAATTCGCCCACGCCAAGGCCGGCTTTTGCGTCTGCCCGTTGAGCATCCGTCAGGCTGTGATTGAAGATGACAAGCATTCTGCCCGGTGTGTTCACTGGCTTATTTCCTTAATTCCCTGAGTCGCTTTTGCAGCACCTGCCAGTGCTTCGGTTCTCCCTTGGCTTTTTTGTCATTGCAGTCCCATTTTTTGAGCCGTTCCTCCAAAACCAGGGCTTCGGGCAGGGTAAGGGCGGCAATCTCCACATTGGCATTTTTGTACGCTCCGTAATCATTGAAGGCCCGAATGAGCTTTTCAAGTTCGGATTGTGGTTTTGCCTCTTCCGCGTCCGCCTTGGACGGTTCGGGTATGCGTTCAGTTTTGTCGGTCGGAACAGAATCCTGAGGCTGGGGCGCGTGTTTGGCCAGCCATTGGCTGCAGATTTTATCTCGATCTTTCTTCTTCCAGGCCGTGGGGGCGGCCTCCCGCACACGTTTAAAGGCATCCTGCACAGCCTGAAACGCGCCGTCATGCTGCAACCGATCGACAATTCCTTCGTTTTTCAGCACCAAGTTGAGCAACGCTTCCCAGGTGTCGATTTGCTCCAGCTCGCGCATCCACGGTTTCCACGGATGCAACCTGTCATCCTCTTCCTGGCGTTTCAGTTCAGCTTCGGCCGCGGCTTGCTGTCGTCGCTGGGCGGCTTCCTGTTCGGCCAGCTCCCTGAAAACCGCCGTATTTCGTGTTTCGTCCACCGTAAAACGACCATAGCCAACAGCGGTTTTGCCGCCAAAGCCCAACTTGCTACAGGCAATTGCGAACAAGGCCTGAAGGATTGAATCATCCTCTCCGTCAAAGGGGCGGAAAATATCGGCGTCCGTGTCGCGCTGCGGCAGTGGCAGGGCCAGGCAGCGGAACACGAATTCCGTGCCTTCCTTCACCGCAAGGAACTTGACCGGAATGGGGCTTTCGGTTTCCAGCGGTCCCTGTTCGCTTGCATAGTATTTGCCGAGGTGCGGGTTCATGATGTCGACTTTGAACAGATCGCCGCCCGTGGGCAGGGCGGCGGGGAAGGCGTCCAGAAAGCAAAGCTGTCCACGCACGGCGTCTTTTTTGCCGCTATCAGTGTCACCAAAATAACGCCGGAAAAACGGATGAGTATCGGGGATTTCCCATTGCCCGGTCCATTGATTTTGCTTGTCCAGTTGCTTTTGCACGCTGTCCGGTTCCTTGTCCGCGATATGCAGGCCGCAGGCCAGCCGCAACACGCCCTTGACGGCACTGGCCGGGATACAGGGCAGGCCGGTATTGCGATCAAGGATGAACCCGGTCTCCGTAGGGTGGCCTGAAGCAAGGCCGGAGACAAAGGGGCTGCGCAGTTGCGCGCGAAATTCCCACACCGTACCGCCCTGAAACGCAGCGGTTTTGAGGATTTCGCTTTGGCGTGAGTGGATGGCTGCCGGCATTGCCGGTTGCCGCTTGAGCCGGGCGTTGATTTGGTCGCCAAGCCTTGCGATGGCGTCTTGCTTAGCCTTGACACCCCGGACGTCGTCGTAAGGCGTCATGCGGGCGAAATACAGGGCTGCATTGCCGCTGTCCTGTTCCAACAGGCGGCGCTGCGTAGCTGGGATCGGAATCATGGCTTTTTATCCTCCTGAAAAGCGCGGGCATAACGTTTCAGCCATTGCAACAGAGCCAGCGCTTCCTGCTGGGCGCGCAGGTATTGGTGTTGGTCCAGCCCGGCCAGTTGTTTCAGAAAGATAAAATTATCCGTTGCTTGCAGGGCCTGAATTTCCTGACCAAGCCAATCTCGCAGGATGTTGCAGATGTTCGTGTGTTCCTGTTTCTGTTTGGAGAGCAGAAAGGCCAATGTCTGGCCCAGGCCGTTTTCCAGCACCAGCGTGGGTGTGCCCACAATAAAATTGGCCACATCCTTACTGACCGGCACGCGAAAAACCGTCTGAACTTTTTCCAAAGCGAAAGCCGAGCGCTGTTGTTCTTTTGTTTGCATGGGGGGCCTCCTTTAGAGCCATTCGACGGCGAAAATGCCGCGTCCAAGGGTTTCATCGCCGCCGATCTGGAGATGGCCTGCCACAACTTCCTTTTCAATATAGCCACGAATGGTGGATGCTTGCAGGCTGGCCTTGTCATCCCGACTATTGCCCCAGAAAATAATGCTGCACATCAGCGTATCGGTGGGCAGTTCTTCTTGATAGCGCAGCGAACCATCCTGTGTGGTTCCGGTTTTTTGTTCTATCTTTATCTGGGCCATGACCTGGGTGCAATGGGTGACGCCGTAGCCAAACACCGTATCCGAGACCACGAGCAGGCGTTCCGCCTTGGCAAAGAGCTGCGCGCCCTTGCCTTCGGCCAGAGAAAAATCTCCGTCAGGTTGCACTTCCATGTCCTCCAGGAGCACAGAGGTATCAGCAGTTTTACCGGCTACCCATTTGGCCGCTCCATCGTCCAGATGAGCAAGCGGCTGCAGATCGATTTCTTTTTCGCCGATGAGCGCCAAATCCCGATTCAGCCGTTTGAGCACCGCCGGGCAGGTAATCCAGACAAAGGGTGAAACGTTGGAGCGCATGGGAAAGGCCAGAATTTTGACATCGCCCACGGCCAGCGAACCGGCGTGATCACCCTTCTGGCTTTCAGCACCAAAGACTAGTTCGGTGATTTGGTTGAATATCTCTTCCTGCGGCTTTTCCTTGATGCAATCGTCTTTAAAGCGGTCGAAATGGGCGCGCAGCGCGCCCTTCAGGCCGGAAGCCTGGATGAGCGGCCAGTTGGTATGGCGTTCGCGCTGGATGGGCAGATCGACTATGCCCGTGGAAGAGCCGCTGCCCGCATGGCAGGGGGTGACAGCGTACAAGGACAGGATGGATGCATTGTCTTTCATGGTGTTCTCCTTAGTACAAGGGAATGCAGCAAGAGGTGATCTTTGTAGTGAATACGGAACCTGCAGGCAGCCAGGTTGTGGTGGCTTTATGAAAGCCTTTGGCCAAATCCCAGCCCGCAAGGGTGACCGCCTTGCCCGCAGCAAAGACATGGGGCAGAAGTTCGTCGGTCAGCTCGACCGGGGCCAAGGCCATGTGCAACGTTGCCGTCTGTGCCGACAAGGTGGGTGCGGCAACTTTGGCATAACCGCAAACCCGCTGCTCGCCGCCCAGAAGAAGCCTCCCTTTTTCCTGCAACCCGGGATCGCTGTCCAGACCGATGAGGAACGTCACTTCCGGCCGCAGGCGTATGTGCACAGCCGTATAAATCTGCCCTTCCTGCACCTTGCGTTTGCTATCAATGGCAATGCCGGTGCGTGGCTCGGTGTCGTACAGTTCGCTTTTCGCGAGCAGGTCGCCGGTCGCGAATGTGGCAGGCGGTTTGCGCAGGCATTCCAGCCGTACCCAGTACGCAGCCAGCGACTTGGCATCGTTGGCGTGTACCATGGGCAGTTCCGTGCCTGCCGATGAATGCAGCAACAACGAGGATGCTTCCTGATCAGGCAAGGCGGCCCGGTGTAGTGTTTTACCGAGTGGGGAAAATGTGTTTTCGTTGTTCGCGGATTGAGTCCTTTTTTCGTCGCTGTCCACAAACCAGCTTGCCGGGCAGGGCGCGTAGACCACTTCCTTGTGCCGTATCAGAACGGCTGTAATCTGAAAGGGAGCAGGCCGGCTGCAAGAGCCGATGCGTTCAAGGATTTTTTGTGGACACTGTCCCGCCTTGTAGTTGGCAAAGGAGATGCCTTCTTGCCGCAGCACGGTAGTACGCAGCGCACCTTGGAGCACGGACACAGGCGGCGGGAACAGCGGCTCCACACTAGGCTGCCCGGCTTCCAGCGGCTCGGAACCGCGTAAGAACAGTGTGTCTATCGGGCTTAGTTCGTACCAGATTTTCATGCTTCCCTCCTGGCCCCCAAAAAATGGGCAATGATCGCGGCTTCCGGATTGTACCATCCGGCCGTTTTTACCTGTTGACCGACACTGCCCTGCACCATCAGCCCGGCCAGACGCTGAGCCACAAGCTGTGTTTTGTCTTTAGGAATGAGCTTGCCGGAGTGCCCAACCTCGTAGGCAATCAGCCGAACGATCAGCTCCCGATTCGCCGCCCGCGTGGATTCATCGGTAACCAGCGGTGCGATTGCCTGTTGCAGATCGCTGAGGCGATATAGAAGGCTGCTGCCCAAAAAGTCGCCGCTCACATCCGCCATAACCGCCTTCAATGAGGTCAGGAGCGTTTCATTGCAGTACGGATTGGGAGCGTCCCAGTTCAACCAGAGGTCGCGGTCGCCGCCGGAGCGTTTTTTTAGGCGGATGGCCAGGGCGTTGCGGCTGGCACGCTCTTTTGCGATGCCGTCCAGTACCCTGTGCGCATCGCGCAGCACTTCCCTGAGAGGCTCCTTGTGATGGGCAAGGACTATTGCGGCGGAAATGGAGATTTTCTCTGCCTTGCCCAGATGCAAACCCAACTTGCTGCCGTCGGGAGTGCTGGTTCCAGGCAGTTCCTCCGCGCCGTCTGTGCTGTAGCGGACAAAGCCCATGGTGTAGGCTTTGCGGATAGCGTCTGCCGCGTCCAGCGCCGCATCCAGGGGCAAGATGGCGCAGACGTCGTCGCCGCCTGCATAAATAAGCCGGCCTTGCAACCGCTCGACCACCGGGGCCACACCGTAGCGGGCAAAGCTGTTGAGACCGTCGGAAATGGCCGCATGCAGGGCCGGATTGAGCAGGCGCTTTTCGTTCATGCAGCCCCGAAGGGCTGACGCGGGCTGAAAGTCTCGCTGTTGAAAGCGTGCCTGCAAGTCTGGATGGAGTACGTCGTGCCAAGTGGCGGAGAGCGTTTGGCCGTTAATCAAATCGCCCATCTTGTCGCCGTCCATAAGCAGGAGTGCGTAGTACTTGTCGCGGTCGGTGAAACGTATATCTTTGTCTTTACCTTCCTTAATGATAGCCTGCATGGCTTGCGAGCGTTCGTCATCGGCGGTTTCACTTTCAGCCTGGTGCAGCGCGTCCACCAGATGCGGATATTCTTCTCGCGTGATGGTGACCTTGCCGGTCAATCTCTGCAAATAGAGGCGAGCAGCCATCTCCGTAGTGGATGGAAACTTGTCCGCATCACGGAACACCTTGGCCAGAATTTCCTCTTTGTTGCCGCTCCAACTCATTACTCTGGGCAGGAAACGCTTGATGGTGCACACAGCGCAGAGCCGCTCGCTTTCGCCGATTTGCGCAAAACTATCCTCGGCATTTTTCTTTTCGCGTACGCTATCCCAAAAATGCCTGACCGCCTTGCCATATTCTCCGGCGCTGGTTTCCCCCGCCTGCGCAAAGTCGTGCAAAACTTCATGTTCGCCGCAGAGCGGACATTTTTCACCCTGCTGCTCTTTACGCAGGCGGTTCGGTTTCATTTTTGCGGCAGCCAGAAGCGATTGCGCCAGCGTGTGCGTTGCTCCGTACAGACGGGCAGTCGTCTGGGCGCTTTGGCCGTAGGCTTGGGCAAAGGCGTCAACGGTCTCGCGCTCCTGGGACCATTTTTGCGGGTGAAGCAGAGCCTCAAGAGCTGCCTTGTCCGCATCGGCCAGCCCGGCCAAACGGCAACCGGCGTGGTTAAACTGCCAGTAATCGGCAATCTGATGCTCGAACAGCGCTTGCAGGGCTGCTCCTGCACCATACCGTTTGACCAGAAAATCCTGCACCAGTCGGGCCACGCGCAGCCATTCCGCCTGGACGCTCGCTTCAATCTTCTGACAGATTGCCTCCACCTTCTCTGCAGGAGCCAGAAAAACAAATTTGTTCGGAAACGAGGCGATGGATGCGCCCTCATCCTGTTGTTTTTTCAGCGCGGCATCCTCTTCCTTCAGAAAACGCTCCAGATGAAATTCTTTGCCGATCCAGGCCTCAACAAGGGTTTGATTGTGCAGGGACGGGTAGACAATGTGATCCGGCCCCAGGGTTTCCGCTACATGACGGATGCCGGTAAAGGCCAGATAGGAGAGCAGAACCGAGCCGGTCCAGTGATCGCGCAGCTTCCGTGCCTTGCCGATAAAGGCCTGCACCGGCGTGATGGAGAAGACCGCAAGCGCGATGTCGTGTCCGGCGTCTTCTGCCATGCAGGAGCCAATGGCCGAAGTCAGACCCACATGGTGCCATACCGGGTGATCAGGCATGCGGGAATCTGCCGGCAGCAGTTCCCAAAGGCCGCCAAGATTGCCCACATTTTCCTGGCGCAGCCGTTTTTGCAGGGCAAAAAACAGGTAGAAATAAAGCGCCTGAGCCCAGCCTTCAGGCGAATTCGTTTTATTAAAGAATCCGCTTAAGGGCCGCGTCTCTTCCGGGATTTTTTCTAACGCGTCTGCCTCCTTGTCCAAGCCAAGGTCTTCGGTCAAAAGTCTAGTCAATTCTTGCTGCACGGCTTCAATGCGTTGCGCCGTGCCCGGTTCCAATTCAAGCGAAGCTGCCTGTACCAGCGGATGGGTGAGAACCGGCTTTTCCCGAAAATTGACTGCCCCGTTTTGTCGTTCATCTTCACTATATTTGGGTAGGGCTGCCCGGGTCAGACCAGCGGCAATCATGTCAGCGTTCTGGTATGTGGCCTTGTCCGGCACGGAAACTTCCAACAGCCGCGCAATTTCCGCAGCCCGCGCTTCATGGCCGCGAATATCCAGCATTTTGTGCACAGGGTCATGCAGCCACAGGGAAAGTTTGTCTTGCCAATAGCTCTCTTGTGTCATTATGCACCTCCGCAACGGCGCAGGGCCGAGTTTTTATCAAGCCGTTGGTGAATTTCCTGCCAGACAGTCTCTTGCTCAACATTCAAGTTCCAAGGTTTGGGCAGTTTGTGGGGCAGGTGCAGGATGCGGCCCACCAGTTGATTCTTTTCGTCTCGCTTGACCACCAGCCTAAGCTGGGACGGCATGCGGCCATTGCTGCCTCCCCAGTCGCCGATGTTGTGGTGTGTCACCGGGTAGCCCAGAATATGGCGTTTCTGCAGGCCATTGGGCGCGATATTGATGCTGGTGCGCAGTTCCATATACATTTCCGCCAGTGCTTTCATGGCATCTTTCCAGTTTTGCGGCGGCTCTTTGAGGGCCCAGCACAACAGCCCTTTGCCGTCCTTGCCCAGATGGGTCGGATATTGACGCGCGCCATTAACCAGTTCTTGCCAATTCTTCGCGTTAAAAATCGCCAAGGACTCCCGACTAAAATCGTTGCCGGACAGTGCCAAGGAGCCCCAACCATTGCGGCAGCGCGAGCCGATAACGCCAAAGGCATCGATATAGGCCAACACCAGCAACATTTCCGGGATATTGTTTTTTGGAAGGTCCAGCGTGAGCTTGGCTTTACTGCCTGGCGCGATGTATTTTTTACTTTTTGCGCTTCTGGTTTGCCTGTCATATTCCACTGGTCCATAGCCTAGGTACAGGGCATTGGAGACATTCATGCCATGCTGGCCAACTTCAGGATGCCTTGTTTGGCCGAAATTCAACCCGTTTTGTTCTACTTTGAATTGGCCCCCAAGCGTCAAATCCAGCCGCACCTTGCTGGCACTGGCCTTGTTGTCGTCGAGTACCGAGCCGAACAAATCTCCTTCGGCGGCCAGCATTTTTTGGGGGTCGCTGTAGTGGCTACCTACGGCCACCCTCCACCACTGGCGGAGCAGATTCTTAAAAGGCGCGGCCCGCAATTCGGCGTTCTGGTCTGCGCCGCCTAGAAAACAGGGCGTGAGGAATTCAACGCCGATGCTCAATGGTGCTGTGTTGTGATAGCGAGAAATAATCATTTCCCTTCCTCTGCGTCTGTTGAAAGAAGATTGTGTTCGTCCAAAAGATCAACAATTTTTTCTAAATATTTCAGATGCTCGCGCCCCTTGGCTTCAATGTCGTCTCCGATGTTGACGCCTGTCCAGACATGATCAAAGCCGTTGCGGATTCTGGTGATTTCCTGGGCGAACTCCCGGGTCTGTGCGGTAATTACTTGGGCATCTTCCAGCTGTTCATACCAGGGTTTCAGTGTTTGCTGATCCCTAAGCATATTGCGTTGTCCATTATTCGTCTGGTCAGGCGGCACATCCCACTCTTCTTTGTCCATTTGCAGCATGCCGACAAAGACCTCCGCAAATCTGCGTCGATATTTCTTGCCATCAGCGCCGGTCATCGTCTTGTCGTATTTCCCGGTTAGCCCTGCCGTGCCCACGGAGCCCAGCAATTCCCTCATGGCCGTATAGGCCTGCATGAACAGGCGGTGTTCCAGCAAGACCCGGATAATTTCCAACTGCAAGCGGAAATAGGGCAGGTCATAGCGACCACTGGGAACGACGTTTAAGACGCCGAATTTCTCCCGCGTCAGCTCCAGCATAACCTGGGCGGAACCACTTGCCTGCTTGCCGGCCTGTTCAACCCTTTGCAGTGCATCACTGACCTTCCCGCCGATATGGTTGACGTCAACATTGCGGATGCAGTCGGTCATTTCCTCAAATGCCTGGATCAGCGCCGGGTCTTGCAGAGAACGCAGGGCTTCGACATCGGTTGAGGCGGCCAGTTCTCCCAGTTTACGGGCATCGGCGTCATCGGTCAGTCGGGATACGGCCTCGGCCCAATCGTTGATGACGTAAAATTCCCGCATATCAATGATGGGGTGGGGCACGTCTGTGCGGGCTCTGTCGTACCAGGCATACAGCGCATGGGCGAGCTTCACGTTTTTAGCCCGCTGAAGAAAGGAGATGGCGCTGGAAAACACGATGGGCACAGCCCGCATGCCGTGGGTAAAGTCGATAATCAGTGTGTCGTTTTGCCCCACCACTTGCAGCAGCTGTTCAAACCAGCCCCACTGGTTTGCGGCGCTCATATCGGTTGGAACGAGCGGCTCAGGGATGTGCGGTTCCGGCAGGGTCGGTACATGTATGGCCAGTTCATCCAGCAAGGGGGTCAGGTGCTTGTCTCTGGACTCTTTGGTGCACAAAAAAATCACCTTGTCCACCGGGCCTTCTTCGTGTGCATATTCCTGCAGAATTTTCAGGATAGCGGTCTGGGCAAAGCAGGCTTTAATCGGGTCATCCGATTTGCCCGGCCAGTTATAAGCCGCCTCGTCGTAACCGGGATTTTTTCCGTTTGCCCCTATTCCCAGAAAACTCACAAAGATTTTTGCCATGGAGTACTCCTCTCGAAAGCGGATTTCTATTTTTCCGGAGCGGAGGAAAAGCAACCGCTCCAGCATGATATATGGTCAAAAAGGCGAAGGCAAATCTTGCAACCTTGCCGTTTCATTCATGGTTTAGTCTCAACCGGTTCTTTTCAATCCTGATGCCGTAGCGCGTACTGGGCCTTTTACCCCACGGTTGGATGGCCAATTGCTCGCCCGCCGGGCCAAAGGCGGTGCGCAGGCTCTGGTTGACGCGTGACATATAGGAGCGAAAATTCTCCGCGTTCAGGTTCGTGATACCGGTGTCGCTCATGCCGCCGGCGTTCGTGCCGCGAATGGTTTCGTACAGCGCAGTGATGCGTTCCTGCTGGGTAAAGAATTCCTCCAGGCCAAGAAACCAGGACGGGCAGTCTGCCGGGTCTTGCGGCAACGCGTCGCTGTTGTGCAGACGGATTTCGGCAAAGCAGGCCAGAAGCGCCAGATGCGCCGGCTTGTTATCCATTTGGAGTGACCCATAAGCCACGGTTTTTCCGGCCAGCGAAAGGATGAAAAACCGTTCTTTTTCCCGCACCAGTTGGGCCATGAGTGCGCCGGGAACATCCGGCCCGGCAAGCAGGCAGTCGGGCAGATGTTTGCGCAGGGACAGAAAAGGAATGGAGATCAGTTGCATAGAGGCGTAGCGGGTTTCCTTGTAAAAAGGCTCGCCGTTTTTGTCGTGCAACTTCAGCAGGCGGGATTCTATGGGCGGATACCAGAACTCTCGATGGCCTTCGAATTCTGGAGAAACAAGCACATGATAAATGCGATCTTGCTTGCGCCCATATATCTGGGCGGCAAAAGACAGGCAGGAGGTCATGGTCTTGCGCCCGCCGGCCACCAAAAAGTACACGGCGCTGCGGTCATCTGAGGTCAGGTTGGCAGTCAGCCGCAAAGAGAGTTCCAGCAGAGCCTCGTTATCTTCCTGGCTGAGGATATCATCCAACTCCTGCCCCTTGGTATTTTGGGGCACATGGATATTGTCCGGATGGAAATCCACGCTGGAGGCTGCAAGTTCGTACTCGTCACAAAATTGGTAAAATTTTCCTTTGCCGCTATCGAGCAGGCCGGTCAGCACACTGTCTTTGCCGGGGCGAGTGGTGATGATGTGGATAGCATCAACCGCCCGACCCTCCATGTGCAGACAGTACAGCGTCTCGGTAATAACCTGCGGGTTTAGGCCGGAAACAGCCAAAAGGATGCGTTGCATGGCAGTCACTTCAGGAATCTGCGTGCTGCAGTGCCGTTACCCGAATTTTTCCCAAACCAAAGGCAGTTTGCTTGCCGAGATTGATGTGGCGGCAATAGTTGAAAAGGGGCAGAAATGGGGAAAGATTGCCTTGGAAATGCATGCGACCTGTAAGACCGCCAAACAGCATGCTTTGCTTTTGCCGGTTGGAATAGCGTTTATACTCGTGCCAGCGAACATTCTGACTGCTGGTTTGGATGGCAAGGGCTTGTTGAATAAGGTCTTGATAGTCGAGCTTGAGTTCACCGTTGCCGTAATGCTCTTCCATAAGGGTAACCCTGCGCAGTGCGGCTCGGGTAAGGCTTAAAAAACTGATTTGACCTTGTAATCTGTTTTCTTCCTTTATGCGTAGCGGGGTGACCAGGTTTATGGCCAGTTCGCGTACACCATCTGCTTTCGAGTCATCCAGATCCAGGCGGGGAAGTTGCAAAGGAGTTTGCAGGGTTTTGTTTCTTTCCTCATACAGAACTACAGGCTTTTCTTTTGATGCATCAGTTGATGTTGATATGGCTTGAAGATCAAACCTGCCGTCACCCGTCTTGGTGCCTGAGCCCACACCGGTTTTCCCCATTTCTTCAACCGCATAGACAATATGGGGCAGAAAACTCGCTGCGGGGCCGAGTAAAACAAGGTTGAAGGTCAGGTTCTCGTTCTGTTTATACTGCTGCTGTTCTGTAACCGGCGGGTTAAGGACATACGGATGGGGTCGGGCGCTCATGCGCCCACCTGAAAGCTTTTCCGTCGCGAAAATCAGGCCGTAAGCACAGCTTTTTGCCAACAGGCAGCTTTGGCACTCCTGGTTTTTTAGCGCACAGGCTACCTTCTTGAGGGCATGGCCGAAAGCGCCGCGCAGAGTCGATCCTTTGAATGTCGGGAGAAAGGCCGGAGTGGAAAAGCGGCAGAGGATGTTAAGGGAGATATATTCTATGGCCATAGTTATTGCTGGTGGAAGCGAGCGGGATGTTGGAGTATGTAAAAGCAGCCGCTGGAAGAAATCCGATCTAGATTTACGCCACAAAGAGCACGGTGCGTGATCTGAGATGGGAAACATCCACAGATTGCCTTAAATGGCTATGTTGCTGCTTATTTCTTTGTCGGATAATTTATCTGCTTTGTCCAATTAAAATATTAGTGACAGATAGCTGTGCAGAGATGAATTGCGCAAAAATGTATAAAATATTTACTGACGATGACGGAACGTCACGTTGGTGTTCCTCTATTTAACTTGAGAGGGTGAAAATGATGAAACACTATATCGCCTACTTTTCTCCGGCTGGAACAACCCGGAAAATAGCTGAACGAATGCAACAGGCTTTGAAGGACCATCAGATTAAGGCTGTTATGGCTGATCTGAGTGTGCATGGAAGCCCGCTTGCCTCGGTGCTGAACGATGCAACTGGGCCCTTTGTGCTCTGGTTGGGCTCACCGGTCTACTGCGACCATGCCCTGCCGCCGGTGATGGCGCAGATCGCAGCCCTGCCGAATGGTCTTAAGGGCTTCAGCGTGCCCTATGTGAGCTGGGGCGGGGTATGCAGCGGCCTTGCCCTGCAGGAGATGGGCCATGCGCTTGCGGCTAAAGGGCTTGCACCGCTGGCGGCTGCTAAAATTATAGCAGAACATTCCTCCACCTGGGATGCGGCCAAGCCCTGGGAAGCAGGCCGCCCCAATGAGCAGGATCTGACCTTGGTGGATACACTGGTCGGGCAGGTGGTGCAGTGCCTGCAAAGCGATAATCCGCAAACTTTTGATCTTGCCGAGTTGAACTATCTCTCCAAGGCGCAGCAGGCGGACGTGGCCCTGAAAAGCCTGGCCAAGGCAAAGACCGCCATGGGTACGCCCAAGACGGATGAGAGCCTGTGCGTGCAGTGCGGCGAGTGTGTGCAGGCCTGCCCAACCGGCGCCATGAGCTTGACCCCCATGCCCGAAGTTGAGGCGGATCTCTGCATTGTTTGCCGGCAGTGCGTACGCGTTTGCCCTGAGCAGGCCTTTCCTCATAATGGCGAAGAGGCGGCTAAGCGCATTGCGGGCATGGCTGCGGCGAGCGATGAGGACAAGGCGTCGGCAATCTTTTACTAAGCGCTTCCTGACCCGGCCCTGTTGCTGAAAACCGCTTTTTGTTGAGTGCTTATCTTCAGGGTCGTGGTTAAGAACCTTGACCTTAGCCACAGACAGGGATACAGTACGCGGATTTTTTCTCCCGCTCATTTTGACCAAGGAAGCCGCGTGCGTCCCTTGTTGCTGGACATCTACCGCTTTACAGGATTTTGTGTATATCCGCTGGCTTGTCTTGCCGCGCCCCTGATAAGCGCCTTACCAAGGCGTATCGCCTATAATTTTTTTCAACGCCTGGGCATCTACGCAAGCGATAGCATTGCGAGCACCTCAAACCCGGCAGAGACAACTGAACCGGTCATCTGGGTGCATGCCGCCTCGGTGGGCGAGATGCAGGCAGCCCTAATTTTGGTCAACGCCCTGCAGCAGCGGTTCGGCGGCTATCGCTACGTCCTCAGCACCACCACCAAACAGGGGAGCCAGTTGGCGGAAAGCCGTTTGCCGCAGAATACCGCCTGCATCATGGCCCCGCTCGACATGCCCCAGGCCGTGCAGCGGGCCATCAGCGCCATCAGGCCCGCACTCTATATCTGTCTTGAAACCGAGCTGTGGCCGCTTCTCCTGCACACTTTGCAGGCCCGCAAGGTGTCCATGCTGCTCTTGAATGGCCGCCTGTCTGCCCGCTCGCTCAGGCGCTACCGGAAAATTGCCGCCGCTATTGCCGCACTCTTAAACGGTTTCAGCAGAATAGCCTTGATCTCGCAGCGCGACCGGGAACGTTTCGCCGCACTGGGGGTGAGGCCGGAGCGCATGGCTGTTGCCGGCAACATCAAGTTTGATCTCCCTTTTGCAGAAGAAGCGGCCGGCAGCATCAGGGCAGCGCACAGGGCCCGCCTTGGCTTGGTCGAGCAGGAACGGCTCCTGATCTGCGGCTCCACCCACGGCGGCGAAGAAGCCCTGCTGGTGCCCATGTTTCAAGAGCTTGCCCAGTTTGCACAGGTCATGCCGCTGGTTTTGGTGCTGGCCCCCAGGCACCTGGAACGGCTGGCCGAGGTTGAGGCCCTGCTGCAGGCACAAGGGTTTGATTTTGAATACTATTCGAGCTTTAAGAACACGGTGGGGCGCACCCGCCGCGCCGCAGTGGTGCTCGTGGATACCTTGGGTGATCTGGCCGATCTCTACAGTGCGGGTGATTTTATTTTCTGCGGCGGCAGTCTGCTGCCGCGTCTGAGCGGGCACAATGTCATGGAAGCGGCCCGCTGGGGCAGGCCGGTCTATTTCGGCCCGCACATGAAGGATTGGCGGGATGCGGCGGATTTACTGGTACGTACCGGCGGCGGCTTTCAGGTGGAAGATATGGCGGCCTTGAGCACGCTTATCCGCAAACACGCAGGCTCAGCAGAAGAGTATGAGGTGGTCTGCGCCGCAGCCCGCGATACTGCCGCCTCGCAGCGGGGTGCACTGGCACGACAGATAGAGATGCTGCACGGATATCTGCCTTAAGTAGCTTGAACAGGCGGTTTTCAATCGAAACAATCTTGGCATCAGTTGGATATATACTCTTTGCAAGGAGCTGAAATGAACATTCTCATGCTGCAGGGCGGGGCCCGCAAAACGGGCAACACAGCCCATGTGCTGGCGCTGGTAGACAAGGAGTTGCAGAAGAAAGGTCATCAGGTCAAGACCATCTACCTGCACGGCAAGAACCTGAACGGCTGCATGGGTTGCTGCGCTTGCAAAAAGAAGCCGGATGAGATCGGCTGCGTGCAAAAGGATGATGTGCTCCCGATCCTGGAAGAGATGCTGAAAAGTGATGCCATTGTCTTTTCTTCGCCGCTCTATTTCTGGGGTGTGAATGCCCAGCTCAAGGCGGTGATAGATCGCATGTTCAGCCTCTACACCGGCATGCGCCGCCCGGAACACCACTCGCTTCTGGCCGGGAAAAAGCAGGCCCTGCTCATGACCGGAGGCGGCCCGCAGGACAACAACGCAGAACCGGCCTTTACCGCCTTTGGCCGCATGACGCCCTATTTGAAAACGACCGTGGCAGGCGAACTTTTTGTGGGCAACTGCACCAAGCCGGAAAACATGGGGCCTGCGGTGCATGCAGAGGTGGCCCGCTTTGTGCAAGCCCTGGAAGCCTGAAAAGCCCGTAACCTCCTTTTGCCGGTCATGCCTGACTTCACCGCTTGGCGCATAATCATAATGTATAAACGGCATCTATTGATAACGAGAGAACGTCTATGAAAGCACTCATTGCCCTGGAAGACGGCACCATCATCCCGGCCCGCTCCTTTACCGGTGCAGGCGAGGCCTTGGGAGAAATGGTTTTCAACACCAGTATGACCGGCTACCAGGAAGTCTTGAGCGACCCTTCCTATACCGGCCAACTGGTCACCATGACCTATCCGCTCATCGGCAGTTACGGCGTCAACCCAGAGGATATGGAATCTGCCTCTGCCCACCCGCGTGCCTTTCTGGTGCGACAGTATCAGGCCAGGCCCAGTAACTTCCGCTCGACCGGTGACTTGGCGGGTTTTCTCAAAAAGTTCGGCATCCTGGGAGTTGAAGGTTTTGACACCCGCATGCTCACCCGCAGGATCCGCACCGTGGGCGCAATGAAGGCCATTGTTTCCACCAAGGATTCGGATGCGGATTCGCTGGTGGCCCGGGCCCGGGCCTGGGAAGGCCTGGTTGGGCAGGATATGGTGGCCGGAGTTACCTGCAAGACTCCCTATGTCTGGACCAAACAGGGAGCGCAGGAGGGCACGACCTTTCCGGACAGCGGCCGCTGGAAGGTAGTGGTCTATGATTTCGGTGTTAAGTACAACCAGTTGCGCATGCTGCTCAAGCATGACTGCAGCATCCTGGTGGTGCCGGCCTACACACCAGCCGGCGAGGTGCTGGGCCTCAAGCCGGATGGTGTTTTCCTTTCCAACGGCCCAGGCGACCCGACAGGTGTGCGCGGAGTGGTAGAGGAAATCCGCCGGCTTATCGGCAAGGTGCCCATGTTCGGCATCTGTTTAGGGCATCAGCTCATCGGCCTGGCCCTGGGCGCAAAGACCTACAAGCTGAAATTCGGTCATCGCGGCGGCAACCAGCCGGTCAAGGATCTGGCCACGGGTAAGGTTGAGATCACCTCGCAGAACCACGGCTTTTGCATAGACCCCGACACCCTGCCCAAGGATGCGGAAGTGACCCACATCAACCTCAATGACGGCAGTTTGGAAGGGGCGCGGCACCGCACGCTGCCGGTCTTTTCCGTGCAGTACCACCCCGAATTCGCGGCCGGGCCGCACGATGCCCGTTATTTGTTTGAACGTTTCATCACCATGATCGCGCAGGCGCGCTGAGCACCAGTATATCATCAGCATATCACCCGAATACCAGCCGGATATCACCGGGCTATACGAGGAGCATAAACAAGGAGCACACCATGCCAAGACGGACAGATATCCATAAAATCCTCATCATCGGTTCCGGGCCCATCATCATCAGCCAGGCCTGCGAATTCGACTATTCCGGCGCGCAGGCGGTCAAGGCCTTGAAGGAAGAGGGCTATGAGGTGGTACTGATCAACTCCAACCCGGCCACCATCATGACCGACCCGGAACTAGCCGACCGCACCTATATCGAGCCCATCACGCCCGAGTTTGTGGCCAAGGTGATCGAGCGCGAGCGGCCGGATGCGCTTTTGCCCACCCTGGGCGGCCAGACCGGCTTGAACACCGCCATCAAGGTGGCGGAGATGGGTGTACTGGAAAAGTACGGGGTTGAACTGCTGGCAGCCGACATCAGCGTTATCCGCAAGGCCGAGGGCCGGGAAGAATTTCGCGACGCCATGCGCAAAATCGGGCTCAAAGTGCCGGAATCCGCCATTGTCCACAACCTGGATGAAGCCATGGCTGCAGGTGAGGAGATCGGCTTTCCCCTCATTGTGCGCCCCAGTTTTACCCTGGGCGGCACCGGCGGCGGTGTGGCCTACAACCGCGCCGAATTGAAAGAAATGGCCTCGGCCGGTATTGATCTGTCTATGACCAATGAAGTCATGTTGGAGCGCTCGCTTCTGGGCTGGAAGGAATTTGAGTTGGAGGTGATGCGCGACCGCAACGACAACGTGGTCATCATCTGCTCCATCGAAAACGTGGACGCCATGGGCGTGCACACCGGTGACTCCATTACCGTGGCCCCGGCCCAAACCCTGAGCGACCGCGAATACCAGGCCATGCGCGATGCGGCCATTGCCATTATGCGGGAAATCGGCGTGGAAACCGGCGGCTCCAACGTGCAGTTCGCGGTCAATCCGGTGGACGGCGAACTGATGGTGATTGAGATGAACCCGCGCGTTTCGCGTTCTTCGGCGCTCGCCTCCAAGGCTACCGGCTTTCCCATTGCCAAGATCGCGGCCAAACTGGCCGTGGGCTATACATTAGATGAGCTGAAAAACGACATCACCCGCGAAACCTATGCCGCCTTTGAGCCCACCATCGACTACTGCGTGGTAAAGATCCCGCGCTGGACCTTTGAAAAGTTTCCGGAAACCGAGGACATCCTCACCACGGCCATGAAGTCGGTGGGCGAGACCATGGCCATAGGCCGCACCTTCAAGGAGGCCTTTCAAAAGGGCATGCGCTCCTTGGAAACCGGTCGCATGGGCTTTGGTTTTGACGGCAAGAACGACTACAACGCCATGCATCAGGACGACCTTGAGGCAGGGCTGGCCAAACCCAACTCCAAGCGGCTCAGCTATATTTTCGAGGCCCTGCGCCGGGAGATGAGCATCGAGCGCCTCTATGAGCTGACCCGGATCGATCCCTGGTTCCTCTATAATTTTCAGGAACTGGCGGCAAGCGGCCAGGCCATTGCCGAGGCAGGTTTTGCAGCCCTTGACAAGGAGCGCCTGTTTGCGGCCAAGCAGGACGGCTTTTCCGATGTGCAACTGGCCCATCTCACCGGCACAGCCGAAGATGACGTGCGCAAACGCAGGCTCGATTTGGGCGTGGCGCCGGTCTATAAACTGGTGGACACCTGTGCCGCCGAGTTTGAATCCTACACGCCCTACTATTACTCCACCTACGAAACCGAGGATGAGGTCCGGCCCAGCGAGCGCAAGAAGATCATGATCCTGGGCGGCGGGCCCAACCGCATCGGCCAGGGCATCGAGTTCGACTACTGCTGTGTGCACGCCTCTTTTGCCTTGAGTGAAATCGGGGTGGAGTCCATCATGGTCAACTCCAACCCGGAGACCGTGTCCACCGACTACGACACCTCCGACAAGCTCTACTTTGAGCCCCTGACCAGGGAAGATGTGCTCAACATCATTGAGCGGGAAAAGCCGGACGGCGTCATTGTGCAGTTCGGTGGGCAAACGCCGCTGAACCTGGCAGTGCCGCTCGCGCGCAAAGGCGTGCCCATTATCGGCACCCCGCCGGATGCCATTGACCGCGCCGAAGACCGCGAGCGTTTCCAGAAGTTTCTGCAGCTCCTTGGCCTGCGTCAGCCGGCAAACGGTATTGCCTACAACCTGGAAGACGCCTTGAAGGTGGTGGAGCGAATCGGCTTCCCGGTGGTGATGCGGCCTTCCTATGTGCTCGGCGGCCGCGACATGCGCATTGTCTACAACGAAGACGGTATTCGCAGCTTCATGGCCATCCCCGGCATGAGCGGTTCGGAGCATCCGGTTCTGCTCGATCAATTTTTGAAGGACGCTATTGAGGTGGATGTGGATGCGGTCTGCGACGGCAAGCTCACCGTGATCGGCGGCATCATGGAGCATATCGAGGAGGCGGGCATCCACTCCGGTGACTCGGCCTGTGTGCTGCCTCCGCATACTCTGTCGTCCGACATGATTGAGCAAATCAGCGCGGCCACCAAGGCCATGGCCCTGGAACTGGGCGTGATCGGGCTTATGAATGTGCAGTTTGCAGTGCAGGGTGACACCCTTTTTGTGCTGGAGGTGAATCCTCGCGCCTCGCGCACCGTGCCCTTTGTCTCCAAGGCAACCGGCGTGGCTCTGGCCAAGATCGCCACCAAGGTGATGATGGGTATGAGCCTTGAGGAGCTTGGTTTTACCAAGGAAAAGGAACTGCACCACTGGGCGGTCAAGGAGGCGGTCTTCCCCTTTGATCGTTTTCACAACGTGGACACCTTGCTCGGCCCGGAAATGAAATCCACCGGCGAGGTCATGGGTCTGGATGAAGACCTGGGCCTGGCCCTGGCCAAGTCGCAGATTGCGGCCAATGTCCGCCTGCCGCTCGCAGGTACGGTCTTTATCAGTGTGCGTCATCCGGATAAACCGGCGGTACTGCCGGTTGCGGCCAAGCTGGTTGAGCTTGGATTCAACATCATCGCCACCCAAGGTACTGCCGCCAAACTGCAGGAGGCGGGCATTCCTTGCAGCCAGGTCAACAAAATTGCCCAAGGCAGGCCGCATATCCTCGACAAACTGCAAAACGGCGCAGTGCAGCTTATTGTCAACACCTCGGCCGGCAATCGCACCACCGAGGATTCTTATTCTATCCGCAGGGCTGCTTTGGACTATCATATTCCCTACTGCACCACTATTACCGGCGGCCTGGGAGTAGCGCAGGCGCTCGCCTCGCTTGTGCAGCGCAAGATGGATGTTATGACTATTCAGGAAAGTGCAAAGCGTATTGACTGAGCAGCAATGCGTGTTAAAGTTAGCCCTTGTACTATAGATGCTGTTCAGGCGGGCAGATTGCACTGTGCCCGCATATCCCGTGGAGAGGAGTGTTGAATACCTTTTATAAGAACCTGACCATGTGGCTGATGATCCTGCTCACCATGGTCTTCATGTTCCAGTTTCTCAATAGCCCGGTCAAACCAAGCCAATCCATCACCTACAGTGAATTCTGGTCGCATGTGGAAAGCGGCGATATCAGCAAGGTGAGCATCCAGGATCGGGAGATTACCGGCGTGGGCCAGGACGGCCGCCCCTTTAAGACCATTGCCCCGGATGATACCGAACTCATCCCCATGCTGCGCCAGTCCAAGGTGAACATTGCCGTGGAAAAGCCCAAGGAAATGCACTGGCTCTTGTCGGTGCTCATTTCCTGGTTTCCGCTCCTACTCTTGATTGGTATCTGGATTTTTTTCATGCGCCAGATGCAGATGGGCGGCAAGGGTGGGGCGCTTTCCTTTGGCAAGACCAGGGCCAAGCTGCAGGAAGAGGGCGAAGTCAAGGTGACTTTCAAGGATGTAGCCGGTATTGACGAGGCCAAGGAGGAACTGGAGGAAATCATTGATTTCCTGCGCGATCCCCAGAAATTTACCCGCCTGGGCGGCCGTATTCCTAAAGGTGTGTTACTGGCCGGCTCCCCTGGTACCGGTAAAACGCTTTTGGCCAGAGCCATTGCCGGCGAGGCTGGGGTACCTTTTTTCACCATCTCCGGTTCCGATTTTGTGGAGATGTTCGTGGGCGTAGGCGCATCCAGGGTGCGCGACCTTTTTGCCCAGGGCAAGAAGCATGCGCCCTGCATCATCTTTATCGACGAAATCGACGCGGTCGGCCGCCATCGCGGCGCAGGCCTCGGCGGCGGGCATGACGAGCGCGAGCAGACCCTGAACCAGCTCCTGGTGGAGATGGACGGCTTTGAAGGGAACGACGGCGTCATTATCATTGCCGCCACCAACCGGCCGGATGTGCTCGATCCGGCATTGCTCAGGCCGGGCCGTTTCGACCGCCAGGTGATTGTGCCGGTACCGGATGTACGGGGGCGGGAAAAAATCCTGGAAATCTACGGCAAACGCACCAAGCTGGCCCCTGACGTGGATATGGCCGTTATTGCCAGGGGTACGCCCGGTTTTTCCGGTGCAGATCTGGAAAACCTGGTCAATGAGGCCGCGCTTATGGCGGCTCGGGAAAACCGCAGCGAAGTGGATTCGGAACTTTTGGAGCGAGCCAAGGACAAGGTTATGATGGGTGCTGAGCGCAAATCCATGATCATCAGTCCCAAGGAAAAGGAGATCACCGCCTACCACGAGGCAGGCCATGCCCTGGTGGCTTATCTTTTGCCCGGCACTGACCCGATCCACAAGGTGACCATCATTCCCCGCGGCCGTGCCCTGGGCCTGACCATGCAGTTGCCTGTTGACGAGAAGTATACCCATGCCAAGGGCTACCTGCTCAACACCATTGCCATCCTCTTTGGCGGCCGGGTGGCAGAAAAACTGGTCTTTGACGAGATCACCACCGGCGCAGGCAATGACATCGAGCGTGCCTCGGAACTGGCCCGCAAGATGGTCTGCGAATGGGGCATGAGTGATGAACTGGGCCCGCTCGCCTACGGCAAGAAGGAAGAACATATCTTCCTTGGGCGTGAGATTGCCCAGCACCGCGACTACAGCGAAGATACGGCCCGCAAGATCGATGACGCGGTTAAGAAGATTATCCTGGAGGCCAATGACAAAGTAACCGGCATGTTGACTGAGCATCGGGCCAGCCTGGATGCCATTGCCGCAGCCCTTTTAGACAAGGAGACCATCATGCTGGACGACATGGTGGCCATTATCCGCGAGGTTGAGCAGATAAGTCAGGAGGAGGAAGTTCCGGCCTGAAAAACGAACCACAGATTCACGGTGTGAAAGACCGGCCTTGCTTGGCTCAGCAAGGCCGGTTTTCTTTTGGTGCGCCCATCAGGGCGCACGAACTTGGAGGTGCAAGTTCTCCGCAGGCCCGGCAAGAGGAACTGCCGGC
>JAUNUN010000043.1 GCA_030538155.1 bacterium
CTGGTGGCGCAGCACCAGGTTGTGGGCGATTTCCGGCCTGCGCAGATCCAGATAGCGGTATTGCAGCCGCAGGGTGTCGGAGATCTCGACGTCTTCATCCAACGGAAAGGGTGGGGTTTCACTGGTGTTGAGGATGCGCAGCTCATCCACCAGCACCTCGATACTGCCGGTGGCGAGTTTGGGGTTGTCCATGTCGGCCGGACGGCGGGAGACATGGCCGCGCACCGCCAATACCCACTCGCTCCTGAGCTGGTGGGCCTTCTCGTGCACCCCTGCATTGACCTCGGGGTTGAAGACCACCTGGGTGATGCCCCAGCGGTCGCGCAGGTCGATGAAGATAACGCCGCCATGATCACGGCGGCGAAGCACCCAACCCATGAGGATGCACTCCTTGCCCAGATCATCCAGGCCAAGGTCGTTGCAGGTGTGCGTGCGCTTAAGTGCGCCCATTGATTCCATACGATTTCTCCAAAGAAAACGGCTGCGGCATGATTGCCGGTTAGTTGATGTGAGAGTAAATTAAATGAAATAGGTTTGAATTTTGGCCTAAAAATTTATATGCATTCTCTATGAATAAGTTAGGCGGATGGTAATAACTCCTTTGTATATCAATTTTCTATAAATACTGTCTATTTATTTCCTGTTCTGGGTGTTAGAAAAATGAAGTGAAAGAGGATTGCAATAATTTTCATCATCAAGCTGTAGCGATAACGGAGCAATAATATAAAAAATCGATAACCATTAGTGTTATACAATTTTTTCTATAATTTTACTTGCTTTGTCCTTTACTTCTAAAGAAACTCTCTCTGCCTGCAAAACTAGATTTAATGCTTCCTTAACTTTCCCATTGTCAAATATTGCCTTTGCATTGCCAACACGGATAGACGCACCGTTGTAATTACTTGTTTTTGAATCCATAAGAAAATTAATTGCTTCTTCTCTTCCTATTTGGCCAGAATCATATAATTCGAATATGTCATAATGCCTCACGAATACTGATTTCCCAACCGAATTAAGTTTCCGCTCTAAATTCATGCTAATATTCCTTTGTTATTTAACGAAAAAATATAAAAATGATGAGGATGTCAGTAAGTAAGTTTTTTATTTTATTGTCTTACTAATTGTTTTTGTCTTTAAAGTCGCACTTAAGATCCTCAGCTACAACTACTGATGTTGCTAAATCTGAATCTATATTTATTATACGAATAGCATTAGCTCCAATTTTGGCGGATCTATTTTTAGCTTCATTCATAGCGCCTTCAGCATTGTGCGCGCTTGTCCATCCCAATGAATCTGACCCTGTAACTGTCTCAATGTATCGACAATTGTAGTCACTTTGTCTGTTTACGAGGCGTATTGCTTCTCCCATTTTAGTAGGTGCAACGATGCAACCTTGAAGAGTAGTTAATGTTGCAACCAAATATACCCTGTTTTTCATGGTTTGTGCCGGAGTGTTTTATCTTTAAAAGTTCGATCTATGACAAACCAGAGTCTACATGCTGTTGGAGTCATGCAATATTTCAACCAATCCCTCGCACTGCTCTTCTGTATTCCCGATCAACGAAAACGGTTTTTGCTCCTGGGTCTCCATATCGCGCAAAATTGCCGCCTTCTGCTCCCATTCCTGTGCGCCGAGAATGAGGGTATATCTTGCCTGCACCCGGCCTGCGATCTTCATCTGCGCCTTCAGGCTGCGGTCGCTGTAGTCAATGGCAACCCGTAACCCACGTTTACGCAGCAGTTGGGCCAGCACGGTGCAGTGGGCCAGGGCCTCGGGGCCAAGCGCTGCCAGATACACATCCATACGGCCGGCAGCGGCGACTTCCGCCTGTTCTTGCTGTTCCATGAGCAGAACAATGCGTTCCATGCCCATGGCAAAGCCAATGCCAGAAACCGCCGGGCCACCGAGTTCCTCGATCAAGCCGTCGTAGCGGCCGCCGCCGCCCACTGCGGCCTGGGCGCCAAGCTGGTTGGTAATAAATTCAAAGGTGGTACGGGTGTAGTAATCCAAACCGCGCACCATGAAGCGGTTTAAGTTATAGCGAAGACCCAGGCTGTCGAGCGTGGCCCTTACAGCAGTAAAATGACGGTCGCAATCCGGGCAGAGCGATTCCTGCATGGAAGGCGCATCCGCCACCAGGGCGCGGCACTCGGGTTTTTTGCAGTCCAGCACCCGCAAAGGGTTGGTATGCAGTCTGCGCCGGCAGTCGCTACAGAGCTGGTCTTGCACCTTTTCCAGGCGCTCGATCAGCTTTTGCCGGAAGGGCGGCCTGCACACCGGGCAGCCCAGTGAATTGAGTTCCAGGCTGACATCAAGGCCAAGCTCGTCAAAAAGCATTTGCCCCAAAGCAATGAGTTCCGCATCCACCTGGGGTTCAACCGGGCCGATAATCTCGGCGTCAAACTGGTGGAACTGGCGTAGTCGGCCCTTTTGCGGCCGTTCGTGCCGGAACATGGCACCCATGGTGTAGAGCCGCTGTACCGGCTGCTGCACGTGCATGCCGTGTTCGATAAAGGCGCGCATAATCGAGGCCGTGGCCTCGGGCCGCATGGTGATGCCCTTGTCGGGAAAGGTGTACATCTCTTTTTCCACCACATCAGTGGCTTCACCGATGGAGCGGACAAAGAGTTCCGTTTTTTCGAGAATGGGCGTACGGATCTCACGCATGCCGAAACGGCGGCACACTTCGGTGGCGCAGGCCTCGAGCCGTTGCCACAGGTGGATCTGTTCCGGCAGGATATCCTTGAAACCGTTAACGGCCTGGAGTTTTGTCATGACTATCGCGGCTGTAAAATCAAAGGCTGTAGGGGAGAAAAACAAAAAATTTACCCCAGAAAGAGGGTATGCGTCAAGTCGATGTAGATTATTTTGTTTAACGTTCCTATAATAACCCGACAGCGCCGCCGTACTACCACCTTAAGGACTTGTCTTTTTGCATGGAAACGCGGCGGCAATCTGAAGACAGTACCTTCAGCCTTTTTTCCAGACGAGACTTGCATGAAATTGCCTGAATTGAAAATAGGATCCCTGATTGCCAAAATTCCCATTATCCAGGGGGGCATGTCCGTGCGGGTGTCCACCTCGACCTTGGCTGTGCCTGTGGCGGAGTGCGGCGGCATCGGCACCATCGGCGGCTCGGGTATCCCGGTAGAAGAGTTGCAGGAAGATATCCGCAAGGCGAAAAACGCCACCAAGGGCATCATCGCGGTCAACATCATGTACGCGATGCGCGATTTTTACGACCTGGTGATGGGATCCATCGAGGCCGGTGCCGACATGATCATCACCGGAGCCGGTTTTTCCCGCGATATCTTCAAGATCGGCAAGGCCCATAATATCCCGATTGTCTCCATTGTTTCCTCGGCATCCTTCGCCAAACTGGCGGAAAAGCTGGGGGCAGCCGCAGTTGTGGTGGAAGCGGCGGAGGCAGGCGGCCACTTGGGCACCAACCTCTCCCTGCGTGAGCTTTTTCCCACCATCCGCAAGGCGGTTTCCAGTATTCCGCTCATTGCGGCAGGCGGCATCACCAACGGCTACGAAATGGCCGAGATGATGGACAAATACGGAGCCGACGGGGTGCAGATGGCCTCGCGCTTTGTTTTGAGCGAGGAATGTTCGGTGTCGCAAGAATTTAAGGAGGCCTACCTCAAGGCCCAGCAGGAGGACATCGTTTTGGTGACCTCGCCGGTGGGCTTGCCGGGCCGGGCCATCAAAACGCCCTTTGTCGAGAGGATGCTTGCCCAGGAAGACATCACCGCCAAGGTCTGTCGCTACAAGTGCCTGAAAAAGTGTGACCACAAGTACTGCATCAGCGAGCGGCTGTTGGCCTCCCATGGCGGCGACCTGGAAAACGGACTGGTCTTTTCCGGGGCTAATACCTTCAAGATGAAGGAAATCCTGCCGGTACGGGAGATCTTTGACCGTTTTGTCAAAGCAGCCGAATCGGTCTACAAGGAACAACCCGCAGACCGACTGGTCACGGCGGAATCCGGGGCGCGCTAGTGCGGTTTTCCGTGCACGAGATACGAGAGCGCCTTGTTTGAGCACTGAACATGTCCAGTCTGCCCCAGGAAAATAAAACCACAGCCGGAAAGCCCAGCCCTGCAGCCACTGTGGAGGCGGCCATCTTTCCGGAAAGCGAGCATCCCATCCGCGAACAGCAGTTGGACCGGGAGGCCCTCAAGGTGCTGTACCGCCTGCGGGATGCCGGTTTCAAGGGCTACCTGGTGGGTGGCGGTGTGCGGGATCTGTTCTTGGGCAAAAAGCCCAAGGACTTCGATATCTCCACCGATGCCCGGCCCGGACAACTGCGGCGGCTCTTCCGCAACAGCCGCACCATTGGCAGGCGTTTTCGTCTGGTTCAGGTCTTTTTCCGGGGCAACAAGATCATTGAAGTGTCTACCCTGCGTTCTCGCAGCGAATACGAGGAGGACGGCGAAGGCGAGTTGCTTGCTTCCAACAACACCTTCGGCACGCTGGAAGAAGACGCCTTTCGCCGCGATCTGACCATCAACTCACTTTTTTACGAGATCGAGGGTCGCACCGTCATCGACTACGTGGGCGGGGTGGAAGACTTAAACCGTGGCATTATCCGCATGGTGGGTGATCCGGATCAGCGTTTCAGCCACGATCCGGCGCGCATGCTGCGGGTGGTGCGTCATGCGGCCCGCACCGGCTTTGCCGTCGATGCCGCTACCAGTGAGGCCCTGCAGCGCCACAGCAGCGAGCTGATGTTGTGTCCGCCCTCGCGGCTACGCGATGAAATCTTAAAGGATCTGCGCTCCGGCGCAAGCAAGCTCTGGGCCGAGCAGTGCATGACCACCCCTCTGTGGCTGACGCTCTTTCCCTTCTACCAGGATTATTTTCAGGCGGGCGGCAAGGATGAAACCAGCCTTGCCCTCTTGCGCATCCTGGGCGAAATCGACCGGGTCTACCAGAGCAGCAGCGAAGAACAGCCGGTGCACATTGAGGAGCACTTCCTCTTTGCGGCTCTGCTTCTGCCCTGGGCAAGCGCACATTTTAAACTGCCGGGCGAGGAGCGCCTGCGCGGGCCGCAATTTCATCAATGTTTTGCCGCTCTGCGTGAGGATATCGGCGAGCGTTTTGGCGTACCTTTCAACATTCCGCGCATGGCCAAGGAGCGCATCAGCACGCTTTTGATCAACCTGTCCACCCTGCACCATGCGGGCAACGGCAAGGGCTATCCTAAGTGGCTGAAGAAAAAGAGCTATTACCAGGAGTGCAAGCGCCTCTACGACCTGTACCAGCTCAGCCGGGGCAAGGGCACTGCCGGTATTAGTGTCGAGGATTTTGCCCTGCCCGAGCCGAAACAGGGTGAGGTGGAGGTGATCAGCGCGGTGCAGGAAGCCTCATCTTCATCCTCCCGTGGCCGGGGTGGCGGCAACCCCGCTTTCAGCAGCCATAAAGGCGGCATTTTTGGTCTGCGCTCGCGCAGGCATTCCTGAGTTTGTCCGAGACCGTTTCCGTGTTCCGTTTCCTGTTGTACAATATCCGTTACGCCACCGGCGTGGGCAGCAGTTTTCATCTGCCTTTTCCCTATGCGGGCTATTTGCGGTCTTCTTCTGAGCATTTCAAGAAGATCGTGGAATTTATCGACGAGATCAACCCGGATGTTATTGGGCTGGTTGAGGTGGATAGCGGTTCCTTCCGCACCGGCAATGTAAGCCAGGCGGCCCTGATTGCCGAGCAACTGGGCTACGACTATGTCGGCCAGGGCAAGTATGGGCGCAATGCCATGGTTTCGCGTCTGCCCCTGCTCAAAACCCAGGGCAATGCCGTGCTCTCGCGCATGCCCATTATCAGCCACCGCTTTCAGTACTTTGATGAGGGCGTCAAACGGCTCATCATCCAGGCCTGCACCGAACGGCTTACCGTGTTTCTGGTGCATCTGTCCCTTACCTACCGCAAGCGCCAGTACCAACTGGAACGCCTCTACCGGCTCATCCGCAAGGTAGAGCGGCCGGTAATCGTGGCCGGGGATTTCAACGTTTTCTGGGGCAGCCGGGAGATGGAGCTGTTTTTAGGCGCAACCGGCCTGTGCAGTGTCAATCACCAGTGTCTTCCCTCCCATCCCAGCCACCAGCCCACCCGCGAACTGGATTTTATCCTGCACAGCCCGGAGTTGCGGCCGGTGGGTTTCTTTTGCCCGACTGTTACCCTCTCTGACCACGCCCCCCTGGTCTGCGACTTTGAATTGGGTTGATTCTTAACTCATTGATTTTTAATTCCTTGCTGCAAGGCCGATCAGCGAGCCGTTACGGCCGCAGATGCCGCCCGTTTCCAGCTTGGCCCGGCGGAAGGAGAAATAGTCGCGGTTGCAGCGGGTGCAAATACCCATGGTCTCGATCTGCGCGCTCGGCACGCCCGCATCAGCGAGTTGTTTGCGACTGATGGCCCAGAAGTCGAAGTGGGCTTTTTTGTCTGCCGGCTCAAAGGCGTGCATCCAGGCAGGCAATTCCTGCTTAAAGTTGACAAATTCCGCGCAGCAGGGGCCAAGCGAGGGGCTGATGACCGCGTGCAGATGCACGGGATCGCTGCCGTAGCTGCTGACCATATGGGCGATGGTCTTGGCAATGATACCGACCACGCTGCCGCGCCAGCCGCAGTGGATGGCGGCAATCGCTTTTTTTACCGGATCGTGCAGGAGTACGGCCTGGCAGTCTGCCTGCTGGATGAGTAGAGCTACACCCGGCAGATTGGAGATGACTGCGTCGTAGCCGGGAAATTCTTCCAATTCAACCCCTTTGTTCTCCGTAACCAGGGTCAAAATCTCATTTCCATGTACCTGGCCAAGGGAGACCAGTCGGCTCAGACCCAGACTGCGCAGAGCCGATTGCCGGTTGCGGCGAACCAGTGCAGGATCATCGCCGACACCAAAGGAGAGGTTGAGCGAGGCAAAGGGGCCGGTACTGATACCACCCAAACGGCAGAACATGGCATGCGGAGTTCGGATCTGTTCGCCTGTGCGCTGGGGCGGTGCTGGGGTGGAGGTCTGTGTCTGTAAGGAAGGGGAGTCTGCAGGCATGGCTGGGCCGGCTGGTATTGGTTGCTCTTGAAACGGAAACAAAAAACGGGAAAGCCGAAATGATTCAGCTTTCCCGTACAGGTAAACACAGACGCGCTGTCAGGGCAAGACCGGTTTAGAAGTGCGCCTCCAGCATCAGGTAGAGCTGGTTGGCGCTCTCCACCGGGTTCATGCCCAGCATCTGCAGGGCCTCGCGGTCGCTGTCCAGATCGTAGGGCTTGAAGTTGTAGTTGGAGCCACCGGCATAGTCATAGCTGTAGTACTGCCAGCCCAGGCGCAGGAAGGCCTTGGTATACTTGGACAGGGCCTCGCCCACGGGCAGATCGTAAATCATATACAGTTCGTAGGCGTCGCCCCGGGTCGCCAGCTTGGACATGTAGAGATCATCATGGCCGGGGGTGAATGCCACCCAGTAGCGGGAACCGTGGTTGTATTCTGCGCCCAGCTTCAGGCCGATGCTGTCGATGTCGTAGCGGACACCGGCATAGACCGAATAACCGTCTTCAGAGCTGGTGTTCGGCCCGCTTTGCCCCATGGCCATGGCGGCATAATCGTTGAACATACCGTTACCGTTCGGATCGGTGCGGCTCCAGCCGCCGGCGATAAAGTAGTTGAGGTTGCCGGTCTTGGCCTTGTACACCCCGGTGCCGTGGATCATCTGGCCCAGGTCTTTCTGCTCGCCATAGCCGCCCTGATCCTGGGGCATGGCCGCGCCGTAGCGCACAAAATCGCTGCTGAAGGCCGGGTAGTTGTAGAGGTTGTACACGCCGAAGAGTTGCAGGTTGAGGAAGCGTTCGCCTTTTTGGAACACATCCCAACTGAAACCGGCAAAGTCGGTGTCATCCAGTGGGAAGGCGTCTGGATCTTTGTCCCAGAGCAGGCCGTTTTCAAAGCCGCGACCGTAGCAGAAGCGGATTCTGCCGTCGCCCAGGGCCTCGATGCCCCACTCATAGGCATAGCCCAGGGTAAAGCCGTCAAAGGGATAGTCCATATAGGCAACCGGGGTGGCCATGCGGCTGTCGCTGTTCATGCGCAGCTGCGCGGGCGGGCCGTCGGTGGTGGGGCGGCGACCGACCGAGAGCCAGATGGGCAGGCCGCCGATCTCCGTCCAGTTGATGTAGGCGCGATCCACGTAAAGGGCGCTGTCGTTCGGGGTGCGGGTGGTGTTGCCGTCAAAGATGGGGTAGCCATCGGCAAGCCCCGTTGGCGTGGACTGCATGCCCCAGGCCTTGTACATGGCCAGGCGGCCCACAAATTCGAGATTTTCCGTGGCCTTGGCCTTCATGTTGAGACGCAGACGGTTGGTGAGGATGCTGTCGTTTTTCTGATCCCCCTTGGACACCCCGCCAAAGATGGGCATGCCCGTGGCCGCATCCATGCCGGTCATGCCCAGGGGAGTGCCTGCACTAAAGACGTTGTTGGCCCGGTAAAAATCGCCCCGGCTGCGCAATTCGGCGCTGAATTCGAAGCGGGAGGCCAAATCCCAGGCCTCGGAGCGCTCATCCAGGGAGTCAACGGTACTCGTGTATTCGCTGACCACCTCTTTTTGCTTGGCCATTTCAGCTTTCAACTCATCGAGCCGGCGGGAGAGTTCTTCAATCCGCTGCTCCAACTCGGCCTGATTGGCGCCGCTGGAGCCGGCCAGGGCAAGGGAAGGAACAGCCAGCATTCCTGCCAGTGCAAGAATAGACATGGATTTCAACATGCAGCGCCTCCTTGGGAGTGAGATGATTGGGCCGCGGTTGCCTGAAAGGTCTCCCGTGACAAGTGGATGTTGTATGTATAGTAGTACAATTTTTTATATTCAATAATTTTTCTCTTTATTGTCATAAAAAATGCAGAGCCCCGTACATGCCTTGCATTCACGGGCTTTCTGGTTATTTTTTACGCATTTCTACACTACTCCTGGGTAGAAAGTGCGCATGCTGTGCCGTGCGCCGAGCCGGCCTTTTTTGCCCGGTAGTCAGGATTTCTTATGTTTTCTCCCCGTTTGTACGTTGTTTTTTCGAGGATGATCGGCGCTGGTACGTTTTTTGATAGTATACCTGTGTACTAGTTCTGTGGACTGATTCTTGCAGCAGGGCTCATGTTTTTGCCTACTGCCGAGTTTGCGCCTTGCTGCTCAACAACTCACTCATCTTCCTGCCCTTTTGCTTACCGATTTCAGATTGCCAAACTCAGCTTACGTGATGGTTCCATGAAAAAAATAATTGTGGTTGTGCTCATCCTCACCCTGCTTGCCGGGGCCGCTTTCTGGTACTGGCGGCAGAGCACAACAGCCGGCAAGGTGAATTATCTGACCGAGACCGTGGCACTGGGTACCGTCACCCGCCAGGTGGTGGCCACCGGCAAGATGGATGCAGTGGATCTGGTCAGCGTGGGTGCGCAGGTCTCAGGCCAAATTGAAAAGCTCCATGTCGAGTTGGGCCGGCAGGTGAAGAAAGGAGATCTGGTGGCGGAGATCGATTCCGTCTCCCAGTTGAACCAGTACAATACCGACAAGGCGGCCCTGGCCAGTCATCAGGCCCAACTGGTGGCCAAGCAGGCGGCGCTTAAAATAGCCCAGACCCGCTATGAGCGGGAAAACGCCTTGGCTAAACGCAATGCCACCTCCAAGGATGCCTATGAAGATGCGGTCAACTCGCTTGCCCTGGCCAAGGCCGAGGTATCGCAGGCGCAGTCGCAGATCAGGCAGACGGAACTGGCGCTCGATACCGATCAGCTCCGGCTGGGTTATACGAAAATTACCGCGCCCCTGGACGGCACCGTGGTGGCGGTAGTGGTGGATGAGGGCCAGACCGTGAACGCCAATCAGACCACGCCCACTATCGTGCAGATTGCCGATCTGGCCAAGATGGAGAACAACATCGAGATCTCCGAGGGTGATATCGGCGTGATCAAGGAGGGAATGCCGCTGCAGTTCACGGTGCTGTCCCTGCCGGATCAGATTTTTACTACCACTATCACCTCGCTTGACCCCGGCATGACCACGCTTTCAGACGGCAAGTACGGCAGCTCCTCCTCTGCCGCCAGTTCCTCCAGCCCGGGCACCTCCTCGGATGCGGTTTATTTTTACGGCAAGGCCAGGGTGGATAACCCGGATGGGGTGCTGCGCATCGGCATGACCACGGAAAACACCATCACCGTGGCCGAGGTGCGCGATGTTCTGGTGGTGCCGATTACCGCAGTGCAGCACGGACCCAAGGGCGCAAGACAGGTGCAGGTACTGGATGATTCCGGCAAGCCGCAAGACCGACCGGTCAGCACCGGGCTTTCCGACGGGGTGCGGGTAGAGATTACCAGTGGCCTGCAAGAAGGCGAAGAGGTGGTGATAGGGCAGCTCAGCGAGGCGGAAATCAAGAGCGGCGGTACGGGCGGACGCATGCCGCGAGGGCCGAGACGATGAGCAAGATCATCGAGCTTGAGGGCATCAACAAGTTTTTCGGTCAGGGTGCAGGCCGAGTGCATGTGCTCAGAGATATATCCTTCAGCGTGGAGCACGGTGATTTTGTCGCCATTATCGGCCAATCCGGCTCGGGCAAATCCACCCTGATGAACATCATCGGCTGCCTGGACACGCAAAGCTCCGGCACCTGCCGTATCGACGGCGACGACACCGCCAACCTCAGCTCCGATCAGCTCGCGGCTCTGCGCAGCCGCTCCATCGGCTTCATCTTCCAGCGCTACAACCTTCTGCCCAGCCTGTCTGCCACGGATAATACGGCGCTGCCCGCCGTGTATGCGGGCATGAGCGGCAAGGAGCGCAGCAGGCGCGCGCAGGAACTGCTGAGCGGACTTGGCCTGGGCGATAAGTTTCCCAACCTGCCCAGCGAACTCTCCGGCGGCCAGCAGCAGCGGGTGAGCATTGCCCGAGCCCTGATGAACGGCGGCCGCCTCATCCTAGCGGATGAACCCACCGGCGCGCTGGATTCCAAAAGCGGGGAAAATGTGCTCCAGATCTTAAAAGAGCTGAACCGCCAAGGCCATACCATCATCATTGTTACCCATGATCCGGGCGTGGCCGGCCATGCCAACCGCATTATCGAACTGCATGATGGCGCAGTGGTTGCAGATCAGCGCAGCCGCGAGTCCGGCGAGGCAACAATTGCGGCCGAAGTTGCGGCTGCACCGCAGCAGGCCGCAGGCAGGGGCCGGCGCCGACGTTTGGCCGGCAGGCTCGATCAGTTCCGCGAGGCCTTCCGCATGTCGGTGCAGGCCATGCTGGCCCACAAGCTGCGTTCGCTCCTCACCATGCTGGGCATCATCATCGGCATTGCCTCAGTGGTTTCGGTGGTGGCCCTGGGCACCGGTTCCCAGCAGAAAATCATTGCCGATATCAATGCCATGGGCACCAACACCATTGATATCATGCGCGGTTCCGGTTTCGGCGACCGCCGCGCCGGCCGTATCCGCACTTTAACCGTGGCCGATGCGGATATCCTGGGAAAGCAGTCCTATATCTCAAGCGTCACCCCCAATACCACCAATACCGGGGATCTGGTCTACCGCAACAATACGCTCTCGGCCATGCTCAACGGGGTGGGGGAGCAGTACTTCGAGGTCAAGGCCCTGGCCATGGCCCAAGGCCGTTTTTTTGACCACGATGATGTGCGCGCCACTGCCTCTTACGTGGTCATCGACCACAACACCTACAGCCGGCTTTTCAAACCCGGTGAAAACGCGCTGGGCACGATCATCCTCTTTCGGCAGAAGCCGCTCAAGGTCATCGGCGTGCTTAAGGATCAGGAACGCACCTTCGGCCCCGGTTCCAGCAGCCTCAACATCTATGCGCCCTATACCACGGTCATGCGGCGCATTACCGGCGCGAAATTCATCTCTTCCATCACGGTCAAGGTGAACGATCAGGTCATGCCGCTGATGGCGGAGAAAAAACTGACCGAACTGCTCACCGCCCGCCACAAGAAGCAGGATTTCTATACCATCAATACCGACAGCATCCGCAAGACTGTGGAGAGCACTACCGGCACGCTTAAGTTGCTCATCTCGGGCATTGCCGTCATTTCCCTGGTGGTGGGCGGCATCGGGGTGATGAACATCATGCTGGTTTCGGTTACCGAGCGCACCAGAGAAATCGGCCTGCGCATGGCCGTGGGCGCACGACAGCGCAACATCATGGAGCAGTTTCTCATCGAGGCGGTCTTGATCTGTCTGGTGGGCGGGCTTTTGGGCGTGCTCCTGTCGCGGCTCTTCGGCATGGCCTTTACCATGATGGTGAGCAACTTTCCCATGGTCTATTCCACCTGGGCTATGATCATTGCCCTGGCCTGTTCCTCAGCCATAGGCATCATTTTCGGCTTTATTCCAGCAAGAAATGCCGCCCAACTCAACCCCATTGATGCCCTGGCCAGGGAGTAGCCATGAAGAAACGATACCTGCGTTTGACCCTCGGCTGCCTGATGCTGGCGGCTGTTCTCGGCCTGAGCGCCTGCGCCAAGCCCCAGCATGAAAGCGGCCTGCGGCAAGGACAAGAGCTTTTGAGCCGGGAAGAGATGGACGCGCGCTTTGTAGAGGACAAGGACTGGTGGCAGGGCTACCAGGATGCCGAACTGGCGCGCTATGTGGATCTGGCCCTCATCCGCAATGTGGACTTGGCCCAGAGCGCGCTGCGCATCCACAGCGCCCTAGTGCGGGCGGAACTGGCCGGGGCCGATCTTTTCCCCACTGCCTCGGGCGATCTTTCCGCCTCGGCCCGGCGTGATCTGGAAAGCGGCAACACCAGCCGCAGTTACCAGACGAAATTGGGTCTGCAGTTCGAGCTCGATCTCTGGCAGCGTTTGCGCCATGCCGCAAGCGCCCAGGAATGGGAGTATCACGCCACCGTGGCCGACCGTGAGGCCCTGCGCCTGAGCCTCATTCATTCCGTCATCAATGGCTACTACTCCCTGCGCTATCTGCAGGAAGGCCGGCAGGTGCTGGAACAAAGCATCGGCCGCTACCGCGAACTGCTGGGCCTGGTGCGCACCAAGGCCGAACTGGGCAAGGTTGCGCCGGTTGAGGTGCAGCAGGCGGAGCAGTCCTTGTTGTCGGTGCAAAATAGAATCAGCAATCTTGCCGCCGAAGAGGCCTTGGTGCGTCAAACTTTGGGGGATCTCTTGAATCTGCGGCCTGGTGAATTGCCGCCCCTGAGCAACCGGGCGCTGCTTGAGCAGCGCAATCTGCCCGTGGATCTGCAGGTGCCGGTGTCGGCCTTGGCCGCGCGGCCGGATCTGCAGGCTGCGGAATCCCGCTTTGCCGGCGCCTTCAACAGTATGCAGGCCAGCCATAGTTCCTGGTACCCGGCCCTCAGCTTGGGCGCTGCCCTAGGCACGGAATCAAACACCAGCAGCAGACCCTTTGAATTTCCCTTTGTCAGCGGCACCCTGGGCCTGAGTCTGCCCTTTCTGGACTGGCAGCGGGTGCGGGCCAATGTACGTTTAAGTGAGGATGACTACGAACTGGCCCGGCTGGATTTTATCCGCAGCATCACCACCGCGCTCAACGAGGTGTGGGTCTCCTACGATGTGGGCCGCCAAAGCGGCCGCTCCCTTGAACTTTTGCTGGAGCGCTTTAAGCGCGAGCAGGCCATTACCGGCCACTACCAGGCGCGCTATGAGTTGGGCGCGGGCGAACTCAAGGACTACCTGCAGGCCCTCAACAACGAGGATGACACCCGCCTCAGCAGTCTGCAGGCCAAGTACGCCTTGCTGCGGGATGAAAGCACGGTCTACCGCGCCATGGGCGGCAGATTTCTGGTGAAGAGGTAATGGCGTCTCGGCTGGAGCGGTCCGCAGGACCATTTAATTCCGTTTTCAGATCAACGGAAATGTATCAAGGAGGCGAGGCAAATGTGACGCAGGCGTACATGGGGTACGTCCTGCGAGCATTTACCGAAGCCGACACAGATAGGGCTTTGATATGGAAATGGAATAAGTTGCTCTCCGCACGTATTTGTGTGAAGGTTCAATGGTATTCTGTACCGATGCAACCTATACAGGAATAAAGGAGACTGGGAGAGGCGAGAAAGACTGCTTTCAACCACCCATCCATCACAGCGGGGAAAACTATGGCGTACGAGAGCATCACGGTTCAGGTTGGAGAGGACTATGTCTGTGAAATCGTGCTGAGCAGGCCGAATCAGCTCAACACCTTCACCATTGGGCTGGCCAGGGAACTGGATCAGGCCCTGTGGCAGGCCGAGGCCGACAACAAGGTGCGGGTTGTGGTGCTGAAGGGGAGCGGCAAGGTTTTTTGCGCCGGTATCGATGTCGGCGGTCTTGAAGGTAAATCCGTGCAGGAGCTGCGCGACTGGATTGAATGTATGGAAACCCCGCTGGTCAGCATCAGCAGGATGAGTAAGCCTGTGATTGCTCAGGTGCCTGGGGTTGCGGCCGCAAACGGGGCCGGTCTCGTGGCGGCGGCAGATCTGGCCATTGCTGGCGACACGGCCCGCCTTGGCCTGACCGCCATCAAGATTGGCCTCAACTGTATCGGCCCGGTGATCCCGGTGTCTCGCTCCATCGGCAGAAAAAAGGCCCTGGAGATGCTCTTTTTCGGCGAATTGATTCCGGCTGCCGAGGCAGAGCGCATGGGGCTGATCAACCGGGTGGTTGCAGATGAAGAACTGGAAGAGGAAACGAGAAAATGGGCGGCTACCTTGGCGGCCAAGAGCCCGGTTGCCATGCAGAACGCGAAAAAGTCCTTCTACACCGCTGCGGATTGCGACTACTACAAGGCCTTTGATTTTATGAACGATGCCTTTGCCCGCTTGTGCTCATCCGAGGATGCCAAGGAGGGCGTGGCCGCTTTCCGCGAAAAGCGGCAGCCGCTCTGGCAGGGGAAATAGTCTTGCCGAGTGGCTTTTTCACTAGACCGCGAAACCTTTGCCACAGCGTAACAGCCTTTGATTGGTAGCGCGGGCGCAAGGTTGGATACTTGAGCTGCAAGAATTTGATTGTTCCCACGCTCCAGCGTGGGAACGATGACACCGGAGCAATATGAGACAGCAGTGATGAAAAATAAAACAAGAACGGCGGCAGGGTCTTGCGCACATACGCAGAGTCAAGCCGCCGTTTTTGTTTCTGAAAATTTTTGAATATTATTCCTCTTCCAGACCAAGGAGAGGGCTTTGAGATGGAAGAGGAGAATATCTATTACATGCTCTGTTCCTGCTGCAACTGTCCCTGCAGGGAAACTATGGCGTATTTCACCGGGAAGCTGGGCTTGGCCGCATCAAGGGCGCGTTTAATAATTTGCAGCATGGAGTGGCAGCAGGGCACTTCCATGATCAGGATGGTGAGCGACTTGAGTTTGCGCGTTTTGAAGATTTCGGTGAAGCGTTCCACATACAGTTCCTGATCGTCAAACTTGGGGCAGCCCATCATGACCGTGCGGCCCTGGATGTAATCCTGATGCAGGTTGGCATAGGCCAGAGCCGTGCAGTCGGCAGCCACCAGGAGGTCGGCATTTTCAAGAAAGGGTGCTGTAGGCGGAATCAGACGAATCTGCACCGGCCAGTGGGTCAGGGCTGAGCCTGCTTGGCCTGGCGCGATCCGGTTGGGCGCATTGGCGCTCTGACAGGGAGAAAGTGCCGGCCGTAAGTCGCTCATGGCCTGAAAGGTCTGCAGATTGCTGGAGGGGCAGCCGCAACCCAGTTGTTGCTCTGCAGGCCTGTTCTGGGCCTTGGTCTGTTCTGCCTTCAAGAATTCCTCTACAGCGGCCTCGTCAAATTCGTCGGCCTCACGTTCAATAATCTTGAGTGCGCCGGTGGGGCAGGCACCCAGGCAGGCGCCCAGGCCGTCGCAGAGTTTATCTGCAACCAGCCGTGCCTTGCCGTCGATGATGCGCAGAGAACCCTCTGCACAGTCGGGCACGCACAGGCCGCAGCCGTCGCAGAGTTCCTCATCTATTTCTACGATTTTCCGTACAGATTTCATGTGATCCTCTTGTAGTTCTTGCTGTGCTGTTGCGCGGTCGGCCTTGTGCGGATATGGGCCCAACGGCCCCCGTACCGCCTGCCGCACCGCATCGATGCCAATGCGTTCCACCATCCGGGCGGTGCGGGTTTTACCCCGGGCCTCGCGGATGTAAAAATTCAGTGCCCTGCGGATCAGCTCCAGGGCCTCGTCTTCAGTCAGGCCGACGGCCAGTTCTTCACCGATGCGCGGCCTGCCGGCGGCATTGCCGCCGAAAATCACCCGCCAACCCTTGCGCTCGCCGATCAGGCCGATATCCCGCAACCAAGATTCGGAGCAGCACATGCGGCAGCCGGAAATGCCGATTTTCACCTTGTTGGGCAGGGGGCCGTCCAGTTCGAGCTGTTCAATTTTTTTGGCAATGCCAAGCGTTTCGACCACACCGTACTTGCACCAGGTTTTGCCCGGGCAGGCTTGCACATAGTGCACCCGCTTATGGCCCCCGGCAGGGGCGGGTTCAATGCCCAAATCCTGCTGCAGGGCGCTCAGGCGTTCCGGATCCATGCCCATCAGGGCAATGCGCTGGGCGCTGGTGATCTTAATGCCCGGAATATCGTAGTCCTGAACCAGTTTGGCCAGGCGTTCCAGCTGCTCCGGGGTGAGCATGCCCGCATGCAGACCGGGCAGGGTCATATAGGTTTTGTAACGCTGATCCATGGTTTATTGAGTCAAGATATGAAACGGGCCGGCGGGATCATAACCCTTCCGCGCCGGCCCGTGCTGTTAAACAGCTGAGGTCAAATCAGCCGAGGATTGCTGCCAGGTCCTCCTCCGGCGTCTCGATCGGCTTGATACCGAAGGTATCCACCAGGAACTGCAGCACTGCCGGGCTGAGGAAGGCCGGCAACGAGGGCCCAAGGCGGATGTCTTTGATGCCGAGTGAAAGCAGGGTCAGGAGGATGACCACGGCCTTCTGCTCGTACCAGGACAGGACCATGGAAAGCGGCAGTTCGTTGACGCTGCAGTCAAAGGCCTTGGACAGCGCCACTGCAATCTGGATGGCGGAGTAGGCGTCGTTGCACTGCCCCACATCAAGCAAGCGCGGAATGCCGCCGATATCGCCCAGCTTTTTGTCAAAGAAGCGGAACTTGCCGCAGGCCAGGGTCAGCACCACGCAGTCGTTGGGCACCTGCTCAACAAAGTTGGTGAAATAGTTGCGGCCGGGCTTGGCACCGTCGCAGCCGCCCACCAGGAAGAAGTGGCGGATCGCGCCGGATTTCACGCCCTCGATCACCTTGTCGGCCACGCCCATAACCGCGTTGTGACCAAAACCGACCATGACCGAGCCGTTGTCCACCTCGTCGGTGAAGCCGGGCATGGCCAGAGCCATCTCGATAATCGGGCTGTAGTCCTTGTTGCGGATGTGCTTCACGCCGGGCCAGCCTACCAGGCCGTTGGTGAAGACGCGGTCGATATAGTCTTCACGCGGTTTCTGGATGCAGTTGGTGGTGAAGAGGATCGGCCCGGGGAAGTTCGGGAACTCCTTGGCCTGATTCTGCCAGGCAGTGCCGAAATGTCCGTAAAAATGCGGGTACTTCTTCAGTTCCGGATAGCCGTGGCAGGGGATCATCTCACCGTGGGTGTAGATGTCGATGCCCTTGCCCTCGGTCTGCTTGAGGAGCTGCTCCAGATCGTAGAGATCGTGGCCGGAAATGAGGATGCACTTGTTCTTGCGGTGGCCGAGCGGCACGCTGGTCGGTACCGGGTGACCATAGGTGCCGGTGTTGGCCGTGTCCAAAAGTTCCATAGCGCGCAGGTTGATTTGGCCGCACTTCATGGCAACAGGTACGCACTGCTCCACAGTCAGTCCCTTGGCCATCAGGGCAACGAGCGCATCGTAGCAGAATGCTGCCACTTCCGGATCGGTCTGGCCCAAAATGGCGGCATGGTCGGCATAGGCGCACAGGCCTTTCAGGCCATAGAGCAGGGTCTGCTTGAGCGAGCGGATGTTTTCGTCGGTATCCAGGTTTTCAATGAGCTTTAAGGCAGTACCTGCCGCGGCCAAATCCGCAGTGGAACCGCTGGGCTTGTAGCCTGCCTGGGGCTCGCTGAAATCAACCTTGCCGCCCTTGGCTGCAACCTTGGCCTTCATGGCGTCGCGCAGTTCCACAGCCTCGTTGATCAGCTCGACAAAGCGCTCCGGGTCGAAATCAACGTTGGTGAGGGTGGAGAAGACTGCCTTATAGGTGAATAGATCGACGGCATCGTCAACAATACCGTGCTTACGGCCTTCTTGGGCGTACAGGGCAAGCCCCTGCATGACGTAGATGAGCAGATCCTGCAGACCGGCCACATCTTCCTGCTTGCCGCATACGCCGACAACACTGCAAGCGACACCCTTGGCGGTTTGTTCGCACTGGTTACAAAACATACTGACCTCCTTGGTTAAGTGGGGGATATTTATGCTGTTTGTGTTCAGCTGCCGGATACAGTATAGCATACATAAGTCTTTGTCCTTGATGTAGATCAATTTTACTCTTTTTTCTTATGCTCAACCCAATTCAATTGCTCAGCCGGTGTATGCTCTTTAGCGATCTGACCGAGGCGCAGCTTGCGGAACTTGCCGGTATTGCGAATAAACGTCGTTGTCGTAAAGGAGAGACCATCTTCCGCGAGGCAGACCCAGGTATTGGCTTTTACATCATTGCCTCGGGCCAGGTGAAGGTGTTCAAAAGTTCGCCTGAAGGCAAGGAACAGATTCTGCACATTTTCGGCCAGGGCGAACCCATTGGCGAGGTGCCGGTCTTCCACGGTTTGCCCTATCCGGCCACAGCCGAAGCCTTAAGCGAAGTGGAGTTGTACTTCTTTCCCCGGCCCGAGTTTGTTGCCCTGATCGAGAAAAACTCTTCGCTAGCCCTTAACATGTTGGCCGTGCTGGCCCTGCGGCTGCGACGTTTTGCCACCCAGATTGAGCATCTTTCCCTTAAAGAAGTGCCCGGCCGCCTGGCCATGTATCTGCTCTATATGGCCAAAGAGCAAAAAAATATGAACCAGGTGGTGCTGGATATTCCCAAAGGCCAGTTGGCAAGCCTCTTGGGCACCAGCCCGGAAACGCTTTCCCGTATCTTTCAGAAGATGAGTGAAGAAGGACTGATCCAGGTGGAGGGCAGGCGCATAGACCTGCTGGATACTGCTGCCCTGGCCGAACGCTGATTCCGGTTTCAGATCAAAGCCCTCTCTGTGTCGGCTTCGGAAGGTATATTTCCGAAGATCTGAAACCGGAATAAGGGTTTGCGAGGAAGCGTTATTGTTGCAGGAAAAAGGCCAGAGTGAGCAAGCCGCCGATGCCGACAATGCAGGCGCGCAAGACGCGCTGCGGAATGCGGTAGGCTAGGACCGCACCTGCATAGCCGCCCAGGATGGCAGCAAGCGCCAGCGGCAGCAGGCGTTCAAAGGCGATGGCCCCACCCCAGGCATAGAGGAAGACCGCGATGCAGGAGAGCAGGGCTGAAACCACGTTTTTCAACCCGTTCATGGCGTGCAGATTGCTCTGGCCCATGTAACTGAAGGCGGCCAAGAGTAAAATACCAAGCCCGCCGTTGAAATAGCCGCCATAGGCACAAGCCAGAAAAAGAAGAAGGGCATTGAGCCAGCGCCTGCGAGGAGGAATATGGTTTGTCTGGGCCGCATCTTTTTGTTCCGATATTGATTTACCGGCAGCCATGAGCCGTGGCCCGAGGGCGAAGAGCACAGTGGCAAAGAGGATGAGCCAGGGGATAATGGCGCTGAAAAGCCGGTCTGAAGTTATAACCAGAAGAATGGCACCCAGGCTGCCGCCCAGGGCCGAGAGTACGGCAATATCACCCCAGCCCAGTCCGCTTGGATAGCCGATATCGCGGCGGAAACGCCAGGCACTGGCAATATAACCAGGCAAAAGCGCGGCCGTGCCGGTGGCATTGGCGGCAACGGGCGACACCCCTGCAAAGAGCAGGGCCGGCAGGGTGAGAAAGCTGCCGCCGCCCGCAACGGCGTTGAGCATACCGCCGAGAAAACCTGCTACAAGAAGAATGATCAGATCGAGTTCCATATTTAGGGGTTCACGATTTTAGTATTGTTGCACGCCACAAGGGGAAGGGTATAAAATACTTGCCGCGAGCCAGCTTTTTACAGTGTAGCGAAAAAATAGAGAAATCGCAGCCATAGCTGCCTTGGTGTTTACATTTTGTGCCCTGGGTCGCAAGTTTCCGGCTGCCACTGTTTTGCGGTCATATCTGTGGCCTTGGCCAAGCAGATCAAATGGCTGCTGACGGTGATTATTTTGCGGGCCGCGGGTCGCTACTTGCTGGAATTCTTTTCGTGATCTGACTGTATCGGCTGCCCCTGCTACGCCAGGGGCAGGTTTGTAGTGCAGCGGGTCATTCTGTCGTGCAGGGCAATGAGAGTGGACAAGCGCGAATCTGCGGCCCTGCTGCCAATGGTTTCTATGTATCTGCAGGTTGCAAATTGCTGAGTTCTTTGCTCGTAGTCCCTTTTCCATGCCACGAACGCCTCTTCGGCCGCCGCATCTGTACGGGGAAACGAATTCGACGGCAGGGACAGGGCGCAGCGCCACGGTTTGGGCGTCAGCCTGGCGCGAAAACCGTGCTGGGCCAGGCACAACCTCTGATACAACTGGTCGGTATTGGTCGCCAGCATCAGCTCGCTGGTCTCTTCAGCCAAGGGCTTGAAGGCCCTGTTTGTTGCAATGACCCTGAAACCCGCCGCTGTCTGGTAGAGCCTGAAGGATATTTTTGGAAATTTTACCAGTTGCTCTTTAATTTCAAGCAGTTGCTCGTTGCGGACCGCCTCGGCCTTGCGGCCCACCAGCCTGGAAAGAAAACTTCTTTTCTGCACTTTCTGGTCTATATCAAGAAACAGCAGGCTTGAGCTGTTCAGTATCAGCGCGCCATACCTGTTTCTCGTTATCACGGCGCGTCCCTCATCTGCAGCGCCGTCAATGGTTTCGACTATTTCTTCCCGCAGCGGCCTGTCGCCATATTCATATGGATCAAGAATACCCTGCTGCAAGATACGTTGCCTTACCTTCTCAGCCCTTGCCGCAGCATGCTGCCTGGCGGCTTCCTCATTCTCACCCCAGCCCCAGGTGCGCAGAGGCCAGATTGCACCATCCGGTAGTTTCACCTCATGGCGTTCACAAGCCCAATGCTTTGGAATAATCATGGCGATAACTCCATATTGTTTAGCGTGAAGAGTGCTTCGGAAAAAGTACGTACAAAGCTCTGGCGCAGCAATAGGTCCATAACGGGCAGCCAAAAACAAGCAGGTAGATGGCAGGGGATACAGAAGTGCTGCCTTTGCCGTAGAGGAGAACGGTTGCAAAGGCATAGCAGCTCTGCAAAGAGTGCGAGACCATTGCAGCCGTAAGCGAGCCGGTTTGTATATAGACAAAGCTAAAGGCAAGCCCACTCACCAGATAGGCTAAAGCTATTTTATTGAACAGAGAATCACTAAGATGCGGCATTGCAAACAAAACCGAAGAAACAAGTAATGACGCAAAAACGGCAAGAGGCAGCGGTATTTTACGGGCCAGGCCATCGTGTATTGCACGCAAAATAATGCCCCGATAGAGCAGCTCTTCGCAGACCGGAGCTAATACGACAGAACTTGTGACCATGGCAATGGCATAGGGAAGTCCATTCTTTAAGCCAAGATCCTCAAATAATTGAACAGCCTGTGCCTTGCCGCCGGTTTCTCCGAGAAACAGGATTTTGAAAAAGAGGTGGGTAACAAGAAATACCACAAGAAGAAGTGCAAGGTCTTTCGGACGTATGGTAGCGGTCAGGCCAAGATCTTCTGTTGTCGGCCATGTGCGAGAAACAATTCTGATAAACAGAAGTGCGATACAAACAAAGCCGATGAATTGAATCGGCGTTGCAATTGTTAGAAAAAAATTCTGTAATGATTCTGCAAATAGAAAACTACTTAAAAATTGCGTAAAAAAAGGAAGCTGCGAGCCTAAAATCAGTGCCAACGGGGCAAAGACGGCATACCAAGCCTTCCAGGTAGTGCGAGTCTTGGTCAATTTGTCAGTAAAGAGGGGCATTGTTTTTTATATATCAATATGATTGATTGAAATGTTGATCAGAAAGAATCCTTGGCCATTCATTTTCTGATTATATCGAGTTGATGGAGCAATATTTTTTTGATTTGCTGATTTTTTTCAAAATTATCTATATATAAAACAATCGCATCAGTCATATTTAAAATTTTTTCAACTTTTTTTATTCTGCTTTTGTCAGATAAATGAATAAAGAATAAATTTTGGCCGTTCAAAATTTTGTGATCAATGCTGTCGATATCAGACCATTTAATATAGTCAGTATTTATCTTGTCT
>JAUNUN010000003.1 GCA_030538155.1 bacterium
ATAAGAATCAAGGGGGACAGTAATTTTCTATTGACACTGTCAACCATATCAACGGATTGGAGAGTTATATTCCCACGCTGGAGCGTGGGAACAATCAAACGGTAGCTGTTTCAGTTGTGTTCAGATGCGGCTTTGCCACATTACCGGTAGCGGCAACATGCCCGTGGAATGGGGCAGCAGAATACAGTCAAGTTTGTAGACAACTCCTTGTGCGGAAGTGCAATCGATCTGGATAGTTCCAACAAATCAAGTCAAATTGAGGACCTATACCACGGGGATGCAGGTGTCCGCGCCTCAGGTTTTGTGCAACCTGTACGAGTATGCGGCCCGGTAGAGAATGATTCGCAAAAACAAGGCTCCCTTTTGTCGTTATGGTCGGATAAGCTACCCACATTGCGGCGGGTTGAGCTGTCGGACTGTCGGCAGCCCGTCTTTATCCCCAATCAGCTTTAGGGAGGAACAAAATGACAAAACGGATTGCCTTGACCCTGATGGCGTTGATGCTGGTGCCGGCCATGCCGGCCCTGGCCCAGGAGCGCACTTGGCGCAATGACGTCAAGCCGCTCTTTGATGCCAAATGTATCCAGTGCCACGAAGCAACTGCCCCGGAGTACAATGATTGGGAACTGCTCGGCGATGCCAAGGATGAAACCCCGCCACGCATGGATACCTATCCCCACTTCATGAGTTATGTGGTCTGGCCGGCTACGGGCGCCATGATGCGGCGGCTGGATGACGGCAAAGCCAGCGGCAAGGTCGGCAACATGTATGAGCACCTTGGTGCCGACGACGAGGAGCGCGGTAAAAATCTGCAGGTCATCAAGGACTGGCTTGGCGAAGGTGCCTGGAATATGAACCGCTGGCAGGCCCGCAATGAAGTGCCCGGCGTCAGCAAGGAACAACTGGAAAAGATTAAGGCGAAATATTGATGAAAACCGGGAATTGATAAGAACCGGGATCTGAGCATAAACAAACAGGGCGAGATGATCTCTCACCTCGCCCTTTGACTTGAGCCGTTTTGTTGCTTGTTCTGCAAGCGCAAAAAATGTAGGTGCAGTTATTGGGCTTCACCCTTTTGGTGAGGCCCAATCTGTTGTGTCATTCCAGTTTCTGATCAAAGCCCTATTATATTACATCGTTCCCACGCTGGAGCGTGGGAACGATCAAAGAGCAGTAAATGCTTGCAGGCATACCTGGGGGCACGTTCTGCGAGCACTTGCCGGATTACAGGAAGATGCCGCGCAGATCCTCGACATCGGCAACGCGCTGAATCGCGGCCATAAAGGCAGCGCGGCGCATGTCGACGTTCTTAGTCTGGGCATAGTCCCAGACTCTCTTGAAGTTGCCCTTCATAACGTGCATCAGGCGAGAGTTGTGTTCCTCTTCAGCCCAGAAAAAGCCCTGCAGGTTTTGCACCCACTCGAAGTAGGAGCCGATAACCCCGCCGGAGTTTGCCAGGAAGTCGGGGACGATGATAACGCCCTTGTCGGCTAAAATTTTGTCTGCGTCAGGCGTGATGGGGCCGTTGGCGCCTTCAACAATGTATTTCGCCTTGACCTTGTTCGCGTTCTCGTTGTTGAGTACGCCTTCCAGGGCACAGGGGAAGAGCATGTCGCAATCCACGAGCAGGACATCTTCAAGGCCCAGTTTCTCGCAGCCATCCTCTGCAAAACATTCAAGCATCCTCTTGGGGTGGGACTGGATCTGCGCGAAGGCCTTATCGATGTCGATACCCTTGGGGGAGTAGTAGGTGCCGGTCACGTCGCTGATTGCCACGATTTTGGCTCCGGCCTCTACCAGGGTCTTTGCCGTGTAACTGCCGACATTGCCGAAGCCCTGAATGGCGACGCGCACGTCTTCGGGCTTTACTCCCAGGGCCTTCAGAAGCTCCAGACCGCAGGTCGCCACACCACGACCCGTAGCCTCGGTGCGCCCTTGGGAGCCCCAGTACAGGGGAGGTTTACCTGTGAAGATGCCGGGCTCGATTTGTCCACGCAACTTGGCCAAAGTATCGGTGAACCAGACCATCTCCTGCTCACCGGTGCCCACGTCAGGGGCGGGAACATCCTGCCAGGTACCGACGATGGGGGCAATGCGGGCCGCATAGGTACGGGCCAGACGCTCTTTTTCCTTCTTGGAGAGGGTCAGGGGATCGCAACTGATGCCGCCCTTGCCGCCGCCATAGGGAACACCGGCTAAAGAACACTTCCAGGTCATCAGCATCGACAGGGCTTCGCAACCGTCTGCGTCCACGTCGGGGTGGAAACGGATGCCGCCCTTTGCCGGCCCAAGGGCCGTTGAGTGTTGGATCCGGAAGCCCTTGAAAACCTGGACAGATCCGTCGTCCATCTCAACAGGAACAGAGACCTCAAGCCTGCGTTCGGAGTGACTCAGCAGGGTCATGAGTTTCTCCGGCAACCCCATTTCCTCGGCTGCGCCATAAAAGTTCTTCAGCGCGCTATCCAGCAGCTCGTTCGCAGCCGTCCTTCTCGTAACCGACATTACAGACACCTCCACAAGTGTTGTTTGATCAAAGATTGTGCATGGAAAAAACAAAAAGAAGTACAACATACTAAGACAACGGAATAAATCAACCAGGATACGGCACGGCTATGTTTTCATGGTCATCCTTTTCGTTTCGGGCATAGGAGGAGAACTCACTCCTCTTGATACGACCAGCCGCAATCGTTGTGGTAGACCATCAACTTGGTCATGCCGCCATCAACGGTGAGGTTCTGGCCGGTAATGAAGCTGGTTTTCGGGTCACACAAAAAAAGGACCGCATTGACAATGTCTGCCGGTACACCAACGCGGCGAGCCGGGTGCTGGCAGGCATCAGAGCCTGTGAACACGCTTCCTGTAGTGTCGATCCAACCTGGAGAAATGGAGTTAACCCGCACTTTTCCGGCCAGAGTGACGGCCATGGCATGGGTAAGGGCAGTGATGCCGCCCTTGGCAGCGGTGTAGCTTTCCGTGTCTGCCTGGCTCATCAGCCGGCGGGTGGAGGAGATATTAACAATGCTTGCTTGCGGCCTGAAATGGTCGCGCAAGAGCTTCGTTAAAAGAAAGGGTGCTGCCACGCCGACCCGCAACACATAGTTGAAATCCTTATAGGAACAGGTGTTGAGGCCCCCGCGAGAAAGACAAGCATTGTTGATGAGATAATCGACCCCGCCATGCTCGGCAATTACCTTGGCGGCAAAGGCTCGCAGTGTCTTTTCATCGGCAATATCGCCAACAAAGCAGTTGTTCTCCTGCACATCAATGGTACAGACCGCGACACCTTGCGCACGAAAAGCCTCACATATCGCTCTGCCGATGCCTTGTGCGCCACCAGTTACAACCGCCACCTTTGTCTGATCTGCCATTAGATACCTGCACTCTTTGTTATGTGCATGCCGCTTTAGCTGTTTGGAGCAAGCAGGCATACAATCAGACTACAGACAGACTCATTGACCTTGAACGGCAATTGCCTCAAAGCCATACTCTTTCAAGGTGTTTTGCCCTTCAGGAGACAGGATGTATAGAGCCAAGCGCCAGGCATCCTCAGCGGCATCTTTTTTTACTATAAGTGCATAGTCTGCACCTACTGAAAGATCAGTCGGTATGCGAACCACTTGAAGCTTTGAGCTTTTTTCCTGGGCTGCAAGGGCATTGGTACAGTAGGTCAGAAAAACGTCGGCTTTCTTCTGGTCCATAACCCAGGCATACTGGTTGTATCCTGCGGGTGCTTTTTCACTGTCTGCACCACCGGTGAGTTTGAGTGCCTTATCAGACAATGTTGAGAAACTCCCTTTTTCTACCTGTTCCGCTTTTTCAAAGAGTTTCCAGGCATAATCACCACTTGGATCTGCCTTTGGTGTGGAGGTTCCAAGTTTGAGGTTTTCATCTTTAATGCTCTGTAAAAACGTATCTGTAGTAATTTTAACCTCCGACTGAGCTATGGCACAGAGTTGATTGCGTGTGAACAGAACTACAGGAGATCCCCAGCCGGATGCTGCCAACTGTTCTGGATGGCTCATATTCGCTGAGGCAAAGACATCCACCTTGGCCCCGTCTTCAATTTCTTGCCTGAGAAGACCACTTGGGCCAAATTTTGAGACAACTTTAGTGCCGTACTTTTGCTCGTAGCTGGTCGCTACACTCTCCAACGCCTTGTTCAGGCTGCCGGCAGCATACAGGGTGACCGCATCGGCTTGCGCGAGTGCAGGAGTAAGGACAAGGGCGGCAATAAACAGCAATACAACCGGGGCGTATCTTTTCATTCCAGAATCCTTGGTATTGAGTATTAAGGAATTGAGGTTCATTTTTTTATGCATCAAAAAAGAGCAACTGCCATGAACCAAAGCCATCATACAAAAAAGCACAGGGCCGATTCGGCCCTGTGCTTTTCTCTTCCCTGCGGCGTCAGGAAGAACGCCGGATTACACTACATCAGGCTTCGTTGAGCATCTGCTGAACTTTCGGCTTCTGCTGCAGGCCCTTCACGCGCTTTACTTCCTCGCCCTTCTTGAACAGCAACAGGGTGGGATAGCTTTCCACCTTGTATTTGGCAGTTGCATCCTTGTTGGCGTCAAAGTCGATTTCGCCGATGCTGACGCCGTCGACGTCCTTGGCAAGATCCTTCAAAACAAAGCGCAGCATCTTGCAGGGGCCGCAGGTCTTGGAATAGAAAACCACCAGGGCCTTGTCGGCTTTGACGACTTCATCGAGTTGTGCGCTATCGAGTTCCAGTACTTCTGTTGCCATGCAACACCTCCTTGTAATGAGTAAGATTACTTTGTCAGGGATTTCATATACCTGGATGCAGCCTGGGCAGCCAAGGCACCGTCACTGCAGGCAGTGACGATCTGACGCAAGACCTTGCTGTTGATATCGCCCGCGCCAAAGATACCGGGCACCTTGGTGGCCATCCACTCGTCTGTTTCAATATAACCGAATTTGTTGAGAATGCCCAGCGATTCAAAGGCCTGCGCAGTCGGCTCAAGACCGATGTATTCAAAGGCGCCGTCTGTTTCCACCACGATTTCCTCGCCGGTCTTGGAGGATTTGGCCCGCACCTTCTCCATGCGCTCGCCGCCGGTGAACTCGATGATATCGTGCCACTCGTAGATTTTCACATTGGGCATGGCGCGCAGTTTGTCGCAGGCGCTCGGGTCGGCGGTGAGATCCAGCATGGTGATAACCGTCAGCTGCGTGGCGATGCCGGCCAGGTAGAGGGATTCCTCCACGGCCGAGTTGCCGCCGCCGATAACCACCACCCGCTTGTCGCGATACTGAGCGCCGTCGCAGATGGCGCACCAGCTCAGGCTGCCGCCGGCAAAATCTTCTTCGCCCGGTACGCCCAGGCGGCGCGGCATGGTGCCGGTGGCGATAATGACTGTCTTGCAACGAAAGCTCTGGCCTTCTTCGCAGTGCAGGATCTTGTCGTCGCCGTCCAGCTCAATGCGGTCGACCGTGCCGTAGTCGAACTCCACGCCCATTTCCTGGGTGTGTTCAAACATCTTGATCGCAAGCTCAGCGCCGTTGATGGTGCCGGTGGCCGGGTAGTTCTGTACTTCCAGGGTATTGACTACCTGGCCGCCGGGGGCGAGTTTATCCAGCAGCAAAAGATTGAGATTGGCCCGCTTTGCATAAATTGCAGCGGTCATGCCTGCAGGTCCTGCGCCGATAATCACCAAATCATAGGTTTTGGTTGCATCACTCATGCCTTGCCTCTTTGTCCGTTACTATGAATGAAGGGGGAAAACGATCGCCTTCCCCCATGAAATGATGATGTCGATTACAGAGCCACTTTTACCCCGGTTTCATACTTTTTGTCATCAACAATCAGCTTTAAGGCATAGTCGCCGGCCAGACCCTTGCGGCTGACCGGGAATTCCACCGCCCGCTCGTCGGCCTCCTGGAAGGTGCCCACGCACATGGCCAAGAAGGGGCGCTTGGTGGTGGGTACGTAGTAGCCGATGGTGTCTGCGCCCTCTAAAAGCAGCATAACCAGCTGCCCCTTTTCAAAGGTGGCTTTGAGGATGATGCGGTCTTCTTCCAGGCCGATCTTCACGTTGTACTGTGCCGGCACCGTGCCGCCGTCTTCAGTTTCCGGAATGGTGAGGAACTGTTCCGTCTCGCCCAGGTCGCCCAAAAGCTCGCCCTTACCGAAGCTGAGCACATCTTCCTTGCAGTAGGGTTGCAGCTTTTCGGCGCGGTAGTAGTTGGCGGGCAGGTGCATCTCATAGAGGATGACATCGTCCTTGAGTTCAACCGTTACCGAGTTGAGCACCAGGTCTTTTTCATCGTCGCCGCGAACCTGCGCCGGCGGCTTGTTCAAGGTTTCGCCCTTGAAACGGCCGATGCCGCCGGAGTGCACCATGTAGTGGCCTTCGCCGTAGTATTCCACGTTGCAGATATAGGTGGAGAAAAAATCTTCGCCGCGCTCCTTGCCGAACTGCCAGACCTGCTCGATTTCCATCTTGTCGGTATCGATGCGGTAGCGCACCCCGCGCGAAAAGTTGTCCTTGGCAGGCACGTAGTTTCCCTTGCGTTTGGCGCGCCAGTGGCCGTTGTCAAAGCACATGATATCGCCGTCGGGGCAGACCACGCAGGCATGCTGTTCGTACTGCCAGTCGAAGTTTTTTACATCGCCCACGGGCTTGAAAAAGTACTTGTCCACCATGTCCTGGGGCCAGTTGTCCGGGTCGCCGATGATCCAGTTGAGCTTGCCGGAATCGTAGTCAATATTGATGACAGCATCCTGGTGACGGCCGGAGAGCGTTAAGCTGTGGGTCTTCTTGTCGTACCAGACCGCGTTGTTGTGAAACCAGTCGTGCGCGTCCTGAGAGCCTGAGCCGCCCACATCCAGACGGTTCAGCATGGACTCCTGGTAATCCCAGGTTTTGAGGATGTCGCCGCTCTTGCGGTCTACCAGCACGCACATGTCTTCCACCGTACCCCGGGGCGGATCCTGGGTGAGGATGAGCAGGTTGCCGTCCTCCATTTCAAACTGGTCGTGGTGATAGCCGCCCGGTATCCGGAACTCCTTGTAGATCTTGCCGATCATACCCATCTCGTAGATGCCGGTGGTGTGGTAGGGCGGCATGAGCAGACGATGGGTGCCCACCAGCAGACGACCGTTTTTCACCCGCTTGATGTCAAAGGCGAGGTTGAGGGTGCAGTACCAGCGCGGATCGCCCTTGTAGTCGTATGCGGCCACTAGGGCAGCGGTGGTGGGGCCGACAAACATGAGGTTGTCTTTGAAGTAATCGGCCGTGGTTTCAACCTTGGTGGGCAGTTTTACGGTGTCGGGCAGGGCTTCGGTCTTGATGCTGATGGATTTTTTCGCCCCGCTGCCCAGGCTCAGCTCAACCGTGTTGTCGTGGTTGGCGTAGAGCCCGTAGACCGGCACCACATGCTCGCCTGCGGCAGGGAAGTCAAAGCACATGTCGCCATCCGCCTCTTTGCCCTTGACGGTAATGCTCAAGGTTTCCGGCTTGTCGGTCTTGAACAGGATCAGCGCGGTGAGTGGCGCGATCAGATACGGATTGAGTTTGACCAGCGGTTTGTCAAAGCTGTAGCCGCCTTTTTTGTATTCGGCGAGAAAGGCCTCTTCCGTCTGGTGCTGTTCAGTGATGATGTGGTCGAACTGCTTGAATTTAACGCTCATAATGTCCTCCTGTTGACGTTGATGGCTGTGAAGAAAAGCAAGAAAAGAACTAGAAGAAGAGTTGCGATACCGGGTAGCCGAGCACCATGTACAAAACGATGCTCATGGCAACGATGATCAGGCCGTAACGGAAGATATCGCCCGGATCGACCCATTCCTTGTTGCCGTAGAGAACCGCTGCATAGGGCGAGGCTGCCGGGGTAAGAATGGCGATGTGCAGGGCAAAGGCCATGACCGTGGCTGCTGCAGCCGGATTGACGCCGTTTTGCCGGCTGAAGGCATAGACTATGGGCATGAGCAAAACGCCCATGACCGCGTTGTTGGCAAACTGGGTAATGACAACCGAGGCGCCGACTATGACCAGGATGAAAACAAAGGGGCTCTGTCCGCCCAGAATCGGGCTCAGGGATTCGGTGAGAAAGGGGGCGATGCCGGTGGCCGGGCTGGTAAGGGCATCGGAAACCACCATGGCCATGCAGACCAGAAAGTATACATCCCAGACAATGTAGCGGCCGGCAATGTCTTTGAAATTGATCACCGGCCGGCCGTCTTCAACCTTGATGAAGCACAGGATCGCCACAAAGCCGATAACCACGCCCCAGGGGCCCATCTTGTTGAGCAGGGCGACAAAGCCGATGGTTTTGGGCAGGATGCTGGGCAGGAGCACCAGGGTAAGGTAGCCGAAGAGCGAGGCAAAGAGGATCTTCTGGCGCAGATCCATGGCCGGCAGTTTGTCTTGCTTGAAGCGCTCGATGCTGATGTCGGCTATCTTGCTCATATCCGGGCGGAACACGAACCTGATCAATAAAGTGAAGAGGACAAGACTTGCCACCGACATGACCGCGCCAAAACCCATGTAGGGGAGATAATCGAGCCCCTGCTTGGCTGCCTTTTCATACGCGCCCACCATCATCAGGGCGCTGCCGGTAAAGGGCTTGGCCGCTTGGCCCGAAATGGCCGCGAACATGGTGCCGATGATCATGACCGTGGTGTACTTGTCGCCCTTCTTGTAGCCCACATCGCCCAGCACGCCGTAGAGAATGGCCCACATGAAGAGCAGGGCAGGCAAAATATTGGCCGAAAGCGCGGCCAGCACATAGGTGGTGAAGAGGAATATAAAACTGAAGATGAGCGGGCGGCCGTTGATCATCTTACGGGTGAGGAACCAGCGGCTGATGTAGTTGGTCACCTTGTGGTGCTGGATTGCGCCGAAGAGCACCATGGCAAAAAAGACCAGCACCGGCACTACATCGCCAAAGGCACTCAGGATGACCTTGCGCATGGGCGCATAGTCGGAAAGCCCCAGGGCAATGATGCCCAAAAGGCTGGGCCAGAGCACGCTGACAAAGCTCCACAAATAGATCATGCCCGCAAAAATGCCCAGTACCTGCATGCCCACCGGAGTTACCGTGCCGAAAGGCGGCAGATGGCCGAAACCGAAGATGAGCAGCAGACCAATAAAGCTGTGCATGTAGTAGAGGGTGTTGCCTTTTTTGACCGGCGGTGGCGGTGGCGGGGTAGGGGCTGCGGCTGACATTTGGGGACCTCCTTTCTGCGTGGGTAGGCAATTCTAATTCATGAATACATCGGTCAATTTGGATGAACGGTTCATTTATTTTGATAACGATACCTAATTGACTCATTTTTCGGAATAAAACAAAACAATAATAGTTAAGTTGAATTAAGTTTTTCTTAACTTGATCGAGCGGTTAAAGAAAAATAAGGCAGGCAGGAGGTGGCGGAAAACCGCTTGAGGAAGGGGAAAAGAGAAATAAGGGTAATGCTTGTGAAGGTCTGGAAGCGGTGGAGCGTTTCAGTGCCGGATCAGGAAGATGAGGGAAAAAAGAGGGGAAATGCGCTGCAGGCGTGCCCGGCAATATCCTGCAGCGCATCTCCCCAAGCGGCTTCGGCTAAAAGAACAGTTGTGCCAGCGGATAACCCAGCACGATGTAGAGAAGAATGGTCATGACAACAATGACCAGACCGTAGCGGAGGATATCTTTGGCTTCCACCCACTGCCGGTTGCTGTAGAGGATGGCGGCATAGGGCGAACAGCCCGGCGTGAGGATGGCTATGTGCAGGGCAAAGGCCAAAAGGGTGCCGCTGATGGCTGGGTTGGCCCCGTTTTCCAGGCTGAAGGCATAGACTATAGGCATGAGCAAAACCCCCATGACCCCGTTTTGGGCGACTTGGCCGATAGCGACCGAAAAGGCGACCATCACCACGGTGAACATGAAGGGGGATTTATTCCCGAAAAGCGGGTTCATGGTGCTGGTGAGGAAGGCGGCTATGCCGGTTGTCGGATCGGTAAGGGCAGCGGAAATGACCATGGCCATGCAGACCAGGAAGAAGACATCCCAAATCACATATTGCCCGGCAATCTCCTTGAAATCAATCACCGGCCGGCCCTCTATCTTGAAGAAGCAGAGCGCGGTGACCAGGGCAATGACAATGCCCCAGGCCCCCATGGTGTGGAGCAGGGCAATGATCGCGATGGAATGCGGCAGCATGCTGGGCAAAAGAATGAGGATCAGATAGCCGAAGAGCGAAACAAAAAGAATCTTCTGACGCAAATCCATGGGCGGCAGTTTGTCTTCTTGAAAGCGTTCGATGCTGATATTGGCGATTTTCGACATGTCCGGTCGGAACAGGTATTTGATCAGCAGGGTAAAAAGCAGGATGCTGATGCTCGACATGATAAAGCCGAATCCCATGTAGCGCAGATAGTCCAGGCCCTGGCCCGCAGCCTTCTCGTAAGCCCCGGCAAGCATCGAAGCGCTGCCGGTAAAGGGCTTGGCCGCCTGGCCGGAAATAGCTGCGAACATGGTGCCGACGATCATAACCTTGGTGTAGGTCTCGCCCTTTTTGTAACCCACATCGTTCAACACGCCGTAGAGGATGGCCCACATGAAGAGCAGGGCGGGCAGGATGTTGGCCGAGAGCGCGGCCAGCACATAGGTGGTGTAGAGGAAAATAAAGCTGAAGATGAGCGGGCGGCCGTTGATCATCCTGCGGGTGAGGAACCAGCGGCTGATGTAGTTGGTCACCCTGTGGTGCTGGATCGCGCCGAAGAGCACCATGGCAAAGAAGACCAGAACCGGCACCACATCGCCGAAGGCATTTAATATCACCGTGCGCATGGGCGCGTAATCGGACAGCCCCAGGGCGATGATGCCCAAAAGGCTGGGCCAGAGCACGCTGACAAAGCTCCACAGATAGATCATGCCTGCAAAGATGCCCAGCACCTGCATGCCCACCGGCGTCACCGGGCCAAAGGGCGGCAGATGGGCAAAGCCGAAGACCAGGAGCAGGCCGATAGCGCTGTGCAGGTAGTAGAGGGTATTCCCCTTTTTGATGGAAGCTGCGGTTGTGGCGCTCATGGTGGATATTCCTTTCTGCAGGTTGTGCTTGTTTGTTTATGCCGGTCAATATGGGGTTATGGCTTTAATTTGCTCTTTTTACTCAATAAAACAAAATATTAATAGTTAAGATCCATTAAGTTCGGCTGAACAGGCAGGCTGTGCAGGGAGGGCGAGTACAAGCGCGGCTCCGGGCAGGTGCGGCCTCAGCGTGTTTCCTGAGCAGCTTCAAAACGTACTCATTACCGGGCCTTGAGTGGAGGCTCTTTTGCTCTCTCTTTGCTCTATCAAGCCGCTAATTTGTCTTGAAGAACGGCAGCAGGCCAAGTACGGTGCCGGGGCAAAAAACGTATGAATGCAGAGGGTTTGATATGGAAGTGAAAATCAGTAAAGATAGTGTCTTTCAGGTGGCTGAAGAGGTTTCCTGGCGGGATATCAAGGGTGAGTTGATCGTGCTGCAACTCAGCTCGGGCGAGTATTTTTCTTTTAACGAAATCGGCAGATTAGCCTGGATTTCTCTGGCCGAGCACAAGTCCATCGGCCAGGTGATCGAGGCGGTGCTGGCCGAGTACGATGTTTCTCTTGCGCAGGCTGAAGCCGATGTGTTAGCTTTTGTACAAGGTTTACTGGGAAATAAACTGCTTATCCAACAACCGGTTCAGGAGATACAACCATGAAGAAAAGCTATGTCGCACCGCAGTTTTTCAAGCATAATCCGCTGGAATCCGTCAGCTCGACCTACTATTACTACTACTACTATTGATCGTTATTGAGCACATTCGACTGATCAGCTGTTCAGGCGCGCCTTCTCCTGGAAGCGCACATTACAGGGAGAACAGGAAAAACAGGGCAAAAACGGCTGTTGAGCGCCCAAGACGAGGATTTTTTGAAACAGGAGCCGGATGTTCGGCTCCTGTTTTTTTTAACCCTTTTTCCGGCAAGTTGGATTCGTGATCGATTGTGTGTATATCTGCGGCGTAGCCATGCGCCTTGCAGGCGACAGCTCGCCTGCCCGTGCGGCGGTGGAGGAGATGCTGGCCTGCCTGCAGGCCTGTGATCCATCTTCCACTTCCGGTCTGAGTTCTCTATCTTCTCTGGATACGCCGGTTCTCACCCTGAGTGTGCACCAGCTTGGCCCGGATGCGGCCCTGGATGAACTTGTGCCGGGGTGGCTCCTTGCCCAAATTGAACGCCTGGCGGCAAGTCAGGAGGTGGCGCTTTTCTATGGCTCGAACGGTGATTGCGCAGCACTCGCGGGCAACAACCAAGCCCTGTACTGTGCTTGGCTGAGTGCGGATGCAAGGCATATCTCCTACCTGGCCCAGAAACGGACGCAGGGCCTGACCCCGCTCTCTGTTTCCTCGGTGCTGGTGCCCATTTTACGCGAATTTTTTGCTGTGCAGGCTAAAGCCCTTGTGCATGCGGCCGGGCTGCAGAGCCCATCCGGCCGGGGCATTTTGCTCATGGCTGAAAGCGGCGGCGGCAAAACTACCAGCGCCCTTTCCCTGGTTCGTGCCGGGGCGCGGCTTCTGGCCGATGACCTGGTGGCGCTGATACAAAAGGGTGATCAGGTATATATGGAGGGCATCCCCGAGGCCCTCAACCTGACGCCGCAGACCATCGCTTTTTTTCCGGAACTGGCTACAACCTGTAGCAATCTACCCGAAAAAAGCCTTCTCCCCAACGGCAAGCGCATCCTCAGGGCGGACGCGGTCTATGAAAAGGCCTATCAGTATAAGCCTTGCCGCCTGCATGCCCTCTGCCTGATCGAAGTGGGCGGCACAGCACCCGCATTGCAGCCGATTGGTGTGCAGCAGGCCTTTGGCCATCTCCTCCATGCCCACACCTTTGCCCGCGGGCAAAAGCCTTCACCCGGCGCCATCGCAGCCCTGAGTGCGGCCTTGGATTCGGTTCCGGCCTTTATCCTGCAAACCGGGCCGCACCCGGCCGGCCTTGGCCCCTGGCTCATCCAGGCGGTGGCGGAGTTATAGCCCACAGCCGGAATTTGATTGTATGATGCAAAAATCCTGAATCAGCCATGAGTCAACCAGCCTCAGTACAAAGGAATATGCGCCACGATATGGAAACCATGGCCGCCCTGGTCGCCATGGAACGGCTTATGGCAGAGCGCAGCGCCGCCATTCCCCGGCTGCTGGAAGTCGTGGCTGATGGCCATGCGGTGCTGGCGGGCGCGGCCATGCGTTCGCTCTTTGCCCTCCTGCCCCTGGCGGCCCTGCCCAAGCGCCGGCAGGCAGGAGCCTGTGAACACCTCCCGCCGGCTTCTGCAAGCGTGCATGCCTTACCCGCCTGGATAACGGAAAACCCCTTCAACCTGGACGATCACGCCGCCTTCTGCCGTCTCTCTAGCGAGCAGTTGCAACGCCTGCCCGATACGGCCGGCCGGAGCGGTTTTCTGCGCCATCTTGCGGTCTTGCCTGGAGCTGTTGACGAACTTGCAACCTCGTTCCTAGCCGATGGGTTAAAGGCCGAGGCAGATGAACTGCGTCGCCATGTGGCTGATTTGGCCCGGCAGCAGTACCCGGAGCAGATTTCCTTTTCTCCGGCCATGCACTGCCAGTTGCACTGCCCCTACTGTATTGCCGGTGCGGATAAGGGGGCAAATTTTGAAAAAGAGGCGCACGGCGAGCAGGTTCAGGCCCTGCTTGCCTGGATGCAAAAACACCGGCTCAAGCGCCTGGGTCTGACCGGCGGTGAACCATCGCTCTACAGCGGTTTTGCCCAATTGCTTAGCCAGGTACGGGCAAAGGGGATGGAATACTACATGGCCAGTAACGGCCTCATGCCGGCGGATGCGCTTGCCGCCATCCTGGCCAATCCGCCCCTGTGCCTGACCCTGCACCTGACGCCGGAGGTGCTCTATTCGGATAAACTCGCGCCTTTTATGAAGACGGCAGAGCAACTGCGCCGGGCCGGAATCTATGCCATCCTGCGCTGCAATTTCGCGAGTCCGGATGATAATGCCCTGGCCTTTCTCAAGGTGGCACAAAATTGCGGTATCAGGGAGTTGCGCATTGCTATTCCCATGCCCAACAGCCAAAGGGGCAATAGTTTTGTCGATGTGGACAGGCTTGCGGCCTTTGCCCCGCTTTTGCAGCAACTGGTAGAGAAAGCCGAGGGCCAGGCCATGCAGATCCAGCTTTCCAAGCCCTATCCGCTCTGCTTCATGCCTGAAGAGGTGGCCTGGCATTTTTTGAAAAACGGTTCCCTGGCCTGCGTGTGCCCGAATCATCTGCTGGGTTTTTCCAACAACCTCATTGTCTACCCGGATCTGCGCTTTTCCGCCTGCCTGGGTCTGAACAGCCGCTCGACCATGCCCATTACCGCCTGCGCAGGCCCACAGGATGCGGCCCGCGTTTTCAGCAACAATATTTCGCGGCGCATGCACCAGCCCCTGATGGCCCAGTGCCGTACCTGCCCGCTTGGAATCTGCGGTCAGTGCATCGGGGCCTGCCTCAGTTACCGGCCGGATGCGAATGAGGAAGCAGCCGCGCTCAGGTTTAGGCCCACAGGTGCGGCATGAACAAGCTTGAACAGCAAACGCATCTCTGGCTGCGCCGGAGCCTGGGCGCATATGCCCGCAGCCGCACAGCCATGGCGCACATTCCGGCTGATATCGAACCACAGACCCTAAGCCGCTGGGTGGAGGCGCACGGTCTGGAAGGCTTGTTTTACCAGACCCAGGATGCAGGCGGCGGCTTGGCTGATATTTTGCCGCGCTGGCGGCACAAGGCCATGACAGAGCTTCTGGCCAATCTGCGCGCCCTTAAAGCAACGGTTCAGCTCTTTGAGCTCTTGGATCAGGCGGGCATCGAGGCCGTGGCCATGCGCGGGGTGGTGCTAGCCAACCGCGACTATGCCTCGCCCGAGGAACGCAGCATGCGCGATGTGGATATTCTATTGCAGCCGGATGCGCGCCCGGCAGTACTGCGCCATCTGGAACTCGCCGGACACCGGCCCAGCGAGCGCCTGCGCAGTCAGGAGGTCTATAGTATTGACGGCGTGGTGCTGGAGCTGCACTGGTCGCTTTTAACCTCCAAGCGCTACCGGAACTGTATTGACGAGGTAAATTGGCTCAGGCAGCGCAGCCCGCTCCAGACCCCGGATGGCCGCCTCTATGCGCTGCCTGTGGAATATGAGCTCATCGGCCTGATCTTGCATGCCTTTATTCACCACGAACTGGGTATATTAAAACAACTGCTTGATATTGCGCTCTTAATGGATGATGAAAAGCTTGACTGGCCCTGGATTGCAGCGTGGTGCCGCGAAAATCATTTGAGCAGGATGTTTACCCTGAGCCTGCACCTGGTCAATGAGCTGTTCTTTCTTGAGGCCAAGGCCTTTTGCCGGCATTTTCCTGTACCCGCTTCTGGCGCAAGACGCGTACAGGCCTGGATCGATCCCTTTTTCAGCCGGGTGGGTGTACGCAACTATCTGCAGGTGAAAGGCAATATGCTCCATGCCGCAGAAACGCCGGAACGCTTGTTCAGGCAGGCAATCGGCTTTTTCTCTGCCTCGGAGCTGCGCGATATGCGAAGGCGTTATTTCAGGAGTGCATGATGCCGGGCGAATTGCTTGCAACAAAGAACCACAGCAACCGGCAGCATCTGGACCTGTCCCACGAAGACGCCGTCTGGGCGCTCAATCAGGCGGATAGCCGCAGGCGTGTGCTTTTGGTGGCGCTCAATATGCCCGGCTACTACAGCTTGGCGGTGCGCCTCTTGGCCCTAGTAGTAGCGCAGGACAGCAGCCTGGCGGCCCAGGTGGATATCCGCTATGTGGAGGCGGACAACAACGCAGACCTGGCCAAGTTGGTCGAGCGTCTGGCCGGTTGGCGGCCCGATCTCATTGCCTGGACGGTCAATATCTGGAACCGCTTGCCGGTGCAAGACCTGCTCAGGCGGCTCAGGCCAAGCCTGCCGCAGACGCTCTTTCTCTTCGGCGGCCAGGAGGTGACCAGTTCGGCCGTGGATTTCCTTAACCTGCTGCCTGAACTGGATTACATCATCGAAGGGGAGGGCGAGCTGGCCTTTGCCCAGTTTGTGCAGAGCTGGTTGCAGACAGAAGGTCGCGAACTGACTGATCCTGCCATGGTTTCCGGGCTCCGTTTCCGTAGGCAGGGGCAATCCGAACTCACCCGGCCTGCAGACCTGGTGCAGGATCTCGATAGCCTGCCCTCGGTGATTCTTGCCGGGCTGGTGCAGCCGGATCAGCGCAATCTGCTCGGGGTGATGCTGGAGGGCTCGCGCGGCTGCCCCAACCGCTGCAGCTTCTGCTTTGAAGGCGGCCGCAGCGGCAGGGTGCGCAGTGCCTCGGTGACCCGTCTTGCCGAGGAGGCAGCCTTCATGGCCGGTCAGGGTGCGGGTTATTTCCACATCCTTGATCCCATCCTCTGCAACAGCAACCCGGCCCGGCTGCGCGAGTTGGCGGCAGTGCTGGCAGAGTTGCAGGAGCGCAACCCGCGCACCGTCATTTCCGTTGAAATCTACGCCCACCAGGTCAGCGAAGAGCTGGCCGCCTGTTTGCAGAGCTGCACCATTGTCGATGTGGGCCTGCAGAGCACGCACGAGCCTACGGCCCGCGCCATCCACCGCGCCTGGCAGCCCCAGCGCTTCCAGGCAGGGCTCGCCCGTTTGCGCCGGGCCCAGGTGCCCTTCAACATCTACCTCATCTGCGGCCTGCCCGAGGAAACGCTTGCCACCTATCTGCAGGGCATCTCTGCCATTATGGCGGAACAGCCCACCCGCATTTTCTGCAATGAACTCTGTCTGCTGAACGGCACTGAACTGCGCCATCGTGCTCTGGAATACGGCTACCACTTTGACCAGAACCCGCCTTACCGGGCCTGGTCGAACCGCTGGATGAGCGCTGCTGATTTCCGTCTGGCCCAGGCGGCCTCCAAGGTGGTGGAAAAATACTATAACCTCACCAGCCGCGCCATCTACACCAAGGCCCCCTGGCTGCCCGGCCATGCACCGGAATACGGCGGGACGAGCCGCATTTCCCTGATGAGCCCCTGCAGCAGGCAATGCCCCGGCTGTGTGCGGGCAAAGGCGGTAACCACCAGTATGCCGCCGGACCTTGCCCATACCTTGACTGAGCTGGAAGACGATGATGTGGAGATTTTTGCGGGCGACCTTGTTGACCGAGAAGCCCTGGTGCAACTCATGGGCCGTCTGCAGCTCCACGCCCCGGCACGGCTGCGCCTGGTGGGGCCGCCCGAACTGTTTGATGATGCCGACTGGGTGCAGTGGCTGGTGCAGCGCGGAGTCTGGCATTTCCGCAGCTTTGCCGAAGCTGGTGAGGCGAGGCAGCCCGATTTGACTGCCCTCAGCCAGACCTGTCGCTTGACCGGCTTTGCCGTGGTTCGACCCTTCAGCGATATTGTGCTCCTGCTACCGCAGGAGCCGGATGCTGATGCGGATGCACAAACCTGTGTTTCCCTTCTTAATAATCTTGCCGAACAGGGCCTGACCATGCTGACCGTGCCAGCAGAGGCAATGGACATGCCTGCCTCCCGGCAGCAGGAGGTGGCGCTGCAACTGCAACCGCTGGTTGAACAACTCTCTTGGCTGCGCCTGCCCAAAACCATGCTGAAGATGGCGCTTGAACCTTATCTTTCCGGCCGTGGCGAGGAGCTTGACCAGATCTGCCGGAGCCTGCAGGCCCTTGGCTTGAGTAGCAGCGCCGTAAACCAACCACCCTGTTATCTGCCGGAAGATGCGGCCTCCATCAGCCGCAGCGCGCCCAGGCATCCGCATATACCCGTACTGTAAAGCCCTGCCATGAATCTGCTCATCACCAACTATTGCAGCCGCAAGTGTTCCTTTTGTTTTGCTCGCTCCAAAATCGGCCAGGTGGAGAATGCCGCTGCCGGTCGGCATATGAGTCTTGATCAGCTTGAACAGGTCATGGATTTTCTGGAACGCTCAGGCGACAAGAAGCTGCGCCTTTTAGGCGGCGAACCGACCCTGCACCCGCAGCTTGAGGCCATGGTCAAACGGGCCCTGGAGCGCGGCTTTCATGTGCACCTTTTCTCCAACTGCATGATGCCGCAGCAGGTGGCCGATTTTCTTGCCGACCTGCCCCAAGAACAGGTGTCGCTTTTGGCCAATGTCTCCCTCAACAGGGAGGACAGCGCTCAACAGAAAAAGCGGGTGGAATACGCCCTGGCAGCCCTAGGCCCACGGGTGCAGCCCGGCATTACCGTGACTTCGCCCGAATTTGAATATGCCTACCTGATCGAGCTGATCAACCGTTATAACTTTCGCCGCCGCATCCGCGTAGGCATTGCCCAGCCCATAGTCGGCCACGATAACGAGTACCTGCACCCGAGCCGATACCGCGCCACCGGCCGTGCCCTGGCAGCCATGGCCCTGGTCTGCGAGCGCGAGGATATTTTGATCGGCTTTGACTGCGGCCTGACCATGTGCATGTTTGAGGATGAGGAATTCGCCATCTTGGCGCGCTGCAGCGAGGGCTTTAAGACCGTCTGCCGGCCCATCCTGGACTTGGGGCCGGATTTTCAGGCCTGGCACTGCTTTCCACTCTCAGATGTGATGAATGTTTCTTTTGAAGCCTACCCGGACCGCACCGCAATGGTGCGGGATTTTCAAAGTAAAACAGCGCCCTACAAGAGTTTTGGCTGCATGCCCGAGTGCATGCGCTGCGTGTATCTGCGCCGGGGCCAGTGCACCGGCGGCTGCCTGGCCCATGCCATGCAGAGCTTTCATAAGCCGTCCGGAAACGCCGGCAACTGATGCTGCACTAATGCGTCCTGTTTGTCTGCTTGCACATGCCCCTGCTCTTCTTTGAAACCCTTATCCTACTCGTTAAGGCCGTGTTCATCCGGCGGCGTGGCAGTGCCTGCTTGCGTCTGCCCACAGTCGCCAAGGCCGCCATCTCAGCGGATAAACGGCAATCCCTTGTCGCGCACGTAAACCGACTGACCAACTTGGTGGCAGGCAAAAGCCGCCATGCCTGCTGGTATCGCTGCTATCCCCTGGTGGTACTGCTTAGGAAAAGAGGCGTGGCAGCCCAACTCAATATCGGCCTTATGGGCCTGCAACCCAGGCAGGAACTGCGCGGGCACTGCTGGCTGAGCCTTGAGAGCCAAGTTTTCAATGAGCTTGACGATGTTTCCAGTGCAGCCTACCCGGAATTTCTGGGAGATAACGGTTTTGGTGCGGCATACTGGGTCAAGGCGGGGCAGGGGCAGTATGTGAGCCGCAAATTTGGGTAATAATGCTGCTTCGTCCGGCAAACATTGCAAGGGTCACAGTGCCATGACGGGTAAGTGCATATTTTGAGATGCGTTTGAGTAGATTTGGTTGAGGAGCGGTTGAAAGGAGAGCACGGCATGACTTCAGAAAGGCAGTGCGCAGTTGCCCGCACCGGCAGCGCGAGTTCTCAACCCGGCCACATTTTATGGCTGTGGCTGGAGTTTGCGCTTCTTTTTACCGGTTTGCCTCTTTTTCTCTTTTATTTGCAGCAGGGCTGGATCTTACCGTTTTTGTGGATCGCAGCCCTGGGCTGCCTGCTCTGTTTGTGGCGCGACCCCGTCTTTGACCGCTCCTGCCTTTGGCGGCATGGGGCTTTGCGCCAAGCCGGCCTGGCCTTCTATGGCCGGATCCTGGCTGCAAACCTGGCTCTTGCAACACTCTTGTACCTGCTGGCGCCGCACCTGCTCTTCAGTTTGCCGCAGCAGCGTCCAGGGCTGTGGCTCATGGTGATGCTGTTCTATCCCATACTTTCAGTCTATCCGCAGGAGTTGATCTATAGAGCCTTTTTCTTTTATCGTTATGCGCCGCTATTTCCCGGGGTTCACTGCCGCATTGCAGTCAGCGCTCTGAGTTTCGGTTTCATGCACATCATCTTCCACAACTGGATTGCAGTGATCCTCACCACAATCGGCGGTATCCTCTTTGCCCGCAGTTATGTGCGCAGTCGCTCCATCGCCTTATCATCCTGGGAACACACTCTCTACGGCTGCCTGCTTTTCACTCTGGGATTGGGGCCTTTTTTCTACAGTGGCGGCCTTGCTGAAATTCCCGGTCTTTTACGTTTTTAAGAAATGCTCTGAGTAATTCTTGTAGTTGCAGTATACAAACGGTTTTTTCAAGGAAGAGGGCTCCACAATATCCGGCTTGACATTTTGGCTTGACTTGATCAAAGGCAAAGAACAAGCTGCCGGTAGATAGTTTCCGCCATTTCTCCGATATCCTGCACACGGGGTTGACCAATGAATGATCCAATGACCAATACACAAGAAGCCGCTTGCGGCCCAATGGACATCTCGGATGCTGATGTCATCTCGGCCATGAAGGAAATACAGGGGTATATCGACATCACCCCCAGTGATTTCAGGGAGATCTTCCATATTGCCTATACCCATGCCATGCGCAGAATCATGCAGTCGCGCACGGCAAGAGACATCATGACCTCGCCCGTGGCCAGCGTTCAGGCCGGCATGAACATGGCCGATGCAGTTCATTTCCTGGCCGACAAACATTACTCGGGCGTTCCTGTTGTTGACGAAGCAGGCAAGATCGTGGGCGTGCTTTCAGAGAAAGATTTTCTCAGAAGAATGGGCCTGAGCAGACCCACCTCCTTTATGGAGATCGTATCCTACTGTTTGAACAACAAAGGCTGTCTGGTTTCTGAACTGCACAACCATACAGTGGCAGAGATCATGAGTTCACCACCCATTACCGGAGGGCCGGAGATGACCATGGACCTCATCTCCTCCCTGTTTTTGGAAGTGCAGATCAACCGTTTGCCCATTGTCGACGACGAGGGCAAGCCCATCGGCATCGTTACCCGCACCAACTTGGTGCAGTCCTACTGCGCGCTGCCGGGAGGCAAGTCATGAAATACTGGGAGAAGATGCGTGGCAAGGGGCAAAGCCCGCCCGGGGTGAGTCTGAGTGAGGTCTTCTGGTCGTGGTTGGGCGCTTTTTCAGGCATTGCCCTAGTGGCCCTGCTCCACTACAAACTGCTCGACCAGTTGGGCATGCAACTGCTCATGGCCTCGTTGGGTGCATCGGCGGTGTTGCTGTACGGCGCAATCCGCAGCCCGCTTGCGCAACCAAGAAACGTGCTGGGCGGCCATGTGCTTTCCGCCATTGTCGGCGTGAGCGCCTATCAGTTACTGGGGGCCTATCCCTGGCTGGCTGCAGCCATGGCTGTTTCCCTTGCCATTGCCCTGATGCACCTGACCCGCACCCTGCATCCACCTGGCGGGGCCACTGCGTTGATTGCGGTTATCGGCGGCGAGAGCGTACACAACCTGGGCTACTGGTTCGTGCTCATGCCGGTTGGCTTGGGAGCTCTGGTAATGGTGATTGTTGCTGTTTTGGTGAACAACCTGGCCGAAAACAGAAAATATCCCGAATTTTGGCTTTAAAAAAGGAGTACACTAACAAGGGACTGCGTCAAGTTATGCAACATATTCAACAAGCCGGATGACATTGGCAAGACATTTGGAACTAAGATTATGCAGATAACCATGATTGTTACCCAGGCCGTTCCGGAAGTGCTGTGGAACAGCTTTCGACTGGCCAATATGATGCTGGAGGGCATGGATGATGTCAGCATCTTCCTGAACGGCCCTTCCGTTGCCTACGAATCTTTTGATTCATCCCAATTCCCCCTGAAGGAACTGGCCAGGGTGTTCACCCTTTCAGAAGGGCAACTCTACGCCTGAGGCAAACTCCTGGACCTTCACGGCGTGAAGGAAGGATTGCACCAACGCGGCACCCAGAAACTGCTCTATGACCTCATCAAGGCAAGCGATAAAGTCCTTACCTTTTGAAATGGCGGCAAACAGCCAAGTGCTGTTCTACTACTGAGCAGCGCCATCACTCACTGAAGCATAGGTATGAGCACCCTCGAACGAGCCATCGCCATTGCCCTGCAGGCCCATGCGGGCCAAAAGGACAAGGGCGGCGAACCCTATATTTTACATCCCCTGCGGGTGATGTTGGCCATGCAGGATGAAACCGGGCGCATTGCCGCTGTTCTGCACGATGTAGCTGAAGATTCGGACATAACTTTGGATGTTTTGCGTGCTGAAGGCTTTTCTGAAGAGATCATTCAGGCCCTTAAGCACCTGAGCAAAGCACCGGGAGAAAGCAGGCTGGATGCGGCCGAACGCGCCGCAAAACATCCGCTCGCGCGGGCGGTGAAACTGGCCGATAATAGCGACAATGCAGACATCAGCCGCATTCCTGAGCCTACGGTAAAAGACTATGCCCGCCTGGAAGAATACCGCCAGGTGCGGGCACTGCTGGAACGCGCAGACGCTGCCTGAAAAATATCCCCGCCGGTGTTATTGCGGGCAAGCAGGCAGTGATGATTTTTTGGAGATAAAGCTTGCAGCTTGGACTGTTGTTTGCTTTTTTTAAAGAGGTTGTTCACGAGGGAATGACGATCCCATCCGATTCAGCATGGCCAGAGGAGGCGTGTAATGGAAGACAAGATCATTGAAGTGAGCTGTCCTAAATGCGGAATCAAGATAACAAATCCCATGAGCTGGTTTGCCAAGCCGGGCAACTGCTGCCCCGGCTGCCAGTTGCGCCTTTCGACCGAGCGCTTCAAAAGAGCGGTGGAAGAGGCCGCCAAAAAGGCCTGATACTATCCACACCCCTTTTTCTCCGTTTTGTATTCATTCCCTTGCAGGCAGCCGTTTCCGGCTGCCTTTTTTCGCATCCGCGACTCCGGCAGAATACTATGCCGCCATGTTTCTTGGCACTTCCCGGAACGGCAGAGCGGCGTTGCAAACTGTTTTTTCATGCCGTCTTTGCAAAAATACAGTGATACGCGTATAATAAGACGTTTGCAGGCAGAAACGAGCCTCCTGCCTGCCGGGTTCCTGGCAGCACCCGCCCAAAGGTAAGACTTTATCCTATTTAAAGACATATAAACACAGGCTTGCATTCACCTGTCCGTCCAGCATCGCTTTTTGCATGGCATGCTGTAGCGGCCGGTTTTTGCACCGCGAGAGATCATTGCTCCCACCTACCATCAAACAACTTGGAGGAAAATTTATGAAGAAAATCATGCTGGTAACTGCAGTCGCGGCCCTTCTCTCCGCCCCTGCCGCATTTGCTGCACAAGGAGTGCAGTGGGGTTACACTGGGAAAGAAAGCCCTGAAAACTGGGCTACGCTCAGCCCCGAGTTTGCCGCCTGTGCCGGCAAGAATCAATCGCCCATCAACCTGACTGAATTTATTGAGGCAGAACTCGCGCCCCTGAGCTTTGAGTACAAGCCCGGCGGTTTTGAGGTGATCAATAACGGTCACACCATTCAGGTGAACTACGAGGCAGGCAGTGTCTTCAAGGTAGACGGTAAAGACTTTGTCTTGAAGCAATTCCATTTCCACGCCCCGAGCGAAAACCTCATCAATGGCCAATCCTTCCCCTTTGAGGCCCACTTGGTACATGTGAACGATGCAGGCGAGATTGCGGTGGTAACGGTGATGTATAAGGAAGGCGAGGCCAACAAGACCCTGGCCTCTTTTTGGCCGCAGATGCCTGTAATGGCAGGTGGAAGCGAAAAGCTGAGCAACACCGTGAATGCGCTTGATCTGATGCCGGAAAACCAGGACTACTTCCGCTTCAACGGTTCGCTCACCACACCGCCCTGCACTGAAGGTGTGCGCTGGTTTGTCTTCAAGGAGCCTGTGTCCATTGCCAAAGAGCAGGTCGAGGCCTTTAGCAAGATCATGGGTGGAGACAACAACCGCCCGGTGCAGCCGGTAAATGCCCGGCCTGTACTGCAGTAAAGAAAAAAGCCGGATTTCTACTGAAAACAGGCTGCCGCCATGTGCGGTAGCCTGTTTTTTATTTGATGAGTGGTTGATGAGTGCGGGGCAGAGGCGGGATGGCCTCTTACTGCTTTTTCAGGGCAGAAACGGATAACGATTTGAATTGGAATTTGAATTGCTTTGGCTTCAACTATCCAGCGCCTCGCCAAGCGCGGTCAGCAAGCGCGCGCCATCACCCTGCCAGGCGCTGCCGTGCATGCAGGCAAGGATTTTAGGCTCGGTTGCGGCAAGCCTGGTCATAATCTCCCGTACATTTTTGGTGTGGGAATAATAGTCCAGCTTGCTGCGCAACTCTTCGCTCGGACCAAGGATGTCTTCCGTGGTCAGGGGCGGGTGATCACTGCCGCCCTGGCTGAAGAGATCGCCGCAGAACAGGGTGGCGGTGGTCTCCTCAAAGAGATAGCCGCATTCCCAGCCATGGGGCAGGTGCGGCGCATCGATCCAGCGCACCTTATGCTTGCCCAGGCTTAAGCTTTCACCATCGGCCAAGGCCTTGGCGCTGCGATCAAAGTAATCGGCATTCACGCGTGCGTTCACCGCGCCGCACAGGGGCAGGGCCTCGGGCGCAAGACGCAGGAAATCGTTGATCGAGCCGCACTCGTCGTTCTCAAAATGGGAAAAGCCGATGTAGCGCAGTTTTTCCACCGGCATAATGGTGGCAATGGCCTCGCACACCAGGGGCAGCATCTTCCTTGGCCCAGTGTGGAAAAGCAGCGGCTGCTCATCGACCAGCAGATACTGGTTGAAGGAAAAACCGCCGTGGAACTTCCCTACCGGGGTGTTGATCCGGTAGATGTTCTCGATAATCGCATCGATACTGGTGCGTGATTCTGTGTTGGTGATTGCCATCTGCTTGTCTCCAATGGGTGTTTCATCCTGACTGTTGCCACCTGTGTGCACAGGCGGCCCGGTATTCTGCAACTGGTCGTACACAGCTACACACCGGTCTTCACAAGAAGAGTTGCGGGGAAGGGATAGGCGGCTTGGCCCCGGTCACGCAGGCAGCGCATCGGCAAGGGGAGATGGGCTCAACCTTATTGCGCAACGTGTACAACGCTGATTCCCAAGCCCTGTGCACACGAATCACTGTACCTGTGACAGACTTCTGCGGCAACATTCCTGTTTGCCGGGGCATGAAAAAAGTATTGTCCAATTTCCTGCGTACTGCACCGGCAAAGTCGGTTAACCCAAACCAGTGCTTTTACCCCCGGCCAGTTACAGACCTGCTCGGCCTGAAGTATGTGTTCAAAAGATTTCAAAGTAATTAAACAATTGCTTTTAAAGAATCGCTTATTATAATAGCAAAAATGCTCGTGCAAAAGCGTATTGCCGCCCATATCGCAGCCTAAAAGAGGCTGATGGTGAATGGTTCGGCAGAATAGATGCACCTGATTTTCATCATCATACAAAAGGAGGTACACATGGCAGAGAAGAAATCGTTTGAAGAACTGAAGGAACTGTACCTGGCCAGGCTGACCCAGTATGTACCGATTGTTGACCGCGTTCACGGCAACAGTCATCCCGAATTTCATGACGTCTTTAGCGTCTATAAAACCATGAACCAAAAGATCAACGAGGCTGGCGCTGAACAAGCCGATCTGACAGGAGAATTCTCCAGGCTGCGTGAAATAACTTCCAATTACACCCTGCCTGGTGATGTATGCGAAACCTATGCGGCTGTTTATACAATGCTGTCCGAACTTGACAAGGCCTACGAAAACTGAATCCGCCTCTTTTTATCTGATTAAAACACAAAGAATGCAGGTGGTCCATGCAGGGATTGATCCTGAGTAAAAAGAACCAGATAGCACTGGCTAGTGCCATCCTCATCACCATTGCCTTTATTGCCAAGTTAGGGTTCAAGATCGAGGCAATAGCTGTCTGGTCTTTGATGATCGCTTCTGTTATTGGTGTAGCGCCCATTGCCATTCAAGCCTATCAGGCCTTGAGAGTCAGAGTGGTAAGTATTGATGTTTTGGTGACTATTGCCGTAATCGGTGCTTTTATCATCCAAAACTTCGAGGAATCCGCCATTGTTACCTTTCTTTTCCTCTTTGGCGCGTATCTGGAGCAGCGCACCCTGAACAAGACCCGTGCCGCCATCAAGGAACTTACCGAAATGGCGCCCGAAAGCGCCCTCAAACAGATGGGAAACGGTGAGTTTGTTGAGGTTGGGGTTGAAGAGGTGGATGTCGGCGATATTCTGCTGGTTAAAACCGGCGCCAAAATCCCTGTGGATGGCAAGGTGCTCTCCGGAGCGGGCAGTATCAATGAAGCCAGCATTACCGGTGAATCGCTGCCTGTGGAAAAGGAGCTTGGCTCCGGCGTCTATGCAGGCACCATTTTAGACAACGGCACCCTGCAAATTTCGGCAGACCGGGTGGGCGAAGACACCACCTTCGGTAAGATCATTGAACTGGTTGAGGAGGCCCAAGATTCCAAATCAGAGGCCGAGCGCTTTATCGATCGCTTTTCCAAGTACTACACTCCGGCGGTTTTGGGCCTGGGCGTTTTAGTGTGGCTGATCACCAGAGATTTTGAATTGGCCATCACCATCCTTGTTTTGGGTTGTCCGGGGGCATTGGTTATCGGCGTGCCGGTCTCGCATGTGGCCGGTATCGGCAATGGGGCCCGCCATGGCATCCTGCTGAAAGGCAGCGAGGTTATTAGTGATTTCAGCCGCCTGGACACCATGGTGTTCGACAAAACAGGCACGCTCACGGTCGGCAATCCATCGGTCGCGGAAAAGATTTTTTACGCAGATGACCACGAAAAAGCGCTGAGCTATCTGGCCAGTATCGAGGCTGAATCTGATCATCCGCTGGCAAAGGCCGTACTGACAGAAATTGGCGCAACTGCTTTCTTGCCGGTTGCAGACACCGAAGTGGTTAAGGGCGGCGGTGTTGTGGCCACCGTTGCAGGCCACAGGGTGGCGGTGGGCAATGCAGCGCTGATGGAACGAGAGAATGTTCCTCTACATGCCCAGGCCAGGGCCGATCTTGCCCGCCTTGCAGGCAGCGGCAACTCGCTTGTGCTGACTGCGGTTGATGGAGAACTCCACATACTGATGGGCGTACGCGATCAAATTCGCCCAGGCGTGGTCAACGACCTGCACAGGCTCAAGAAGTTGGGGGTAAAAAACCTGGTCATGCTTTCAGGCGACAACCAGGGCACTGTGGATGCAGTGAGCAGGGAACTGGGCGTGACCGAAGCCCACGGCAACATGCTTCCTGAAGACAAATCCGCCTATATCAGAAAGCTGATTGAGGAACAGAAACAGATTGTGGCTTTTGTGGGCGATGGCGTCAATGACAGCCCCTCCCTGGCCCTGGCGAATATCGGCATTGCCATGGGCAGCGGCACAGATGTTGCCATCGAAACCTCCGACGTGGTGCTGATGAATTCCGACTTCAGCCGTCTGCCCCATGCGCTTGGTCTGGTGAAGGCCACAGCCCGGAACATGAAGCAGAACATCGTCATTGCCATCGGAGTGGTGTTATTTTTGTTGGCCAGTGTTTTCTTGAGCGAGTGGATGAATATGTCGATCGGGATGTTGGCCCATGAGGCCAGTATTTTGGTTGTTATCCTGAATGGCATGAGGCTCTTGCGGTATAGGCTGTAATACTAAAAACAGAATGGAGAATGAAGATGCAACTGAAGATGCAAAAGGCGACGATTCAATTGGAGACTTTGACGTGCCCATCTTGTGTGCTGAAAATTGAAAGCGCGGTCAAGGGCCTTGAAGGTGTGGATAAAGACAGTTTACAAGTCCTCTTCAATGCGAGCCGAGTTAAAGTTGATTTTCACCAGGAGAAAGTTTCTGTGCAAGACGTTGAAACAGCTATTTCAAAACTTGGCTACCAGGTTAAAAAATCGACAGTTAAGTAAAATGTCTATAAAAAAAGCCAGGCAGCTAGAGAGCCCGGCTTTTTTTGAATTGTTGTCGTTACGTGTAGTCGTTAGTTCTTGCCGTACTGTTCGATAAAGGCCTCGGTTTTTCGGCGGCATTCATCATCGTAGTACTGCTCGGGCGGTGATTTGAAAAAGTAGGATGAAGGTGCAGTGATGGCCCCGGACAAACCGTTTTCCAGGGCGAGCTTGGCGCAGCGCACTGCATCGATGATGACGCCGGCCGAGTTGGGGCTGTCGTGCACCTCGAGCTTCCCTTCAAAATGCAGGCTGACATCACCAAAGGTGGTGCCTTCCATGCGGATATAGCACCACTTGCGGTCATCCAGCCACTCGATGTAGTCAGAAGGGCCGATGTGCACGTTTTTCGGTTTCATACCGCCGGTAATCTGGCTGGTGACCGCATCGGTCTTGGAGATTTTCTTGCTCTCCAGGCGCTCCCGCTCCAGCATGTTGAGAAAATCCGTATTGCCGCCCACATTGAGCTGGTAGGTGCGATCCAGGCGCACACCCCGGTCTTCAAACAGTCGGGCCAAAACCCGGTGCAGGATGGTGGCCCCCACCTGGCTCTTGATGTCATCCCCCAGGCAGGGCAGACCCTTATCCTGGAAGCGTTGCTGCCACTGCGGCTCACGGGCAATGAAGACCGGAATGGCATTGACCAGGGCGCAACCTGCCTCAAGGATCTGCTCCACATACCATTCCGTGGCCTTTCCGCTGCCCACGGGCAGGTAGTTGATCACCACATCGGTTTTGGTCTCCCGCAGGATGGAAACCACGTCAACCGCCTCGCCCGGCGCTTCCTGCAGCACCGGCGCTACATATTTGCCGATGCCGTCCAGGGTCTTGCCGCGGTGTACCGGCACGCCCAGGTTGGGCACTTCACAGAATTTGACCGCGCAGTTCGGTTCCGCAAAGATGGCCTCGCTCAAGTCCTTGCCCACCTTGGTGGTATTGATGTCAAAGGCGGCGGAGAATTCGACGTCGCGAATGTGCAAACCACCCAGGTTGACGTGCATCAAACCCGGCACCTGGTCGCTATCCTGGGCATTCTTGTAGTACTCGACGCCCTGAACCAGGGCATTGGCGCAGTTGCCCACGCCGATGATCGCCACTCTCACTGTGCGTGCCATGGATGAAACCTCCTGTTTTTTGACATCATAGCCTGTGGCCAGACTATGGTAGCTTTGCTCTGAAGACGGTGAGCAGGCGCTGCACGGCCGTGGCCCAGGCACCGAGGGCAACCAGCGCACAGGCAAGCAACAGCGCAATGCTTCCCACCATATCTGCCAAAAAAAGAGCGGCAATCATGGCGATAAGCCGCTCCATGCGGGTAAAAAAACCGACCTCGCAGGGAATGCCCAAGCCCTCTGCCCGCGCCCGCACGTAACTCACCATAAAAGAACCGGTCAGGGCCAGCGGTGCGGCGTAGAGCAGGGCAGGGTGCTCCGTGCCGGCAGTTCCTGCCAGAAGAGCGGTGAACAGTGCGGCCTCTGCCACCCGGTCCAAGCTGGAATCAAGGGCTGCGCCTGCCTTGGAAACGGTTCCGGTCAATCTGGCCACGCCGCCGTCAAGGGCATCAAAAAGACTGCCGATGGTAAAAACCAGACCTGCCTGCCAGTAGTGACCTGTCCAGGCAATGATGGAGGCAAGAAGGCAGAGTAAAAAACCGGCAATGCTTATGGTTGCGGGCTTGACAGACAGGGATGCCAGCAGTTTGACGAAGGGGTGGAGCAGCTTCCTGCCCTGATCGTGGATGAAGTTGAGAAGCATGGTACAGGCTGTGGGGATTGTGCTCTGCTCTTGCCGCCTCTATGTTTTCAGGCCTCTGTGTCTCTGCTCCCGACCGGCATCGGGTTTTCCTGTATTCTCTTGCGCAGGTCTGGAACAGCGGGCCGGCGGGCAAGAAAGAAGGGGCTCAAGCTCATAATTCGTGCCCTTTGCCTGTGTGCCCGGCCAGAAAATAAATTTTATTTTTTCACCAAAACAGCAAGTTAGATTGTAGTATCAGTAAAACTTACATTTTTTCAGAACGTCTACGCAGGTTAAGCCAAATGCCTGTTGAGTGCAACTGATTTTGATGGCGCCCGGGTGCGGACGCAAGAGAGCATACGAATGGATAAACCCGCGCCATAGTTGCGGATTTGCGGCATGGCGCGGGCAAGGTGACGGCTCTGGTCGAGCTGGTACTAGACTGAAGGAAAGGCGGGAAAAAAGATGGAATTAGAGCAGCCCGGCCAAGAGACGCAGGTGGGCGCGTTCCTCCTCGATGCAGTCCTGAATATACTTTTTCTCACCTTCGGGCACAAATTCACGCATTTCCGTGAAAAAAAGGATGGTATCCTTTTCAAAGCCCATGGCCGTATTGATGGCTTCTTCACGGCTACCGCTGAAACCCTTGATCTTGTCCACATCACCCAAGCGAAACAGGGTGTGGGAATCAATCAGATAGGTGAGGTAGCCGGCGTATTCGTCCTCTTCGGCCCAGGCCGGCAGTTCTACCTGACCCAGCCGCTCGTAGAGCTTGCGGAAGATTTCGCGGTGCTTGGTTTCTTCAGCCGCCAGAAAACGAAAGGTTTCTTTTAATTTCTCATCAGTCGAGGTTTCCACCAGGCGATTGTAAAAAACCTCGCCCCTGGTTTCCACTTCTTGGGCAGCCAGCAAGATATCGGTTGCCTTAAAAATTCCAGCCATAATCGCTCCTACAGTTCAGAGGGCAGTTCTTTGAGTTGGGCATAGGTAAAGACCGGGCCATCCTGGCAGACATATTTGGTGCCGATATTGCAGCGGCCGCAGATGCCGACTCCACATTTCATGCGTTTTTCCAGGGTGGTGATGATCTGCTCATCTTCAAAGCCCAACTTCTTCAAGGCCTGCAAGGTGAATTTGATCATGATCGGCGGGCCGCAGGTGATGGCCACCGTGTTTTCCGGGGATGGATTCATCTCCAAAAGGATATTGGGGATCAGGCCCACCTTGTGTTCCCAGCCGGGATATTCGTTGTCGATACAGAGCACGGTGTTGACGTCATCCCGGCCCAGCCAGTCCGGCAGTTCTGCCTGATAGGTGAGGTCATTCGGCGTACGGGCCCCGTAGAGCAGGGTGATGTCTTTAAAATCTTCCCGTTTATCGAGCATATAGGTGAAGAGGGTGCGCAAAGGGGCCATGCCGATGCCGCCGCCGATGAAGAGGATGTTCTTGCCCTTCATGTCCTCAACCGGAAAGGCCTTGCCCAAAGGCGCGCGCACACCCACCTGATCACCGGGTCTGAGCTGGTGCAAACGGGTGGTGACCTCGCCCACGCGCATGACGCTGAACTGGAGATAGTCCATGCGGGTGGGTGAGGAGTTGATGACAAAGGTGGATTCGCCTGCGCCAAAGAGCGAAAGCTGGCCCACCTGACCGGGCTGAAAGGAAAAGGTCTGCATCTTGGCCTCGTCATTGAGCACCAGCCTAAATGATTTGATATTCGGCGTTTCCTCAATAACTTCAACCACGGTCGCCATATCGGGAAGGTAGGGATTAGCGCTCATCGACATGCTCCTGTGCTGCCATCACGACCTGGCGGATATCGACCCCGGCCGGACATTGTTTGATACAGCGACCGCATCCGCAGCAGGCAATATGCCCTTGGTGCAGATCCGGATAGTAGCTGAACTTGTGACCAACCCTGTTCTTGAGACGGTGTGCCTTGGTGGCGCGCGGGTTGTGGCCGCTGCCCTCCAGGGTGAAGGTGTGGGACATGCAGTTGTCCCAGGAACGCAGGCGACGGCTGGTCAGTCCTGCCTCGTCATCGGTGATGTTGAAGCAGTAGCAGGTGGGGCACATATAGGTGCAGGCCCCGCAGGAGATGCACTTGGCAGACTGCATCTGCCAGAAGTCCATGTCGTCAAAGCGCTCCAGAAGCTTTTTCGCGGCAGAGGCATAGTCATGGGCCTCGCCCATCAACTCCCTTGCCTTGGCATGGTTGGCCGCAGCTTCCTCTGCCTTGGCTCCGGCATCTTCAAAGAGGCTGTCGCCAAGCAGTTGTTCACCCTTGTCAGTAACGGCTTTGGCAACAAAACCGCCTTCCACTGCGGTAAGCAGGATGTCTGAACCCGTTTCATCTGCCGGGCCGCTGCCCACGCTGTGGCAGAAGCAGGTCGTTTCCGGCCGCGCGCAGGCCAGAGTGATGAAGGTGGCCCCATCGCGCCGCCGGATATAGTAGGGATCTTTAATAGTCTCGGTTTCATAAACCGGGTCAAAAATAAGCTTGCCGCGCGCGCCGCAGGGGCGACAGCCGATAACCACGATCTCGCCCTCGGGCAGGTGCTCCTTCAGCTCCAGCCTCTTGCCGGATTCTTCCGGATAGCGCTGCACCGTGAGCAGGGTTTCGTTGCGGGGAAAGGTGGCATCCTTGGGCGAAATAACGGCCATGCGGGAAAAATCCAACTGCATGCCGGGCCGCAAACGGCGGAAGGTGGTGGTGCCGCCGGAGGCCACCGGGGCCAGCACACTCGATTTTTCCGCCAGGGCCTGCGCAAGACGCTCCAAATTGGCCTGAGTGATGAATCGTTCCATTACCAGTCTCGCTCCTTGATGCGGGCCTCTTCCACCTGAAAGGTGAGAAGCGGCGGGGTCTTGTCCAGCGTGATTCCTGCCTGATGGCCAAAGACTTCCCGCACCTGTTTGTTCATGTAGCGGCGCAGCAGCATCAGTGGGATGTCCACCGGGCAGGCGCGCTCGCACTCACCGCATTCGGTGCAGCGGCCGGTCAGGTGGGAGACATGAATCATCTGGAACATGAAGTTTTCAGCCGGGGTGTTTTCCTGGCTCATCCACAGCGGGTCGCGGCTGCCGGCGATGCAGTAGTCCTGGCATACGCACATGGGGCAGACATTGCGGCAGGCATAGCAGCGGATGCAGCGGCTCATGGTGTCCTGCCAGAAGGCGAGCTTTTCGGCACCTGATTTGGCTTCAAAGTCATCCTGACAGGCAAGGCCGACGTCATTTGGCCGTTCAGCATGCTTTTCGCCGATGAGCACATCCGCAAGCAGCGGGTCGGGATAGGCGCAGATCCGGCACTTGTCGGCCAGCACGTCCTGCACCTTCAGTGTGGTCTTCTCACCGGCAATCGTGATCTCTAACTCATCCGCGCCGATTTCCACGGCCTCGACAAAGCCCGGATCTGCCGGCAGGGCCGCGCGGATTTTGCGCTGGCTGACCACGCCGTCGCAGCAGAGCCCAAAGAGCACCACCTCATCCCGCTCAATCAGCTTTTCGGTGAGCAGTTCAATAATGCTGCGGCTATGACAACCCCGCACCACAATGCCGATTTTCGTCCCCTTGAAGCCGGTGGCATAGGTGGCCAGGTTGTGCACGGCCAAGGGGCTGATGTTCAGCCTGTCCAGATCCGCCTCGGTGTGGATGAACAGCGGGGTAGCATGCAGGGGGTCATAGCCCTCTTCCCAGCCGATCACACAATCGAGTGAGTCCAAATGCCCCCGGATGGCGGCCTTTAACTCTTCCAATTGGGACATTTCTCCTCCCTTTGATAACAAATTCGTCTGTTCGCTGGTGCTGATCCCTTGCGGCAGCCCTTATGCGCCTTATGCGCCATGGCAGGGGCAGGTCTCGCCTTTCGTTGCCTCGTGCAGGGCCAGGTTGGCCCACTCTTCCGCCGAACTCGGGTTGAAAGAGGGCGCGGGGCCCAGCTCGTGGATGCGGCGGGTAAACTCGGTCACCACATGCTGCCAGCGCTGGCCTTCGGATGCGGACACCCAGGTATACTCGAAGCGGCGCTCGTCGATGCCGGTGATGGGCAAAAAGCGCTTGAGCATCTCCAGCCGCCTGCGGGCGTAGAAGTTACCCTCGGCATAGTGGCAGTCGCGCGGATGGCAGCCGGAAACCAGCACCCCATCAGCCCCGTTCAGGAGGGCGCGCGCCACAAAGAGCGGGTCGATGCGACCGGAACAGGGCACACGGATGATGCGCAGGTCTGTGGGCTGAGTAAAACGCGCCACGCCTGCCGTATCCGCCCCGCCGTACGAGCACCAGTTACACAAAAAACCAACTATTCGAAGTTCACGTACATCTTCGGCGGACATAGGGCGTTCACCTCTGCAAGGATTTGATTATCGGTAAAATGTTCCAGTTGAATCGCCCCCTGCGGACAGGTGACCGTACAGATGCCGCAACCCTGGCACACGGTTTCAATCACCTCGGCTTTGAGGTTGCCGAAGCGGTCGGTAACCGCCTTGATCGCGCCAAAGGGGCAAGTACTGATACACTTTTGGCAGCCCACGCAGCGGCTGAGATTCACCTTGGAAACAGCCGGGTCGGATTCCAGTTGCGCCTTGGAGAGCAGGCCCAGGGCCTTGGCTGCCGCCGCACTGCCCTGACCGACCGAGGTGGGGATGTCTTTCGGCCCCTGACAGGCCCCGGCCAGATAGACGCCGGCGGTATTGGTTTCAACCGGTTTCAGCTTGGGATGGCTCTCCACAAAAAAGCCATACTGATCCGGCACCACCCTGAGGGTTTCACCCAGCTTGACCGCGCCCTGGGCCGCTTCCACCCCGGTTGCCAGCACCACCAGATCAGCCGGAACTTCGACCTGGGTACCGGCGAGGGTATCTGCGCCGCGCACTATGAGCCGATCGCCTTTGGGATAGATCATGGCCACCCGACCCCGCACGTACTGGGCCCCGTATTCCTCCATGGCCCGGCGGGTAAACTCGTCGTAGCCCTTGCCCGGCGCGCGGATGTCCATATAAAAGACAAAGGACTGGGAATCCGGAATATGGTCTTTGGTCAGGATGGCCTGCTTGGCGGTATACATACAGCAGAAGCCCGAACAGTAGGGCCGATCCACCGAGCGGTCGCGTGAGCCCACACACTGGATGAAGACCACGTTTTTCGGCTCCTTGCCGTCGGATGGCCGCTTGATATGGCCGCCGGTGGGGCCCGAGGCAGAGAGCAGGCGCTCGTACTGCAGGGCGGTGATCACATCCGGATAACGGCCTTCACCGTACTGGGGGTACTTGTGCCAGTCAAAGAGATCGTAGCCGGTGGCCACCACAATAGCGCCCACATCCACGTTAATCAGCTCATCCTGCTGCTCGTAGTCGATACAGCCCACCGGGCAAACTTTGGCACAGATACCGCACTTGCCTTTTTGCAGCTTCATGCAGGTGTCTGGGTTGATGGCCGCCTTTTTCGGAATAGCCTGGGGAAAGGGGATGTTGATGGAGGTGGTGGTGCCCATGAACTCGTTGAAGGTATCCGGGCTACGCTTACTCGGGCATTTTTCCGTGCAGATGCCGCAACCGGTGCACCTGGTCCAGTCCACATAGGTGGCCCGGCGGCGAATGGTCACCGAGAAGTTGCCCACATAGCCGCTCACCGACTCGATCTCCGCACAGGTGTGCAGGGTGATCTTGTCGTGCTGGGCAATATCCACCATCTTCGGGCCCAGCACGCAGGAAGAGCAGTCAATGGTGGGAAAGGTCTTGTCGAGCTTGGCCATCTTGCCGCCGATGCTCTGGTCGCGCTCCACCATAACCACATCGATGCCGCCGTCGGCGCAGTCCAAAGCCGCCTGAATACCGGCCACGCCGCCACCGATCACCAGCACCCGCTTGACGGTCTCAAAGCTCTTGGCAACCAGGGGGCGGTTGCGGCGCAGCTTTTCTACGGCCATCAGTACCAGGTCGGCAGACTTGCGGGTATTGTGCTCCTTGTCCTTACCGATCCAGGAAACATGCTCCCGGATATTGGCCATTTCAAACATGTAACGGTTCAGTCCGGCCCGCTCCACGGCCCGGCGGAAGGTGGGCTCGTGCATGCGCGGAGTACAGGAGGCCACCACCACACCGTCCAAGTTGTGCTCGTGAATGGCACTGATGATGCCGTCCTGGCCCGGCTCTGAACAGGTGTACATGGAATCTGTGGCAAAAACCACCTCCGGAAAACCAGAGGCAATTTCCACCACCGACTCACAGTCAACCGTGCCGGCTATATTGCTGCCGCAATGGCAGATAAAAACGCCAATTCGCATTGCTTCCTCCTAGCTGGCCTGGGCCGCTTCTTTCAGCTTGTCGAAAACGGGCCTGGGGTTGACACAGAGCTTTTTGAACCCGAGTTCCTTGTCGTCAATGCCCAGGGCATAGCCAAGGAGCTGGGTATAGTAAAAGACCGGTATACGGAAATTTTCCTTGAGGGCCGAATTGATCTGGCCCTGGCGCATGTCCAAGTTCATCTGGCAGAGCGGGCAGGCCGTGACAAAGGCGTCTGCCTCCAGTTCGCGGCCCGCATCCAGAAGCTTGCCTGATAGTTTGGTGACAATATCCACCCTGGGCACGCCGTAAGAAGCGCCGCAACATTCTACCTTCAAGGGATAGGGCACCACCTCTGCCCCCAAAAGCTCCATCAGCTTGTCCATGGCCATGGGGTTTTCATGGTGGTCAAACTGCATCAACTCGGGCGGCCGACTCATGATACAGCCGTAGTAACAGGCCACCTTCAGGCCTTTAAGCGGCTTTACCACCTTGGCACGGATCGTTTCCGGATCAACCTGTTCGCTTAAAATCTGAAGCACAGACTGGGTTTGGACGTTCTTGGTACAGGGCGTATCCAGAAGGGCATTGGCCTGTTCCCGGAAGCTCGCATCTTCCATCTTGTGGGCGGCGGTGCGCAGGTTGCTCAGACAACTGGGACAGGGGGTGGTAACCATGTCCATGCCCTGCTGTTCGGCCAGGGCTAGGTTGCGGGCCGAGAGTGCGGCCGACAGCACATGGTTGACCGTGTGCGCCGGGGTGGAGCCGCAGCAGCTCCAATCTTCAAGATCGACCAGTTCCAGGCCCAGGGTCCGGCAGACGGCCCTGGTGGAGAGGTCGTACTCCAGCGAGGTGCTCTGCCCTGAGCAGCCTGGATAATAGGCAATTTTCGCCATGCTTATTCTCCTTTGCGGAAGCGTTCAAAAATACGGGCAACCTGGTCTTTCCCCTGGATGCTGTGCGGCTTGAACGAGAGTTTGTTGCGCATAAGCGCAGGCGGGCCAACGGCTATGTTATCAAAAAAGCGCCCGGATTTGAGGGTGTACTGGGCCATCAGGCCCAGCTCAAAGGCCCGGCCATGCTCCTCCACCGATTTGAGGAAGGCGTCGACAAAGAGCTTGCTGGTGCGTTCGCTCACGCAACCGTTCTCCCGCGCCATATGGCGGCACACATCCATTACCCTGGCCACATCGATCTGGTTGGGGCAGCGGGTGGTGCAGGACTGGCAGGAGGCACAGAGCCACAGAGACTTGCTGTTGAGCACGGTTTCCCGCTGACCTGCCTGGATGAGCCGCATAATCCGGCTGACCGGGATATCGTAGGCAAAGGTGTAGGGGCAACCGGCGGTGCAGTTGCCGCACTGGTAGCAGGTATTCAGCTTCTGCTCGCTGCGGGCTTCGACTTCCGCCAGAAAGCCGGGATCACCCTCGGAAAGATCAATAATATTCATGAAACACCTCCAAAAAAGGAGAAACAGTGCCGGCCAAGAACAACACGAACGAGACTGTAAGGAAAAACAGATATATATCCGTCTGCCTGCGGCCTTAAGCCTGAAATCATTCAGGAATCAACGGTACACCCGGCGCGTGGTCGGCAGGTTGTGCACCCGTTCTTGATCAGATATTCCTAGGCAATTATCATTATCGTCTGATTTAGTAAAGCATAATTGTTATTTGCACACAACTAAATCAGACCTGATTAATAAGTATTGTTGATGTGTTGATTCCGAAAAACTGATAGATAAGCCATCCGTTTTGGTGGCCTTTTATATACTGAAGCAAGCAGAGCACCTTTGTTTGGCGATGCCAGGGAGCAGCTCAGGAACAGTCTGAGCGCTGGGCCGATTCTTTGCCCGCTCAGGTCGGCCGCAGCGCTTTGCCTGCCTCCTGGAGCCCGGATAAAGCGACAAAGTATCCTTTGCCTGCACCTGCTTTGTGGTATATTGCCGCAATAGTGTCATCATCCTGAAAGATCCCTACGTCCTCAACCCGGGAGCGCACCATGCAATCCACCCGCAATTCCATTCCAGCCGCGCAAGGCATGTCGGCCATGCCACCAATGCGGATAGGCATCGATATCGGCGGCACTCACAGCGACGGCGTACTCATGCAGGGTGCCAAGCTCTTGGCAGCGGCCAAGGGCCGCACCCGCCACGACGATCTGCTCGCCTCCATCAACCTGCTTTTGGAGCATTTGCTGGCAGGCCGGGACGCAAGCCTAGTGCAGTACATCAACCTCAGCACCACCCTTACCACCAATGCCATCATCACCGACAAGGTCGCGCCTGTGGCGGTGCTGGTAAGCGCAGGCCCCGGCATTGCCGTTGAAAACTACAACATCGGCGATCAGTTTTACCACGTGGCAGGCAGCCTCAACCATGTGGGCTTGGAAACCAGCCCCACCGAGCCGGACGAACTTGCCGCCGTGCTTGGCAGGTGCCGAGGTCAGGGCATCAGCCATTTTGCCGTTGTCGGCAAATTTTCGCCGAGAAATCCGGAACATGAACTGCAAATGGCAACGGCGGTCAAGGTTGGAGCTACTGTGGTCTGCTGCGGCCACCAGCTCTCGGGCCGGCTCAACTTCGGCCGCCGTATCAACTCCACCTACTTCAATGCCGCAGTCTGGGGCATTGCCCGCTCCTTTGCAGAAGCCCTGCAACAGAGCCTGCACAAGTTCGGCCTCGCCCATGCCGAGGTCAATATCCTCAAGGCGGATGGCGGCACTCTGCCTCTCTCCCGCGCGCTCGATGCACCGGTGCAGTCCATCTTGTCCGGCCCGGCCGCCTCGGTCATGGGCATCCTGGCCACTATGCCGGTACAGGAAGATGTGGTGCTTTTGGATATCGGCGGCACCACCACGGATATCGCTCTTTTTGCCGGGGGCCAGCCGCTTCTGGAGCGGGAGGGCATTGTTATTGCGGGCCGTCCTACCCTGGTGCGGGCCCTGCGCGTTACCTCAATCGGCATCGGCGGCGATTCGCTTATTCATATTGATGCAGATGGCGCGGTGCGCTGCGGCCCGCAACGCCTCGGCCCCTGCATGGCGGCAGGCGGGAGCGTGCCTGCCCTGATGGATGCCTTCAACCTGCTTGGTCACGCGAATTTTGCCGATGCGGCTGCCTCCAAGGCCGGGCTGGCGGCCTTTGCGGCCCAGCACAACGTGAACCCCGAGGCCCTGGCTCAGGCTACGCTGAACGCGGCTGCCGACGCCATTGACACTGCCGTTTCCGAACTGATTGACCAGGTGAACAGCAAGCCGGTCTATACCATCCACGAAATCCTGGAAGAGCGCCGCATCGAGCCCAAACAAATGCTCCTCATCGGCGGCCCGGCCGAGGCCTTTCAGCCGCTGCTTGGTCAGAAAACCGGCATGGAAACCTGCTGCCCGCCCCATGCCGGCGTCACCAATGCCATTGGCGCGGCCCTGTGCCGCAGCACCAGCGCCCTGGTTCTGCATGCGGATACCTCGCGCGGCAGCCTGAATGTGCCCACCTTGGAGGTCTCCAAGCGCATTGCTCGCAATTTCACCCTTGAAGATGCGGTCAGCGAGGCGAAAAACCTGCTCTACAGCGATATGGCCGCGCTGGGCCTGGAGCTTGACGAGGCGGATGTGCAGATCACCCAGGCAGACAGCTTCAACATGGTGGAAAGCGGCTACACCATGGGCAAGAACATCCGGGTAAGTGTGCAGGTTAAGCCTGCGGTTCTGGCCCAGGCAGAGGCGGCGGCTGGGCTTGAAGTGATCCTTGCCGGATGACTCCGCTGCCCGAGCAAGGCACTCTCTACCTTGTCGACTGCATCCCGGCCGCAAAAAATGCTTCTCGGAGTACCTTGGTGTACGCCTGCGGCGCATTTTCCCTGCCTTCTTGACAGCGTCTTTGCTCTGGAACCGGAATGCAATCAACAATACAATCATGGCATAGCGGTGCCGCTGTGCCGGCCATTTCCCAAATATGGAGGCTTCCATGCTGACAGCACCAACTTCGCTGGGCATTATCTTTTTTCCGGCCTATGACTGGGCCATTTCTCCCACCCATCCCGAGCGGGAAGAGCGCCTGCTCTACACTCAAGATCAATTTCGGGAAGAGGGCTTGTTTGATATCGAAGGCATCAGCGAACACCGGCCCCTGCGCGCGGAAAATGTGGATATTATGCGTACCCACTTCTGCTTTCCAACGGTAGAGGCGGTGTGCACCGAATCGCACCGCATCTCGGCGGGCGGGGCCATCCGCGCGGCTCAGCTGGTGATGCAAAAAGAGAGCCAACGCGCCTTTGCCCTGGTGCGCCCGCCCGGCCACCACGCCATGAAGGTGGTGCACGGCAACCGCGGCTTCTGCAACATCAATATCGAGGCGGTGATGGTGGAATGGATTCGCAGCCACTACGGCATCCGCCGCATTGCCGTTGTGGATACCGATTGCCACCACGGCGACGGCAGCCAAGATGTATTCTGGCACGACCCGGAAGTGCTCTTCATCTCCCTGCATCAGGATGGTCGCACCCTGTATCCGGGCTCCGGCTTTCTGCACGAAAACGGCGGGCCCAAGGCGGCAGGCCGCACCATCAATATTCCGCTGCCACCGCAAACCGGGGATCAGGGCTATCTGCAGGTTATCGAAGAGGCGGTGCTGCCCATTCTGGAGCATTTTAAGCCGGAGCTTATTATCAACTCCGCCGGGCAAGACAACCACTACTCAGACCCCATCACCAACATGCACTTTTCGGCCCAAGGCTATGCCCGCTTAAACGAACTGCTCAAGCCGGATATTGCGGTGCTGGAGGGCGGCTATTCCATCAAAAGCGCGCTGCCCTATGTGAATTTGGGGATTTGCCTGGCCATGGCGGGCTGCGATTACAGCGCGGTGCGCGAGCCGGATTTTGTGCCCGGCCGGCTCAAGGAAACAGCCGATACCCTTGCCTATATCGACGAACTCTGCGGCCAGGTGCGGGATGCCTATTTCCATCCGAGCATGCCGCCAGCCAAAAAGGAAGGCCTTTTTTATGTGCGGGAGCGCCGCATCTTTTACGACACCGACAATATCTTGGAGAAACAGCGGGAAGAACTGAAAGACTGCGACAAGTGCCGGGGCTACCGGCTCATCAAGACGGAAAGCAGCAGCATCCTGCCCTGCCTCGGGGTGGAACTCTTTGCCGATTGCTGCCCGGAATGTGAAAGCGAGGCCCATGCTGCCTTTGCCAACAAGCACGATAATTATCTGATTGCCCAACTCATGGACCACAAGAACAGGGAGTATGGGTATCGGAAGAAATGATCCTGCCCGTTGTTGGAGGACATTTCGTTAAGCGAGTATATTCCCTTAACGAAAGTGTTCGATGACAATAAAAACAAAATCAGGCAAGATCAGGCAACGGTATTCACAGCAGTACAAGGCAGAAACACCGGCTCTGGCGGAAAAGATCGGGGTCGCGGCAGCAGCCAGGCAATTGGGGCCTCATGAAAGCCAACTATATAGCTGGCGGAGCAAGGCTCGTCTCTCACAAGACAAAAGCGCGGCTGAAGAGCAGCTTCTGGTGGAAAATGCCCGCCTCAAGCGTCAGGTGGCTGAGCAGGCCGAGGAGTTTTGGCCATCATAAAAAAGCCGCAGCGTACTTCGCGAAAAGCCTGAAGTGAAGTACGCCTTTATGCAAACCCATTTGAGCGAATTCAAGATCACCACCATGAGCTGGGTGCTTGGTGTCTCTCGCTGCGGATTTTACCGCTTTCGACAGCGAACAGGACAGCCGACGAAACGGCAGCAAAAGCGCATGGTTCTGGACAAACTGGTAGTTGAAGCCTTTACTACCCGGAAGATACGGGCAGGCTCGCCTTGTTCTTGATCTGCTCGATCAGGGCCACAGGTATATGGCTGAGCGCATGACGGCCGGGCTTGTGTGAGGCCTTGCAGACGGCACTTTGGCGGCGCAACATGCCTACGGGGGTCACCCTGCATTCGGATCGCGGCAGTCAGTACTACTGCTCCAACGCATATCAAAATCTTATGACAAAACACCACGTTATCTGCAGCATGAGCGGCAAGGGCAACTGCTACGATAATGCCTGCGCTGAAAGCTTCTTCCACAGCTTGAAGGTGGAGGCCACCCACGGCGAACGCTTTCTCACGCGTGAAGAGATGCCCCAGGCCGTGTTCGAATATATTGAAGTTGACTACAACCGTATGCGCCGTCATAGTGTCAATGGCTCTATCAGCCCTATGGCGTTTGAAGCTCTCAAAAGTGCTTAACTCAGTTTCCACTCAGAACGGGCAGAATCACTCGATGCAATCAACAAACCCGCTTCCAGGCTAGGGAAGCGGGTTTGTTGTTTCAACTTTTCTTTTTTGCACTATCAGTGCTGTTCAGATCTGCCGATGGCAGCTCGTTTCATGGTGTTGATTTCAATCACCGGGTCGTCTGAATCTGCCTCCAGGTTGTTGTTCCACAGGTACTTCTTGGTTTCCTGGACAATAACGCCATGGAGCAGGAGAAGCGAGATGAGGTTGGGAATGGCCATGAGCCCGTTGGCCAGATCGGCAAAATCCCACACCACATTGAGGGAAAAGATCGCGCCCACAAAGATGAGGGCAATAAAAACAAGACGGTAGGGGAGGATGGCGATTTTACCGAACAGGTATTCAACCGCCTTTTCGGCGTAGTACGACCAGCCCAGGATGGTTGAAAAGACAAAGGTCAGTAAGCCGACAGTCAAAATAATCTGGCCAATGCTGAAGGGCAGGTGGCCAAAGGCTGCGTGGGTGAGGTGGTTGCCATCCAGGCCCTGGTCCCAGAGACCGGAATTGACAATAACAATGCCGGTCAGGGCGCAGATAATAACCGTATCCCAAAAGGTGCCGGTGGAGGAGACCAGCGCCTGTTTGACGCTGTTTCTGGTTTGTGCCGCCGCAGCCACGATCGGCGCGCTTCCCAGGCCGGATTCGTTGGAAAAAAGACCACGGGCAACACCGTAGCGCATGGCCATCATCATGGTTGAGCCGGCAAAACCACCGCTTGCCGCCTGACCGTTAAAGGCTGAATCAAGAATGAGCATAATGGTGGCAGGGATGGTGTCTGCAGTCAGAATCAGGATAAGCAGACAACCCAGCACGTAAAACACGGCCATGAACGGCACCAGTTTGTTGCACACCCGGGCAATGCTCTTGATTCCGCCCACGATGACCGCTCCAGCAAGCAGCATCAAGACAATGCCGGTTGCCCAAGTAGGTATATTGAACTGCTTCTCCACCATGGATGCAATGGAGTTGGCCTGCACCATGCAGCCGATGCCAAAGGCGGCTATTGCCGTGAACAGGGCAAAAAGAACAGCCAGCCATTTTTGTTTGAGCCCATATTCAAGCACATACATGGGGCCGCCGGCCATGGTTCCATCCTCGGTGCGCACCCGGTATTTTACGGCTAGAAGGCTTTCCGCATACTTGGTGGCAATGCCGAAAACACCGGTCAGCCACATCCAAAAGACAGCGCCAGGCCCGCCAAGCGCCACTGCAGTGGAGACGCCGACGATATTGCCGGTGCCGATGGTGGCGGCAAGGGCTGTAGTCAGAGCGCTGAACTGGCTGACATCGCCGGCGGCACAATCATCTTGGCAAACGGAAAGCTTGATGGCCTTGGGGATGTAGCGCTGAATAAATTTCAGCCGGATGGTCAGGAACAGGTGCGTTCCCATGAGCAGGATCAAAAGCGGCCAGCCCCAGATAATACTGTCTATCTTGCTGATAAGACTTGCGATGGTTTCCATGTTTTTCGTTGTTTTCGTTGCTGTGCCTGATCTGCCTGAAAAGTAAAAGAGCCGGATGGATTACAAATCGGCCTCATCGGCAGCTGCTATGGCAACAATGTGCAGCACCCTGTCGTGCACAGCTACCAGATCACCAGGGTAGAGCTTTCTCCGTTTGCGCAGTTCAGGCTCGCCGTTGACCTGCACCAGTCCGTCTGCGATCATCCAGCGGGCTTCGCCGCCACTGGCCGCGATATTTTCCCTTTTGAGCAGCTTGTCCAGTTCGATGAAAGGGGTACTGATGCCTACTGTGGCCTCATGGTCCGGCATAGGCATTTCAATCCAGTTGAAAATTAATATGCAGAGAACCGCGGTCCGGCACAAACTGCCGGTAGCCGGTATTCGACATATCAAGCATCAGTTTTGCCGCGCGCACCGAGTCGGTGTGGCTGTATTTGTCTGAAAGATAGACAATCTCGCTGATACCGGCCTGGATGATGAGTTTGGTGCACTCGTTGCAAGGAAAGAGGCCCACATAAATTCTGCAGCCGCGCAGATCGCGGGTAATGGAGTTGAGGATGGCGTTGACCTCTGCATGACAGACATACGGATACTTGGTGTCCAGATATTCGCCCTCCCGCGCCCAGGGCAGTTCATCATCCGAGCAGCCCCTGGGAAAGCCGTTGTATCCCACGCCCACGATCCTGTTCTGGCTGTTGGCCAAACAGGCGCCTACCTGGGTGTTCGGATCCTTGGAACGGCCGGCTGAAAGCAGGGCTACGGCCATGAAGTATTCGTCCCAAGAAAGGACGTCACTGCGCTTTGTGCTCATTACTGGTCTTGTTTGTTGTCGGCCTGCCTGCCGGCCTTGTGTGCCTGACGCCGTTGCCGCCAGTCTGGGGCGGTGCCGGTGGCCTTTTCAATAAAAACACGGATGGCTTCAAAATAGCGTTTGCCGGCCACGGCAATAAGCGAATTGTGGTCCGCACCGGGCACAATCTGCAATTCTTTCTGCTGGGCGCCACTCTCTGCATGCAGAGTTTCCGCCTGCCAGATGGGAATGAGTTGATCGTACTGGCCGTGGAGAATAAAGGTGGGTTTAGTGAATTTGACGATTTTTACGCTGTTGTTGAACGTGTCCTCTTCGCGGATACCCAGTCTTTCCAGATCAATGCCCAACACCTTGGCCAGCGGCAGGGTCTTGGCAAAGCCGGATTCAATAACCAACCCGCTGACGGCATCGCTGTGGTTGGCGGCAATGTCAATGGCACAGGCGCTGCCCAGGGAGCGGCCCATGACAAAAAGCGGGCCGGTGTACTGGTGTTCGGTCAACCAGGTGCGCAGATGAAGAAAGGCTGCCTCTGCATCGGTAAGAAAGGTGCTCACCCTGGGCGAGCCGTCACTCCAGCCGTAACCCCGGTAGTCGCAGATCGCGAAATTCAGACCTTCAGCCAAGTAAAACGGAGCGATACCGTCGTAATCCGGCACTATTTCACCATTGCCGTGGAAAAAGATGATGGTGGTGGCAGCGGTGCTGTGGGTGAACAGGCGGCAGCCAATGTGTACGCCGTCTGCAACAGGCGCATCAATATTGACCGCATTGGCCGGCGGGTCGGTTTTTCTGCTTTTCCGCGGGTAAAAGATTACCTGCAGGATATCCTCGTGATCCATGATGTGTTGTTGCCCGGTATGTTGAGTGTTTTGATTGTGGCGCTGGGGAGATGACTCCCGGCAGCCTGCGGCGGTTCCCAGGAGCAGGGCAGGCAATGCCCACAGCAGGATGACTAAAAAAAACCGTGCGGTTCGCTGGTTGCGCATTGCCATACCCGTAAATGGTGGAATGTTTTCTGCGCAAAGACCTTTTGCTGGGCCTTGCGCAGAAATTTTTTTACATGAGCAGTTCCAGGCCGGAAAAGAAATACCCGATCTCAAAAGCTGCGGTTTCAGGCGCATCCGAGCCGTGGGTGGCGTTGGCTTCAAGAGAGTCGCCAAATTCTTTGCGCAGGGTGCCTTCGGCAGCTTCGGCCGGGTTGGTTGCCCCCATCAGATCTCGCCACTTCTTGATAGCATCCTCAGCCTCAAGCACCATGACAATGCACGGCCCGCTGGACATAAAATCCGTCAGTTCGCCGAAAAAAGGACGGCTTTTGTGTACATAATAAAAGCCCTCGGCTTCTTTTTTGCTGAGGTACAGTTTCTTCATGCCCACCACCTTGAAACCCTCGGCATAGATGCGGCTGAGGATTTTTCCGGCATTGTCCGCCTGAAAGGCATTGGGTTTGATAATAGCAAAGGTACGCTCCATGGTGACTGCTCCTTAAGTGATTGGATAAGTTTGATGGAAAAAGTATGCATTATACCATAGTCGAGTACAATCGTCTCGTCCTTGAAAGCGAAATCAGGGTGCTCAGATGCAGAAGGGGTGTTTTTCCGGCTCTATAGCGCTATCTCCCTGTGATTCAAGGCAAGGACACAGAAATCAGTTTGCAAATTAACATTTTCACTCTATCCTATACAGTTCTACTGTTATAGGGGTGATTTCTGCCTTGTTGGCGGATCTGCTTGTCACTTTATTCCGGCTTGTGCGCAGCATGGCCGGCACGGGATTACATCCATGGCCCTCATTGTACAGAAATTCGGCGGCACTTCGGTGGGCACCATCGAAAAAATTGCAGCGGTCGCCAAACGGGTGATTGAAAGGCAACAAGAAGGAAACCGCATGATCGTGGTGCTGTCTGCCATGGCCGGCGAGACTGACCGGCTCATCGGCATGGCCAACAGTATTCAGCGCATTCCGGATCTGCGGGAGATGGACATGCTCATTTCCTCGGGCGAACAGGTGAGTGTGGCCCTCTTTGCCATGGCGGTCAAGGCGGCCAGCTACGATGCGGTTTCACTTTTGGGCGATCAGGTCGCCATTCGCACCGACCAGAAACACACTAGGGCGCGTATTGGCTCAATCGGGGCAGAGCGCATCCAGGCCTATCTGGATCAGGGCAAGATTGTCACTGTGGCTGGTTTTCAAGGTGTGACCGATCAGGGAGACATCACCACCCTGGGCAGAGGCGGCTCCGATACCACGGCCGTTGCCCTAGCTGCGGCTTTAAAGGCCGATGCCTGCGAGATTTTTACCGACGTGGAAGGGGTTTTTACCACTGATCCGGGCGTTTGCTCCAAGGCCCGCAAGATTGACTATATCAGCTACGACGAAATGCTTGAACTGGCGAGTCTGGGCGCCAAGGTGCTGGATATCCGTGCGGTGAGCATGGCCAAGCGCTTCAAGGTGCCTGTGCACGTTCGTTCAACCTTTACCAATACCATCGGCACCTGGGTTGTTGACGAGGAGAAAATTATGGAATCCATGCTGGTTTCCGGCATCACCTACAGCAAGAAAGAAGCACGCATCACCGTTAAGAAAGTGCCGGATCAGCCTGGAACTGCGGCCAAAATATTCCTTCCTATATCAGATGCCGGCATTCTGGTGGATATGATCATCCAGAACACCCACGATGGCGGCCTCACCGACATGACCTTTACCGTGCCCAAGAGCGACTATGACCGGGCCATGGACATTCTGAACAAGGTGGCGGTGGAAATCCAGGCCGAGGAAGTAACCGGAGATCAGGAAATCGCCAAGGTGTCGATCGTAGGCGTGGGCATGCGCAATCATTCAGGCATTGCCTCAACTATGTTCCAGATCATGTCGAAAGAAGGCATCAATATGATGATGGTCTCCACCTCGGAGATTAAGGTGTCGGTTGTGATTGCAGAAAAATACACCGAGCTTGCTGTCCGGGCACTGCACGATGCCTTTGCCCTGGACAAGAACAATATGCCCCAGGAAGTGGACTAAGCGCATGAGCCGCAGCATAGAGATATACGATACCACCCTGCGTGACGGTACCCAGGCGGAAAACTTCAACCTTTCCCTGGAAGATAAGATCAAGGTCTGCCGTGAGTTGGACAACTTCGGGGTGGATTTTATTGAAGGCGGCTGGCCCGGTTCCAACCCGCTTGCAGTTGATTTTTTTGAGCGCATGCAGGGCATTGGTCTGCGCCATGCCAAGCTGGCGGCCTTTGGCTCTACCCGCCATTTTCAGCATGCGCCTGAAAAAGATGCCAATTTGGCAGCGCTTCTGGCCGCCAAAACCCGGGCGATTACCATCTTCGGCAAGAGCTGGGATATCCAAGTAACCGATGCGCTCCGCATCGGGCTTGAGGACAATCTCACCATTATTGAAGATTCACTCGCTTATCTACGGCCCCAGGTGGAGCACCTGTTCTACGATGCCGAGCATTTTTTCGACGGCTTCAAGGCCAACCGGGACTATTGCCTGTCTGCCTTGGAACGCGCCTTGGCCGGTGGTGCGGAAACTCTCGTCCTCTGCGATACCAACGGCGGCACCCTAACCCATGAACTGGCGGAAATTATCCGGGCTGTGCAGGAGTTCTTCCAGCAGAAGGGGCAAGAGGTGCGCCTGGGCATCCATGCCCACAATGACTCTGAATGTGCGGTGGCCAACTCGCTTATGGCCATTCACCTAGGCGCAGTACAGGTACAGGGTACCATGAACGGCTATGGCGAGCGCTGCGGCAATGCCAACCTGACTTCCATCATACCTGCGGTGGAACTGAAATTGGGTTTGCACAGCCAGGCCGGCTCGCGGCTGCAGCAACTCTACGCCACCACCAGACTCATCAACGAACTGGCCAATCTGCCCCACAACCGCTACCAGCCCTATGTGGGCAACTCCGCCTTTGCCCACAAGGGTGGGGTACATGTGAGCGCGGTGCAGCGCAACCCCGTTACCTACGAGCACATCGACCCGGAACGGGTGGGCAATGAGCGCCGGGTTCTCATCTCCGATCAATCCGGACGGGCCAACGTGGTCTTGAAGGCGGAACGCTACGGCCTGCCGTTGCGTTCAGATGATCCCCTGATGGCCTCCATCATCAGCCAACTCAAGGAGATGGAGAACCAGGGCTATCAGTATGAGGCGGCTGAGGCGAGTTTTGAACTGCTGATGCGCAGCGCCCTTGGTCTGCGCCGTAAGTTCTTCAACCTGGAAGCCTTCAAGGTGATGAACCACAAGTACAGCATGAACAAGGAGCCCTTTACCGAAGCCACCATCCAGCTCAGTGTGGGCGGTATCGAGGCCCATACCGCAGCCATGGGAGATGGCCCGGTCAATGCGCTCGACCTGGCCCTACGCAAGGCGCTGACTCAGTTTTATCCGAACCTGGAAGATATGGAACTGGCCGACTACAAGGTGCGGGTGCTGACGGGTCAGCACGGCACCGGCGCCAAGGTGCGAGTTTTGATTGAAAGTCGTGACTCCACCAGCTCCTGGGGCACGGTCGGGGTGTCGTACAACATCATCGAGGCGAGTTGGCAGGCCCTGGTGGACAGCATCAACTACAAACTGATGAAGGATGAGCAGAACCGGGAGCATTGAAGAAAACAGCCATGCCTGGCTGGTGGAGCGTAACCTGCGTCAACGTGCCATTCTCCTGTCTCTTTTTGCAGCCTTGCTGCTCTTTGTTGATTTCTATCCGTTTTTTCAGAGCATTAGTTCAAAGCCCTCGGCTATTTTGAGCCTTGATCTGGCCGGGGGCAATACTCCCCGGTTGCGGCTGGTGGAACCCCCAGCGGCGGCGGTTGGCACTGCACATACGGTGCTCTTGCCTGATGATTGCAGCGTTCCGCCGCAATTTGCTCCGTTTTTTGCCCTAGCCATGGATATCAACCGTGCGCAAGTAAAAGATTTGACGTTTTTGCCCGGTATTGGCCCGGCCCTTGGCCGGCGCATCGTTGCTGAACGGGAGAAAAACGGCCCCTACGAAAACACGCAAGCTCTCCTGCGGGTAAGCGGTATCGGCCCGCAAACCCTTGCAGGCCTTGCACCGCGAATCTGTACCCGATGAGCGCGCCTGTCCTTGTCCTAGTTGGCCCGACCGCAATCGGCAAAACCGAACTGTCGCTGCGTATTGCCTCTGTTTTCGGCTGTGAAATCATCTCCATGGATTCCATGCAGGTGTACCGTCACATGGATATCGGTACAGCCAAGGCGAGCAGGGAGGAGCAAGCCCTTGTCCGGCACCATCTCATTGATATTGTCAATCCGGATGAGCAATACCATGCGGCCCACTTTGTCCGCGACGCCCTGGCCGCTGTTGAGGACATACGCAAGCGCGGCAAGGTTCCTCTGATCACCGGAGGGACGGGTTTATATTTATCATCCTTAAACAAGGGGTTGTTTGACACTGTTCAGGTTCCACCTGAACTGCGGGAAGAACTGCGTCGGCGGCTGAAGGAAGAGGGCAGGGAGACGCTCTATCGGGAACTGCAGACCTGCGACCCTGAAACAGCCGCGAGAATCCACCCCAACGACACTCAGCGCCTGCTCAGGGGGCTGGAACTCTTTGCAGCCACAGGTATTCCTTGGTCGGAACATATTCGCAGGCAGGAAGAAGCGCCGCCGCCACTTGCGCAAGTACAACTGGAACAGCTGCAAATCAGCCTTTTTTGTGAGCGGCCCTTGCTCCATGAGCGCATCCGCATACGAACAGAAGCTATGATGCAGATGCCTTTTCGCCGGGAAGTGGAGGACCTGCTGGCAGCGGGGTATGCACCTACACTCCCTTCCATGCAGTCTCTCGGTTACCGCCACATGAACCGGCACCTGCAGGGCGAGTGGAGTCTTGAACAGGCCTGTCAGGCCCTGGTGGTTGATACCAGGCGCTATGCCAAGCGCCAGTTCACCTGGTTTCGCGCCAACACAGATATCCACTGGATTGACCGGGCAGAAACAGAGCTGGTCTTCCCCCTGATAGAAGAGTTTTTGCGTACACACGAGACAGCGGCAAAAGGCCTGGCTGCACCGCACTGAGTTTATGGACTATTCCTACATTCCGCTCACAGATCCAGAGAAAGAGCAGGCTGGGCTTTTGGCCCGGCAACTGCATATTTCTCCGGTCATTGCCGAAATTCTGTACCGGCGCGGTGTCAGCAGCCTGGAGGCCCTGCGGGAGTATCTCTATCCGCAGTTGGCCAGTCTCCCCGATCCTTTTACCATGCTGGGCATGAAGGAGGCGGTTACCAGGGTGGTGGAGGCGCGTCTTTCAGGGCATCCGCTATACATCCATGGCGATTATGATGTGGATGGCATCAGCTCCACCGCGCTCTTGCAGGCCTTTTTCACCGAAGCAGGTATCCAGTCTTTCTATTATATTCCCAAGCGCACCGAGGAGCAGTACGGACTCTCGGAACATTCACTCGGCAAGCTGTTGCACAAGGTTTCAGCTTCGCTAAGGCCGGTGCTCATCACCGTGGACTGCGGCATCTCATCCTTTGCAGAAGTGCTGTTTGCCAGGGAACGCTTCGGTTGCGATGTAATTATTACCGACCACCATCTACCCGCACCGGAACTGCCGGAAGCCTTGGCCATCATCAATCCGAAACAGCCGGGCTGCACCTTTCCCTTTCAACACCTGGCCGGAGTAGGAGTGGCCTTCTTTTTCATCCTTGCCCTGCGGCGGGCCTTGGTTGAGGCGAGTATTTTCAGCAAGCAGACCATGCCCAACCTCAAGAACTATCTTGATTTGGTAGCCTTGGGCACCATTGCCGATGTGGTGCCGCTGATTGACGTCAACCGCACCTTGGTGCGTGCCGGGCTTGAGGTACTGGCCACCAGAAAAAGAACAGGCGTCTCTGCCTTGGCGGAAAGCGGCAATGTAATGACCGCAGCGATCACCGCAGAGGATGTGGCCTTTCGCCTGGCCCCTCGCATCAATGCCTGCGGCAGGTTGGGTCAGCCGGAGTTGGGCGTGCAGTTGCTCTTGGCCCAAGATCGCCGGCAGGCCAGAGAGTTGGCGGCGGAACTGGAAAACCTGAACACCCAGCGCAAGGCCCTTGAAAACGACATCATGCCCGAAATAGCGGCCGCCTGTGCCGACCAGGCTGAACAGGGCAGGGCCGCCCTTGCTGTGTACAATGCAGATTGTCACCCCGGTATTCTGGGTATTTTGGCTTCACGCATGGCTGAGCAGTTCAACCGGCCGGTGATCCTTTTTACCGATGACCATATGGGCAGCGAAGGACAGGTCCTCAAAGGTTCCGGCCGTTCAGTGGCCGAGGTGAATCTCCACGAGGCCTTGGCCCAGTGTCAGGATGCGCTTGAGCAATTCGGCGGCCATCCCATGGCAGCCGGGCTTACCATTCACCTGAATCAGTTGGAAGAATTTGCCAGGCTCTTTCATGAGAGTGTGCGGCAGCAAATGGCCATGCCAAGGAATCAGCAGGCGCAGATGCTGGTTGATTATCATCTTAAGGCAGAGCACTTGCTCCATCATAACTTTTTCCAGGCCGTGCAGCTGATGGAACCTTGCGGAGAAGGGAATCCGGAACCCGTCTTTCTCATGCAGGCCGAGCCACTTCGCCAAGTGCGCACGGTCGGCAACGATGAGCATGTGGTGTTCCAGATACGGATCCAGGGGCGCACACTGCCTGGCGTGGGTTTTAATCTGGCGCAGCAGTATTCAGACTTTTCCGGTAACGAAAGCGCGCTGGTATTTAAACTGCGGCAGCGCTATGTTAACGGCAGGGAACACACCCAGATGCAGGTGATTGAATTTCTGCCCGATTAGCCCGGAGCCGAGTTTGCAGATTACACCTAAATATAATTTTACATAATATACATTATGCGACATTTCGAATATCCCGTATAGATCTTCTTTTTACACAAACCGAGATTGTACACTGTTTTAAAGAGTCAGTATCTACCTGAACCTTCAACCAATAACTAACTTATAAGAGCCATGTCACGCAACCGCGACGTTTACCAGGAACCGCTTGTCTCACGTTATACCAGCCCAGAAATGCAGCAGCTCTTTTCAGAGCGCTACAAATTCACCCACTGGCGGCGTTGCTGGATTGCCCTGGCCGAAGCTCAGCATGAGATGGGCCTGAAGGCTGTGAGCAGCGAAATGATCACCGAGCTGAAGACCCATGCCGATGACGTCAACTATGAGGTTGCCGAGGCCAAGGAAAAAGAGATCCGCCACGATGTCATGGCCCATGTCTTTGCCTATGGTCAACAGTGTCCCCTGGCAGAGCCGATTATCCACCTGGGTGCTACCTCCCAGTTTGTTGTCTGCAATACCGATCTCATCGTGCAGAGAGAAGGCCTGAAGCTGATCCAGGCCGCTTTGTTGCGCACCATTGCAAACTTGTCCCGCTTTGCACGGCAATACGCGGCCTTGCCAACCCTGGGCTATACCCACTACCAGCCGGCCCAGCCCACCACCGTGGGCAAGCGCACCACGCTCTATATCCAAGATCTGCTGATGGATCTGGACTATGTCACCCACCTGCGCACTCAGATCAAGGCGCGTGGAGCCAAGGGCACAGTCGGCACCCAGGCAACCTTTCTGGAGTTATTTGAAGGTGATCATGCCAAGGTGCGCGAGATGGACAGTCTAGTGGCCCGCAAACTCGGTTTTGATCACAGCTTTGCGGTCACCGCTCAGACCTATCCGCGCAAACTGGACATGAAAACTGCGGAAACACTGGCAGGCATCGGTGCATCGGCCCACAAGTTTGCCGTTGATCTGCGCCTGCTCGCCAATCTGAAGGTGCAGGAAGAGCCCTTTGAGGCAAAACAGGTCGGCAGTTCGGCCATGGCCTATAAGCGTAACCCCATGCGCTCGGAGCGCATGACCGGCCTGGCCAGAAAGCTGATGGGCCTGCCCGCCAACTTTGCTGCCACAGCCGCCAACCAGTGGTTTGAACGCACCCTGGATGATTCGGCCATCCGCAGGATGGATATTGCCCAGGCCTTTTTGCTCACCGACGCGGTCTTGCGGCTCTACAACAACATTACGGAAAACATGGTGGTCTACCCCAAGCAGATAGAAAAACATCTGCAGGAGGAACTCCCCTTCATGGCCACCGAAAAAATCCTCATGGCCTGTGTGGAGCGTGGCGAAAGTCGCCAGGCCATGCACGAAGTTATCCGCGAGCATTCCGTGGCGGCCGGCCTTGAAGTCAAGGAAAACGGCGGTAATAACGACCTGCTCAGGCGTTTGGGTGGGGATGCGCGCATCCCCTTCTCCACCGACGAGCTTGAAGCGCTACTCACCGACTACCAGAGCTTTACCGGCCGGGCCGAAGCGCAAACGCTGGAATTTCTGGATGAAGTGGTGGAGCCGGTGCTTAAGGAGCATGCCGGAGAAATGTCCGCCCTGGACGTTTCCTTGCATGTGTAGTGGGTGCCATCAGGGGGAGTTGGCCGGTATCCGGATGATCAGCCTCTACTGCACAATCCGTCCGGCCCGTATTGTCTGGTTGCGTCATATTCTTGAGGGTTACGACGGCCTGGCCATGTTAAGCACGGTTTCGGCCGAAAAAGGCCTGATCCGTCTGCAAACGCCCTCCTGTTCCTACATGGATCTCATGCTGCTCATGGAGTCGCTTGCACCAGGACTTTCTCCCTATCCTGTCCGCTCTTGAAGTGAACTTTCAAGTTTTCGTCTTATCTTATTGATATATGGATAAAATTGTTCACATTAAAACCTTCGGCTGCCAGATGAATGAGCGCGACTCCGAAATCATGGGGCAGCTCCTTGGCCGCAGCGGTTACGTCCGTGGCGATGAGCCTGAAACTGCGGATCTTATCCTGGTGAACACCTGCAGCATCCGCGACAAGGCCGAGCAAAAGGTGTACAGTCTCTTGGGCCAACTGCGCGATCTGAAAGCAAAAAAGAACAATATCCGCATCGGGGTCTGCGGCTGTGTTGCCCAGCAGGAAGGCAGGAAGATTATCGAGCGCATGCCCCATGTGGACTTGGTTGTCGGCACCCAACAACTCTACCAACTCCCTGTCCTGCTCGACCGGCTTGAGAGCGGAGAGTTGAGCCGAGCTGTGGCGCTTGATCTGAATCCGGTATTTGCCATTCCGCCGTTTCAGCATTTGCTGCGTGAAGAGAATCTGCAAAAAAATGAGAAAAAACATACACCTGTGCAGCGGTACGTGAACATCATGCAGGGCTGCAACAATTTTTGCAGCTACTGCGTGGTGCCCTATACCCGTGGCAGGGAAATCAGTAGGCCCCTTGCCGACATCCTTGAAGAGGTTCGTCTGCTGGCGGCACAGGGAGTGCGCGAAATCACCCTGCTTGGGCAGAACGTCAACTCCTATGGCAAAACCAATGCCGTGGCTCCCCAGGTTACTAGCTTTCCGGATCTCCTCCGCGCCGTAGCGGAAATCGAGGGGCTCAAACGCCTGCGATTCACTACCTCCCATCCCAAAGACCTGGATCTGACCCTCATGCGCTGCTTTGCCGAACTGGAGGTGCTGTGCCCGCATTTTCACCTGCCCGTACAGTCGGGCTCAAGTGCGGTGCTGGCCCGTATGAACCGTGGCTATACTGCCGAGGCCTATCTGGACAAGGTGGAACAACTGCGAGGGATCCGGCCGGATATTGCCCTGGCCACTGATTTTATTGTCGGCTTTCCCGGAGAGACTGAAGAGGAATTCGTAGAGACCCTGCAATTACTCGAAAGCGTACGCTTTCACAGTTCATTTTCCTTCAAATATTCAGACCGGCCACAGGCGCGTGCCACCGCTTTCCCAGACAAAATTGCAGAAGAGGTCAAGGGCGAGCGTCTTTCCCGCCTGCAATCCCTGCAGAACGAAATCAGTTTACAGTGGAACACCAACCTGATGCACAAAGAAGTTGAAGTGTTGGTTGAGCAGGTTCAAACCCAGGCAGGGCGTGGCAGAAGCAGCGCCAATCAGGTGGTGTATTTCCACTTGCAGGCAGATCAGGCCCTGCCTGTGGTTGGTGATCTCGTTCGGGTACAGATTGAGCATGCCGGTCCGCATTCCCTGCGCGGCGCGATGCTCTCATAAAACTGTTGTTGCAGACCTTTATTATTCCACCATCATCCCAATTCTTTTTTGCCATGATTGATTTGCACAGCCATACCTTTTTTAGTGACGGAGCCCTGGTGCCTTCAGAGCATGTGCGCCGTTTTGAACAGCTGGGCTATGCTGCCGTTGCCGTAACCGACCATGCGGATGCTTCCAACATCCACATCCTGATTCCCAACCTGCTCAAGGTTGCCGAGACGCTGAACGCTGTCAATACAACTAGGCTCATTGTCGGTGTGGAATTGACCCATGTGCCGCCGCCGCATATCCGGGACTTGGCGGCAGAGTGCCGTGCTTTAGGGGCGCAGATAATCGTTGTCCATGGAGAAAGCCCGGTAGAACCGGTTGCTCCCGGCACCAATCGGGCCGCGCTGGAGGCGGATGTGGATCTGCTCGCGCATCCTGGTTTTATAACGCTTGAAGAAGCGGAGATAGCCGCCGATAAACATATTCTTTTGGAACTCTCCGGCCGCAGAGGCCACAGTTTGACCAATGGTCACGTGGCGCAGGTGGCACGCCGCGCCGGTGCGCCCTTGGCCATCAATGCCGATGGACATGCACCAGGAGATTTTCTCAGCGCAGCCATGGCGGAAAAGGTGGGCCTGGGTGCAGGCCTCAGCAAGGAGGAGTACCTGCAGGTTCGGGAAAACATGCGATCCTTGGTGGAAAAACTCTAGAAGCAACTCGCTGTACGTGTGTCGGGATCCAGGGTTTGAGGAGTGTTTTTTTGAATGCTTACCTACAAATAGCCGCCCTTGAAAAAGGCTCTTTTGGGTTTGCTGCTTGCGTCAAATCATAAGCTTGAAGGCAAGCAAGGCAGTTAACGAACCAGAAAAAGCCAATTTCAGCCTTCAAAAAGCCATGCAAGCATCCCGGCGCACAAAAAAGCAACAGCTCCCTCAGTTTTCTCAGGATAAGCGAGATAAGCCGGATATTATGCCCGGGCCTGCACAGTAGGGCGTGGATCTTGTCGCCCAAAGTGCCCAAAAGGTGGTTGCGGCCCAGCTTGCCGTCTGCCTTCATGTGGCCGATTACCGGCTCGATCGCGTTTCGGCGGTCTTAACTCTGTTTTCATCTGCGGCGTATTGCTCTCGCTTGCTGCCGCTGATCAAGACCTGCGCGCTTTCAGTCTATGACCACGATGCCGTGATCGGCAAATGTCCGCTTGATCTCACGCCGTACCCGTTTCGCCTGACTGGCGTGAAAATATCGACTAACCCATATTCAAGGCACGGGGCAAGCCGGTTGTAGTTCTGCCGCAGCCGCACACCATGCTTCCCGACATGCCGCACCAGCCGCTCACGGCTCATGTTGAACAGGCCGAGGGAGGGGTAGGTAACCGCCTTCTCCTGCGCAGTGGTTTCAATGGTGACTCGCTCAAGTTCAAGCAAGTCTGTCGGCCTTGACCTTCCACTGACCAAAACAGCCTGCACCGAGACCTGCAGAATCAGCTCACAATTCTCCTCACCAATGCGTTTGCGCAAACGGTTTAGCAAGGACGGATCAATGGGCGGTTCATCTACAGTTGCGGCTGAACAGCATGGCAGCAAATCCGGGGTGGATTTCACAACCTCTGCTGTGGTACCATACAAATACTGTGTACACCCGATACCTATCAAATATCTCTACCTTTCTTGACAATAAAACTTGATATGCAAAACCAAGTAGTCAACGCCCGCATCAGTCCAAACGGTCACCTCAACCTGCTTTCCCGTCAGGAGGTAAACGCTCTTTTACAGGTCACCCGGGGCAATCTCTACCCGGTCTTCCGCAGCAGTTCGCTGGCAGTACTCAACTATGGCGATTATCTGGACGATGGCGAAGAACTGCTACGCCGTTTTCCTGATTACGAGATTCGGGTCATTCAGGAGGAACGCGGCATCAAGCTCGATCTCTTCAATGCTCCGGCCAGCGCCTTTGTTGATGGTGAAATGATTCGCGGCATCAATGAGCACCTGTTTTCCGTGCTGCGGGACATGCTCTTTATCGACAGCACCGTGCTGGGCAATACTGCCTTTGATCTGCACAGCTCCCATGGCATCACCAATGTGGTCTTTCATATCCTGCGCAATGCCCGTGTGCTGAAACCTGATCTGCCGCCACGCATGGTGGTATGCTGGGGCGGTCATTCCATCCCGCGTGAGGAGTACGATTACAGCAAAGAGGTGGGCCATCAGTTGGGTCTGCGCGACCTGGATATCTGCACCGGCTGTGGCGCCGGCGCGATGAAGGGCCCCATGAAAGGTGCGGCTGTTGGTCATGCCAAGCAGCGCAACTATACCGGTCAGTACCTGGGCATCACCGAACCGGGCATCATTGCCTCCGAGTCGCCCAACCCCATTGTCAAGGACCTGGTCATCATGCCGGATATTGAAAAGCGGTTGGAGAGCTTTGTCCGCTTGGGCCATGCCATTGTTGTATTCCCCGGTGGGGTCGGCACTACCGAAGAAATTCTCTACATCCTCGGAATCCTGGTGGATCCGGCCAATAGCCATATCCCCTACCCGCTCATCTTTACCGGTCCTGTCGGCGCCAGGTCATACTTTGATCTGGTTGACCGTTTCATCACAGAAACCCTGGGGCCCGAGGTGCGGCGTTTGTACCGCATCATCATCGATGATCCGGAAGAGGTTGCCCGGCAGGTGGTGGCAGGCATTGCCGAGGTGCGGGATTTCCGACGGGTTACGGAAGACGCCAACTTCTACAACTGGCAGCTGCACATTCCACTGGATTTCCAGCAGCCCTTTGAAGCCACTCACGAAAACATGCGTACCCTTAACCTGCGCAGGGGGCTGCCGGTGAACCTGCTCGCCAGTGACCTGCGCCGGGCTTTTTCCGGCATTGTCAGCGGCAATGTCAAGGCAGCAGGTATCTGCGCCATTACGGAAAACGGCCCCTTTGAGTTGAGGGGCGATGCCGCCATCCTCAGGCCCATGGACGAACTGCTGGCCGCTTTTGTCGAGCAGCAGCGGATGAAATTGCCCAACAAAGTCTACAATCCCTGCTACCGGCTGACTGCATCCTGAGAGTTTTTCAGCACTGACGCGGAGACAGCGGCGAACATGATACAGAAATGTCCGGTTTTGCAGAGAAATATTGGACTCTGCCCTTGCTTTTTGCTATAACACCTGCATAACAATAAACTCCAAGAACTATTATCGAATGTGCCATCTGTGCAGCACCGGTATTTCAACTGAAACCACGCCCTTTGGAGAAAAAACATGGCCTATATTACCTGGAGCGACAGCTTCAACACCACCATTGATGAAATCGACAATCAGCACCGGCAAATTGTTGATTATATTAACAAGCTGGATGATGCTCGCCAGTCCGGCGACCGTACGGCTATCACCCAGATCATCGACGGGCTCACCGATTATACCATCTCCCATTTTGCCTTTGAAGAATGTCTGATGGAAGATGCCGGTTATTCCTTTGTCAAGCCGCACCAGAGCATTCACCAGGCCTTTATCAAACGAATCAGCAGCTTCAAAGATCGCTTCAAGGCCGGTGAAGAAATTGGCGAGGAGCTTCAGAACCTGCTGAAGGTTTGGCTGATCCAGCACATTCAGCGGGATGATGCTGCCTATGTCAAGGCGGTCAAGCCAAAGATGATGCAACTGCTTGAAAGCAAGGACGAGGAAGGCGGCAGTAAAGGCGGCTGGCTGGCCCGATCCATGAAGAAATTTTTTGGCAAGTGAGGCCATTCACAGCAGATGGCGCAGCTCTTTTCCACCCTAAGTCCTCTTGAACAGCGACAGCACGTTCACAGGAAATTCCGCCATGATCCGGCCGGCGGCTGGTGGAGTGCGGATGGCGTCTTTGCCGGCAAAAGCGAGGAGGATGTCATTGCCGCCCTGCTCGACCTGGAAGAGGCGGAGATTGCCGCCATTGGCGACTGCATGGGGGGCTGTTCCATGATCAGCCCAAAGCTGCAGGATTTTGTCCGCAAGGCCTAGCTAGCGTAGTGTTCACCTTTCCGCTCTGATGCACACGCCTGATACAGTCTCGCCTCCAGACGTATTGCGGTCTCTTCCGGGTCAGTTGCTGAAAGCATATTGCCTCAACTGATCCGGGCAGATCTTTCCATGAACTTCGTCGCCATACCTGAATACACTGCCTGTGCAACAGAGCATTTGGCACTGCCGAGCACCCTGCCCGCCTGTATCAGTGCCCAGGTTTCCCTTGATGAAATAGCTTTTGCAGGCCGCCATGGGCAAATTCAGCCTTTGTTGGCGGCTGACTCGGCGACACATAACGGCCACCTGCAGGTCTTGAGCGGGTTTTCCACTTTTCTTGCCCTGAAAAATGCGGGAGCCGGTCGGATTGTGTGCCGGATTCTGCCGCATGACCTGCCGCCTGCAACTGCCTTTGCCTTGCGTATTTTGCATGATCGTCAGGCATGTCTGCAGAGCCCCATCCTCCAGGCCTGGCTCTTAAAAGAAGCCCAGGCACAACTGCCTGTTCAGGATGTATTGCCCCTGCCGGCGCTCATGGGTTTGAAGGCACAACCACATGTGCTGCAAGAGCGCATCCGGCTGCTGCTGCTGGATGACGTGGTACAGGAAGCGTTGCACAATCAGGAACTGCACGTAAAGAACTTGGTTCCTCTCCAGCGTCTGCCACTGGAAGAGCAAAAGCGTCTGATTGCACTGATCCGGCAGTACCGGCTTGGGGGCTCCAAACAACAAAAAATGGTGGAACTGGTGGTTGATCTGCACCTGCGTGAGGGCCGCTGTGTAGAAGATCTGCTGGCGCAGTGGCGGCACAGTGACCCACCCAGGGATAATCTGCCCCAGGAAAGCCAGAGTTTACTGGGCTTCCTCCACCTCCTCTTAAATCCCAGGCTTGTGCATGCAGAAGCGCGGTTTGAGGAACGCCTGCGACGTTTACAGGCACCGGCTCAGGTACGCATTGCCCATACCCCTGCCTTTGAAGATGAACAGCTCAGTGTGCAACTCAGCTATTCCAGTTGGAGCGCCCTGGAAAGGCACTGGCCGCAAATCCTCAAGGCTGTAGAAAAAGGGAATCCGGATCTGTGAAATAGCCGTGCACGAGCAGATCCCTGCCCAAATGCTCCGTACGCAGGTGCGAAAGATTGGTCGGTTTTTTATCCGCAAAGCGGTTGTACCCCTGCACAAGCGAAGTGCCAGCCTCGCCAATGAAATAGGGCGCAACGATGAGGGCAACCTCATCGACCAGTTCCTCTGCCAGAAAGGAACCGTGCACCTGCGCACCGCCCTCCACCAACAGTGAAGTAATCCCAGCCTGGCCGAGATGCAGGAGTGTCCGGCTGAGGTTCAATCCGGTAGAACCCCCGCTCTCTCCAGCAAGCCGGACAACTTGGGCGCCAGCCTCTTGCAATCGTTTTTCCTTGTTCATATCCGCATCCTCGCGGCAGAAAATCCAGGTGTGGTTTGTGGATTGCTGCCTGAGCATGCGGCAGTCCGACGCAAGGCGCAGGCTGCTGTCCAGGACGATGCGCAGCGGATCGCGGCCCTCTTCGCCTGCATCTCCTAGGCGGGTGGTGAGGCTCGGGTCATCGATGACCGCAGTGCCCACTCCGATCAGGATGGCATCAAGCTGATTGCGCAAGCCGTGGACATAACGGCCGGCTTCGGGCCCGGTGATAGCGCCGCCCTGCCCCTTTTGCAGGGTAATTTTTGCATCCAGACTCATGCCTGCCTTCATCACTACCCAGGGCATGGCGCTGCGCTGGTGTTTGGCAAAAGGCAGGATCACCCGGCGGCACGCCTGTCGGCAGATATCAAGCACTACCTGCACCCCATTGGCCCTTAAAAATTCGGTTCCACCGCCGGTTACCTGTGCGTTTGGATCCCTGGTGCCGATATAGACCTCGCGAATGCCGGCAGCAAGGATGCTCTGGGTGCAGGGAGGCGTGCGGCCACTGTGGTTACAGGGTTCCAGGGTGACGTACATGGCGGCCCCGCGCGGATCGTGGCCGTTAAGCCGCACATCTGCCAAGGCATTGACCTCGGCATGGGGGGTGCCGGCTTTCTTATGGTAGCCTCGGCCAAGGATGTGCCCATCTCTGACAACAAGTGCGCCTACCGCCGGATTGGGACTGGTGCGGCCCAGCCCCTTTTCGGCCTCTGCCAGGGCAAGGCGCATGTAGTTTTCATGCTGGTTTTCGTTAGTCATGATCTGGACTTGCATCCTCAATGCCTGCCCTGTTGTTCGCCCAGGAAATTTTTCAGCTCTTCCATGAATTCGTTCACATCCCGGAACTGGCGGTATACCGAGGCAAAACGTACGTAGGCCACCTCGTTCAAGGAGGGCAGCGCCTCCATCACCCACTCCCCTATTTGCGCGGTGGAAACCTCCTTGCCGCCATGATCCTGCAGCTTTTGTTCAATAGCATCTACAAAGGAGTCTATCTCGCTGGTGCCGACCGCCAGCTTCTCGCAGGCCTTTTCCAGTCCGGCCACCATCTTGCGTCGATCCCAGGCCTCACGGCGGCCGTCTTTTTTGATCAAGAGCGGCATGGTCACCTCGATGCGCTCAAGCGTGGTAAAGCGACGGTCACAGCCTTCGCAGGCTCGCCGCCGTCGGATAATGGCCTTGTCCTTGCTGATGCGGGAATCAACGACCCGTGAGTTGATGTGACTGCAGTAGGGGCATTTCATGACCCAAATTCCTGGTTCAGATTCCACCAAAAAAGCCGGTTGCCAACAGGGGCATACCGGCCTTTTCTGCGATTATAATGAAGAGAAGTCAACAAAAACGCTCAATCCTGTTCTGGTGACGGCCTCCGGCAAATTCTGCGTGCAGCCAGGTATGCACTATATCCTTGGCCAGTTCCACACCCAGCACCCGGCCGCCGAGACAAAGCACATTGGCATTGTTGTGTTCACGGCTCATGCGGGCGCTGAATGATTCATAACACAGGGCCGCCCTGATATGACGGTACCGGTTGGCCGCCATGGACATGCCAATGCCTGTGCCGCAGATAAGGATGCCGCGCTCAAAGTCGCCTGCTGCAATAGCTTCACAGAGTTTGTCGGCATAATCCGGGTAGTCGACAGAACTTTCACCATGATTACCCACATCAACCACTTCAAAACCTTCCCTGTTCAAGTGGGCGATGATCTGTGCCTTGAGGACAAAGCCTCCATGATCTGAACCAATACCGATCTTCATGCTCTTTTCCACTGTACGCCTTGTTCAGGAGTAATGCCGCAACACGACAACACCATTGGTGCCGCCAAAACCAAAGGAGTTGGACATGGCGACCCGCACCTTTTGCTCCCGCGCGTTGAGCGGCACGTAGTCCAGATCACAGTCCGGATCAGGATTTTCCAGGTTGATAGTGGGTGGAATGATGCCATGAAAAACGGTAAGCGCAGTAAAGGCCGCTTCAATACCGCCGGCAGCGCCCAGCATGTGACCGGTCATGGATTTGGTGGAACTCACGGCCAACTTATAGGCGTGATCGCCGAAAATCGTCTTGATGGCCCTGGTTTCGCAGATATCGTTCAGTGGGGTGGAGGTACCATGGGCATTGATATAATCCACCTGCTCAGGAGCCAGTCCGGCATCACGCAAGGCCATTGCCATGCAGCGGGCCGCGCCCTCGCCATCTTCCGGCGGGGCAGCAATATGGAAGGCATCGCTGGTCTGACCGTAACCGATAATCTCCGCATAAATTTTTGCCCCACGGCTGCGTGCTGATTCCAGTTCCTCTAAGACGAGCATGCCGGAGCCTTCGGAGATGACAAAGCCGTCCCGATCCCGGTCAAAAGGACGGGAGGCTGCCTGGGGGGCATCGTTACGGGTGGAAAGGGCCTTCATCGCGCTGAAACCGCCCACAGCCAAGGGGCAGATAACAGCCTCTGATCCGCCGGTGATAACCACATCACAATCACCATAGGCAATATGACGAAAGGCCTCCCCCACCGCATGGGTGCCTGCTGCGCAGGCTGTGGTTTGCGACAGGTTCGGGCCCTTACTGCCCAGCCGGATGGATATCTGGCCTGAGACCATGTTCGGAATAACCCGAGGAATAAAAAACGGGGTGATCTTGCGCGGGCCGCGCTCCACCACCACCTGATGGTATTCTTCAATGGTCGGCAGGCCACCCATGCCGCAGCCGGTGATTACCCCTACCCGATCACTGTTTTCCTCGGTTATAGACAGGCCGCTGTCCTGCCAAGCCATCTCGGCCGCAGCTACCGCATACTGCACGAAATGATCGACATTTTTTGCCTGTTTTTTTTCAAACCAGGCTTCCACGTCAAACCCTTTCACCTCGGCGGCAATTTGCGAGGCATAAGCGCCGGCATCAAAACGGGTAATCGGCCCAACGCCGCTTCTCCCATTGATGAGTGCTTCCCATGTTGGCTCCAACCCAATGCCCAAGGGAGTGACGAGACCCACCCCGGTTACAACGACCCGTCTTTTCACTGCTCTCTATCCGTTTACTGCAGCTTGGCCACGTAATCGATGGCGTTCTGAACAGTGGTAATCTTTTCGGCTTCCTCGTCAGGAATTTCCACGTCAAACTCTTCTTCCATCGCCATGATCAACTCAACCAGATCAAGCGAATCAGCGCCGAGATCGTCAACAAAAGAAGCGCCGGGCACCACCTTTTCACGATCAACGCTGAGTTGTTCCACAATAATATCGATCATCTTGTCTTCTACAGCCATGGTATTCTCCCAGATAAATAAAATGCTAAGGTTCAAAGATTAGAGCATGGAGCAGACCTGTTCTTCCCCATGCCTGTCGCTACACCATGTACATGCCGCCATTGACATGCAGGGTTTGCCCAGTGATGTAGGCGCTGTCTTCTGAAGCCAAAAAGGCCGCAGCCGCAGCCACATCCTCGGGAGTGCCCAGCACACCCAGAGGAATCTGTTCCTTGAGGGCACGTTGCACCTCTTCCCCCAGGGAATCAGTCATATCGGTAATAATATAGCCAGGGGCAATGCAGTTGACGGTAATGCCCCGGCTGGCCAACTCGCGCGCCAGGGATTTGCTCATACCGATGAGCCCTGCCTTGGCGGCGCTGTAGTTTACCTGGCCGCTGTTGCCGGTACAACCCACCACTGAGGTGATATTGATGATGCGGCCCCATTTCTGTTTCATCATGGAGCGCATCACCACCTTGCTGCACAGGAAAGCGCCTTTCAGGTTGGTATCAAGGACGCTGTCCCAGTCATCTTCCTTCATGCGCGCCACCAGCCCGTCACGGGTGATGCCCGCGTTGTTTACCAACACGTCGATCCTGCCCTGGGCATCAAGCACAGCCTTTAACTGTTCCTGCGCACTGTCGGCGTCGGCCACGTTAAAGGGGACAAGAAAGCCCTCACCGCCTGCTTCCTCAATCAGGCGCAGGGTTTCTTCCGCCGCTGCCGGATTGGAGACATAGTTGATGCCGACCTTCATGCCCATGCGGGCAAGGCGCACACAGATGGCCCGGCCAATGCCGCGGCTGCCGCCGGTAACCAGTGCAATGCGTTGTACGGATGTCATCTCTTCGCCTCCCGTAACTGCCGGACAAGTTCAGGAATCACCTCATACAGATCGCCGACAATGCCGTAGGTGGCGATATTGAATATGGGCGCGTCCGCATCGCGGTTAATGGCCACCACCACCTCGGCAGACTGCATGCCCACCGCATGCTGGATGGCTCCGGAAATACCGCAGGCAATGTAGAGTTTCGGGCTGACGGTTTTGCCGGTTTGGCCTACCTGATGGGGATAGGGTATCCAGCCGGAATCAACCGCTGCCCTTGACGCTGCGACCGCCGCATTGAGTTCCGAGGCCAGTTCACGTAACAGGACAAAGCCTTTTTCCGAAGCCAGTCCGCGGCCTCCGGAAACAAGGGCTTCTACTTCCTGGATATTGACCTGATCTTCTTCGCTTTGCACGCTTTCCAACACTTTGATAGCGGAACGAAGTTCCTCTGCCAAAGGCTCAACCTGTAGAACCGTGCCCTTGCGTGTGGGATCGGGCTCGGCCGGGGCCATGACCTTGGGCCGCACAGTCGCCATTTGCGGCCGGGTGTGCGGGCACTCAATGGTGGCCATGATATTGCCGCCAAAGGCAGGTCGAGTTTGCAGCAGCATGCCGTCTTCCGCGCGGATCTCCAGACGGGTACAGTCCGCGGTCAGTCCAGCGCCCACCAATGTGGCCACGTAGGGGATCACCGAACGGCCGATGGCAGTAGCGCCGGCCAAAACCACCTCTGGTTTCTGCTCCTGAATGACTCGGGCCAAGATCTTGGCAAAGATGTCTTCCCGGAATTGGGCCAAACCTTCGTGCTCCACCAATACAACCGTATCTGCTCCGGCTGCAATCAGGGAATCGCTATATTTGCCGATATTCCGGCCCAAAATGACCACGGAGAGCGGCACCTGGCGCTGATTGGCCAGTTTGCGGCCTATGCCCAAGAGTTCATAGGTAACCGGCGCCATCAGGCCATGACGGCATTCGGCAAAGACCATGATGCCGCAAAAGGCGTCCAGGTTATCCTGTTGCCGTTTTTCAGCTACTTCAATACTGAGGGCTTCTTCCGGACAGTTTTCGACACAAGCGCCGCACAGGGTACAGTTGTCATTCACTTCGGCGCAGTCATCCGGCACCGTGATGGCGGCAAAGGCGCAGCTGCTTTCACAGACGCCGCAGGCCGTGCATTTTTCACAATCAATTCGCAGCATGTCACGCTTCTCTTCAAATTACAGATACGGCCGCAGCCTGTCCACCAACTGGGTAACCTGTTCGTCAACGCTGCCGCTGAAGATGGTGCGATCACCTCTGGCCTCGGGCGAGAAAACCCGAACCACTTGTGTGGGTGAGCCGGCAAGGCCAATACTCTGGGGATCGGCTTCAATATCCGCTGCACTGAGTATCGTGCATACGGCTTTTTTCGCCTTCATCTTGCCTTTGAGGGATGCAACCCGAGGCTCGTTGATGTCCTTGACTACGGTGAGCAGGGCCGGCAGAGGCAGGGAAAGCACATCATAGCCGTCGTCCATCATGCGCTCAACTTCGATGCCGGTTGCACTGACCTTTCTGGTCTTCTGCACACAGGTGGCGTAGGGTAGGTTCAGACGACAGGCCAACCCGGGCCCGACCTGGGCGGTATCACCGTCAATGGCCTGTTTGCCGCAAAGGATGAGATCTGCCGGAGCAAAAGATTGAATGGCCTTGGCCAGGGTGTAGGAGGTTGCCCAAGTATCGGCACCGGCAAAGGCCCGGTCTGAAATGAGCACTCCTGCATCGGCTCCGCAGGCAATGGCCTCCCGCAGCATGGTTTCGGCTTGGGGTGGGCCCATGGAGAGCACGGTCACTGTGCCGCCAAGTTGTTCCTTGATAGCTACCGCCTCTTCCAGGGCATGGCGGTCGTAGGGGTTCATGATGGACTCGACCCCTTCCCTGGACAAGGTATTGGTTCTGGGATCAAGCCGGACATCCTTGGCGTCCGGCACCTGTTTGACGCAAACTATGATATGCATGGTAAAATCAGGAGTATTCCTTGTTCAGTTCCTGGCCGATGACATTGCGCTGGATCTGGTTGGTGCCTTCATAAATTTGCAGAATTTTGGCATCACGCATCATCTTTTCCACCGGGTACTCCTTCATATAGCCATAGCCGCCCAGCACCTGCACGGCATCGGTGGTGACCTTCATGGCCATGTCCGTGGCAAAAACCTTGCACATGGAAGAGGCCTTAGACATATCCTTGGGATGCTGGTCGATGTGGCGGGCAGCGGCATAGACTAGGGCGCGCGCTGCTTCAAGATGCATGGCCATATCAGCCAGCATGTGCTGCACAGCCTGGAAGGAAATAATGGGTTTACCGAACTGGACCCGCTGCTTGGCATAGATTACCGCCTCATCCAAGGCAGCTTGGGCCAGGCCAACACCAAGGGAGGCAATGCCGGGGCGGGACAGATCAAGAGTTTTCATAACCGTGATAAAACCCGTACCACGCCGACCTACCAGCCTGTCCTTGGGAATGCGGCAATTTTCAAGGATCAATTCGCGGGTAGACGAGGAACGGATCCCCATTTTGTCTTCTTTTTTACCGTAGGAAAAACCTGGATCACCGTCTTCCACGATAAAAATGGAGGCTCCGCGCGCGCCCTTGCTGGGGTCGGTCAGTGCGACAATGGAGTAGATTTCCGATTCCCCGCCATTGGTGATCCACTGCTTGGTGCCGTTCAACACCCAAAAGTCGCCGTCTTCTACTGCCGTGGTGCGGATGCCTGAGGCGTCGCTGCCGGCATTGGCTTCGGTCAGCCCAAAGGCGGCCCAGCGGCTGCCGGTGGCGATGTCCGGCAGATACTTTTCTTTCTGCTCTTCGCTGCCGGCCAGAATAACCGGGAAAATGCCGAGCGCGCTGGCTGCATAGCTGGTGGCCACGCCCACGCAACCACGAGCCAACTCCTCCATGGCCAGCACGATTTCATAGCAGCCTCCGCCCAGACCACCGTATTCTTCCGGGACAAAAATACCAAACAGATCCGCCTTGGCAATATCGTGCAAAATTTCACGGGGAAACTCGTTTTTTTCGTCGAGTTCCGCACGCACGGGCAGGATTTTCTCCCTAGTAATCTCCCTGGCGGTCTCAACAATCATCTGCTGGGTTTCATCGAAAAAATAATCCACTCGGTCCTCTCTATGTATCGTGATCTCTTACCAGCGCAAAAGTAATGCACCCCAGGTGAGTCCTGCCCCAAATGTGCACATGAGCACAAGATCTCCCGGCTGAATCCGGCCTTCGTGCAGGGCTTCATCCAGGGCAATGGGAATACTCGCGGACGAGGTGTTTCCGTAGCGGTTCAAGTTGACAAACACTTTTTCTTCCGGCACTGCCAGGCGATCCTTGAGGTTGTTGATGATACGGATATTCGCTTGGTGCGGAATCATAAGATCAATATCGCCAATGTCGAGCTGATGTTTGGCCAAAAGCGTCTTGACCGAGTTCTCCATCAGGCGAACCGCATGCTTGAAAAGTTCGCTGCCGTTCATCTGGATGAACGGCCCTTTCCAGTCCGGCGGTTGCACGTCTTTGTTCATGCTGGGCGGCGCTTCGGTGTAGAGCAAACGCCAGAGCCTGCCATCTGAATGGAGATCTGCACCGATAATGCCGCGCTCTCCCCCACTTTCGCCGGTAAGTACTGCAGCGCCGGCTCCGTCACCAAAAAGGATGCAGGTATTTCTGTCCTCCCAGTTGATGCGGGTGGAGAGATTTTCTGCACCAACAACCAGCACTTTCATGTCCGGCTGCGCGCAAATATACTTGCCGGCCAGATCAATGCCATAAGTAAATCCGGCACAGGCAGCACTGATGTCGTAGGCAAAGGCGTTAAAGGCCCCTAGTTCAGCCTGTACGAAGCAGGCTGTAGACGGCATGAGGATGTGCGGGGAGACAGTGGCCACTACCAGCAAGCCCAGATCTTCGGCCTTAATCCCGGCTGCATCCAGGGCCTTTTGCCCGGCCTTGGCCGCAACCTTGTAGAGATATTCCCCTGGGCCTGCGATGCGCCTTTCACTGATGCCGGTCCTGCTTTGGATCCAAGAGTCAGAGGTTTCCACCATCTGCTCAAGTTCGGCATTGGTGAGGATGCGCTCCGGCAAAGATGAGCCTGTGCCGAGTATTACCGCTCTGGTCATGATACTGTATTTTCCTGTTCGACTCGATATTCGCTTAAGTGGCGTACAATGGCAGCGTTGATATTGTGGCGGCTCATATTCGCGGCCACGGCAATGGCATTGCGCAGGGCATTGCCGTTGGAAGAACCATGGCAGACAATGCCGGTGCCATTGATGCCCAGAAGAGGCGCACCACCGTATTCTGCGTAATCGACTTTTTTCTTGAAGTTGGAAAGTGCGCCGCGCATGAGCAGGTAGCCGATTTTTGCCCGCCAGCTCTGCAAGATTTCTCCGCGGATCATCTGCAAGGCTGCATCGGCCAGACCTTCGCTGGTTTTCAGCAGGATATTGCCGATAAAACCGTCACAGACCACCACATCCACATCGCCCTGGTAGACGTCACGCCCCTCCACGTTGCCGATGAAGTTGAGCGGACTGGCCTGCAGGAGCGGGTAGGTTTCCTTGACCAGGGCGTTCCCCTTGCCGGTTTCCGCGCCTATGCTCAAAAGACCAAGCCTGGGTTGTGGATTCTGCTGGAGCAGGCGCGCACAGGAGCAGGCCATGACTGCAAACTGGTACAGATGCTGGGCCCGGCAGTCCACATTGGCGCCGATATCCATGATCATGACCGGCTGCTTCACGGTGGGGAAGAAGCTGGCAATGCCGGGACGGGAAATACCCGGCAGACGCCCCAGCTTTTTGACCGCAGCTGCCATGGTGGCCCCGGAATTTCCAGCGGAAACCATAGCATCGGCCCGACCCGTCTTCACCAGATCGAAACCGACCACGACGGTGGCGTCCTTTTTCTTGCGGATAGCATCCACCGGCACATCATGCATGGTGATGACTTCACTGGCCGGATGTACGGACACACGCGCCAAGGCTAAGCTATCGCCACGGGAGAGTTCTTTCAGTCTGGCCTGCAGCAGTTCTTCCGGGCCAACCAGAATGACCTCGATGTCATCCAGGGTGCGAACCGCAGCCAAGGCGCCTTGCACCGCCACATCAGGACCGGTGTCGCCACCCATGGCATCCAGGGCAACTTTCACTACCGTGCCGACCTGTTACAGTTCTTCTTCAAACTGGACGATGCGCTTATTCTTGTACATGCCGCAACCAGAACACAACTGGTGCAACATTTTGGGCTCACCGCATTCCGGGCAGGCACCCACCTGGGGTTTGCTCAAGCCGTCATGCGACCTGCGCATCCGGGTACGTGAACGGGAATGTCTTCGTTTTGGCAGGGCCATCGTATCCTCCACAGTATGGTTACTGGCCGTAATCGGTACCGGCCAAGATGTATGTATCAATCTTTATCTTTTTTTGCCTTCCAGCCGGCAAGGGCCGCGAAAGGCGATCTGCCGGCATCTTGCCGGCATTCACAGGGCTCTTCATTGCGATTTGCACCGCAACGAGGGCAAAGCCCGGCACAATCGTTTGTGCAGAGCCTTTTCTGCGGCAAAGCCAACAGCAACTGCTGCCGCATCAGTTCATCAAGATGAATGCAGGGTGTCTCATACTCGACTGTATCGAGATCCTCAAGGTCAGATTCCACAACTCCCGGCGGTTGCAGCTCCTGCAAGTCCGTATCCACGCTGTGAACCACGGCCTTGACCTCAAAGGAGGAGTCCAGTTGAAAGGGATAGGACACCAGGCATCGATCACATGTAAGCGTGAGTACGCCCCGGAGTTCGCCCTCGATTGCCAGCTTCCCCTGCCCTGTCGACTCAATATGACAGCGGGCTTCAAGGGACGCGTCAAGAGTGCAGTCTGCATCTGCCTCAAGAGTGCTAATCGACCAGGCAAAATCACGGCCTGACGGAGGGATCTCATCAAAATACACAAGCATAGCATTTAAAGCGCACACATGAGCGCGGCACTATACAGGATTACTCGGGAAAAGTCAGGTAAAAAACAAGTTAACACCCTTACCTGCGCTGCGGCGCTGGTTCCGGCACCACAGGCAAGGGATGTTCATGCGATCAGACCATTATTTTTTGGTGGCCTGCAGTTGGCTTATCTTGTCGTTGATCTGCTTGATCAGGCCGTCAAACCCGTTTCTTTGCAGGATAGACCTGAGCTGTTCCATGTAGTTACGAACCAGGCTGATGTTTTCGACCACCAGGTCATAGGCCATCCACTCAGAATTCTTGAGCTGCATGATGTAAAAAATGGGTACACTACCCTCCTTGAACTGGATGGTGGTACGTACCTCTGCCCGCTCACCCCGAATGCGCGGTGTTTCATACTGGATGCCTTCACCGGCATAGGTATCGATTTTGTCCATATAGGTGTAGCCGAGCAGGTGGGCAAAGCGCTCATTGAAGAGTTCTCTTTGCTCAGCCGACAGGGAGTTCCACTGCGGACCGAGCACGCGCTTGGACATTTCATCAAAGTCAAAGCGCTTCTTGGCCAGGGTGAGGAATTTGTCAAACTGTTCCTCTCGGGGCAGTTGTTTGTAGTCTTCCTCAGTAAGCATGGTGGTGATTTCAGTGATCACCGGCTTTATCTGCTCGACCGGGTCCGGCAGGGCCGTGGCCGCTGCCGGAGAATGCAGAGACAGGGCCAAAAATGCAGCGATAAAGACGGAAAAAAGATATTTCAGAGTACGCATGACAACACCTCTATTTACTGTTGATAGTTGATGTCCGGAGGGGTGATGGCAGGGAATTCCGCTGTATTGCCGGTCCGCGGGCCTTTCTGCCGCAACTGGAAGTAGCCGTTGCGGAAGGCCACGTACGGATCCAGGCTGATGGATTTCATCTCCTGGTATTGGCCGAGGTGCAAAGATACCTCGTTAATGGTTTGCGAGCCATAGATGGCGCTGGTGGTGGAGAAATCATCACTCCAGGGCGTATAAAAGCCCCGCGCTACACCGTCCCCGATGGATCCGGTCAGATCACGCAGGGTGGACGGCCCCAGTACCGGCACTACCAGGTAGACCCCATCACCAATGCCCCAAGCGGCAAAGGTTTGCCCGAGCGAAGCCGGGATGCGTTTCATTTTGAACTCGTTGCCGGCCGGATCGGCCAGACCGAAAACGCCGGCAGTGGAATTGATGAGAAAGCGGGAGAGTACCAGGCCCGAGTCAGCCACGCGTCCCTGGAGCAGACAGTTGACAGAGCGTACCGGTTCACCCAGGTTGTAGAAAAAATTACTGATGATGGTGCGGAAATCTGTGGGTACCACCTTGCTGTAGCCGGTGGCCACCGGATCGATCACCCAGAGATAAAGCCGGTCGTTAAAGGTGAACATGACCCTGTTGAACGGTTCCAGTGGATCGTAGATGGATTCGTAATTTTCGGGCGTGTCATAACTGGCATCATCCAGATAATCCGGCGCAGCGGCATGTGCCGGCACTGCGGCCAGCACCACTAGGTACAGGAGCCAGGAGAGTACACTCTGTGCACGCAATTTGCTCAACATGGTTACCTCGTCTTACTTGGATGAGTCGCCTACCTGGCCAAAGGCGAATTTCGAGATAAGGGATTCGATATCCACGGTGGATTCGGTATCCACCACGGTCTCACCTGCTTGATACATGACAGTGTCGCCACCCAGGCTGATCTGGATGTACTTGTCGCCGATAATGCCCTGGGTCTTGATGGAGGCCATGGAGTCAAGCGGCAATTCTACGTTTTGCTGCAACTGCATGCGCACCAGGGCCATATTGTCTTCATCCAGGCGGATATCGCGCACTGTGCCCACATTCACCCCGGAGATCTGGATTTCCGCGCCTTTTTTCAGGCCGGAGACATTGTTGAAGGCTGCATCCAGGGTATAGGTAGTGCCCTGGGTCAGAAGCGAGACCTCACCCAGACGCAAGGCAAGCCAGCCAAAGGCGAGAAAGCCGAGGACCAGAAAAACGCCAACCATAATTTCGACACGGGAATTACCCATCTCACTCTCCTTTATCCTGTAAAACCCGGCCCCATGACTGTCCGGGCAAATTCACGAATGGCTTCTTTCTCTGAATGAACGATTTGTTCGGCTTCGGTAAAGGTATCCAGCTCTCCTCTGTTGAGCAGGATAATCTGATCGGCCAGGGCAAAGATCTGGGGCACATCGTGACTCACGATCATGGCTGTATAGCCGAGACGCTTCTGGGTGGCACTGAACAGTTCGTAAATATCCTGGGTCATCACTGGGTCTAGCCCGGTGGTGGGTTCGTCAAAGAGAACCAGTTTAGGCTCCAGTTGCAGCGCCCTGGCCAGGCCCACCCGTTTTTTCATGCCGCCGCTGAGTTGGGCAGGATATTTGTCCTCATGGCCCAAGAGTCCAAGCTGATCCAGCGTGCTTTCTACCTTGTGCCGGATCTCCTCCTCGCTCAGTTTGGTGCGCTCGCGCAAGGGTAAGGCAATATTTTCAAAGACGCTTAAGGAATCGAACAGGGCGCTGCTCTGGAACAGCACGCCAAACTGCATGCGTAATTCCCTCAATGCATTGATGCCCAGCCGGGTGACATCATGGCCAAATACCAGCACCTGGCCGGAATCCGGTTTGAGCAGGCCCAAGATCAGCTTGAGGGTTACACTCTTGCCCTGCCCGCTGCCGCCGGCAATCACCGTGGTTTTTCCTTCAGGTACGCTGAAACTGGCCGAATGCAGCACCTGGTTACGCCTGGCTCCCCGGCCGAAAGATTTGGACACCTCGACAAAACGAACCGCTACCCCTGCTTCGCCTTGTTCTGTTTGTACACCTGTATTCACAGCAGCACCGACGTGAGCAGATAGTCAAAAACAAGCACGGAAATGGAGGAAAAAACAACCGCCTGGGTGGTGGCCCGGCTGACGCTCTCCGCGCCAAAACCCATCCCCCTGTTCACATGCACAAAAAAGCCGCGACCCGTGCAGATCCATGCCACCAAAAGGCCAAAGAAAAGGGATTTGACAAAGCCCATGCGAAGATCCGCATTGGTGACATTGTGGGCCATACCGGCCATAAAGGAGCCGGAGTTTGCTCCCATCATCTCCACCCCCACCAGGTAGCCGCCAAAGATGCCGACCACGTCGAATACTGCGGTCAGAAGCGGCACGGAGATCACCATGGCTAAAAACTTCGGCGAGATGAGGTAGCGGAAGGGGTCGATGGCCATGCAGTCCAAGGCATCGATCTGTTCGCTGATGCGCATGATGCCCAATTCCGCACACATGGCTGAACCGGCTCGGCCTGCCACCATGATGGCGGTCAGAGTGGGCCCGAGTTCCATGATCAGGCTCAGGGCCACCACAGAACCGAGCATACCGTCCGCGCCAAAGCGGTTCAGGGCGCTGTAGCCCTGCAGGCCCAGCACCATGCCGGTGGAGAGCGAAGTGAAAAAGATAACCGTGATCGAACCCGCGCCAATGAAGCGCAACTGTTTGATCACTTCGCCAAAGCGAAAGGGCAATTTGAACAGGCCAATCAGGGCCCTGAGCAGAAAAAAGCCCATTCTGCCCAGGTCGGCCAGGGTGTCAATGGTCAAATACCCCAACGAGCCCAGCCACCTGACCAGACGGGAAGGTTGAGCCACTACTGGGTGTGATTGCGATGCAGACATAGTCAGATATACTCTAAATATGAAGCGGGCAGGTTTCCCGCCTGGAGGCCCAGCCAGTCCTCCTGCAAGCAAGGGGAGGCAGAACGCTCTTTCTGTAAAAACATTCAAACTGTAGGCACGAACGCGGGCTATGCAAGGGCTGCGCGCCTGTCGGGCCGGCTGCCTGGCCCGTATCTTGGAGGCACTGCACAGTTTACGATATTTTTATTGAGACAGCATAGATAAAATAACATGTATACAAGAACAGATGTTTGTGGAAAACGATTTTCCTGACAGGCCCAGGATGGATCAGAGGCATGAACGCATCCTGATTGTGTTGTTTGTCTTTCCTTCTTTCAATTGTATGGAGCAACAATGATGCGATTTTTTCTTGTCAGTGGCGGATTTTTAGCCTTTTTCGGGGTGCTGGCCCGTTCACTGAGCGCCCATGCGCTGCTGGACCGGCTCAGCGCCGGCGCCAAGCTGGACAACTTCAACCTGGCAGCAGACTACCTGGTGATGCACGGCCTGGCCCTGATTGTGATGGCCCTGCTCTGCCGGACCTTTCCACACCAGGCCTTTGTCTTAAGCGGCTGGGCCTTTGTACTGGGCAGTTTTCTTTTTCAAGGCACGGTGCTGGTCAAATGTTTTACCTCAATGGGCCTGTTGGGGCTGGCCACACCGCTGGGTGGGATGGTGCTCATGCTGGGCTGGCTCTGTATTGTGTGGGGCGGGCTGAGGGTGGCCCTGCCCTGAAAGAGGGAGAAAAACCATTTGAACCACTTGAAAAAGAAAAACGCCGGGAAATCCCCGGCGTTTTTTAATCAACAACTTAAAAAACTACTGCTGCATCAATATACACCCAAGAGGCTCAGCGCCAGGATGACAAGACCAACGCAGGCTACGCGCTTAACCACGAGCGGGCTGAGGCGTTTGGCGATCTTCGGGCCGATGAAACCAGCCAGCAGGGCTGCCGGAAACATGGCGCAGAACAGCACCCAGTCAAAGTTGCCGAACTGATAGTGCCGCATGGTGCTCATGGTGCTGTTGAAAAAAATAGCCAGAAGCGAGCTGCCTACTACCAGGTACATGGGCAGGCGCAGAAATACGGTCATCAGGGGCACCATGAAGGGGCCGCCGCCAAAGCCGAACATGGACGACAAAACAGCGATCAGAAAGCCGCCTATGCAGCCCACAAACATGTTGACTTTAAATTCCTGTCCCCAAAATTCTACTTTCATTATTTATCTCCTCACAGGTGTGATTACTTGCCGGCTGATTCTTCAGCACGCTTCTTGAATTCCTTCAGGATAGCCTGCTCTTTCTTGTTGTTGGCCAGGTAGCGCGGGGTGGTCTGCCAAAGCATCAGGCCGGCCAGGACCAGCAGGATCCAGCCAAAGGCGGATTTAAACTGCGCAAGGGTAATCATCTCCGTCAGTTTCGGGCCAATGAAACCACCGGCCAGCATGGCAAGACCAATGCCGACACCCAGCTTCCAGCTGATGAAGTTGATCTTGGAATAGTTGTAGATACCGCTGCCCTGCGAGAAGAGCACGGTGGGGGTAACCGTTCCGGCCACGATGGTGTGCGGCAGCATGGGGAACAGGGTGACCAGAAGCGGGTTGAGGATAAAACCGCCGCCCGCGCCCATGAGTACGCCGAAAATCGTGACCGCCAGGGTCAGGAAGAAGGGATAGATCAGGTTCATGCTGGTACCGGCATTGGGCAGGTACACAGTGGGGAAGTTGGTCTGATTGGTGAAGGTAACCGGCGCGCTCTTGGTGGCCTCATCCACATGGGCAACAATATTATATTCGCCGGGAGCGATACCGGAGCGCAGCGGGATCTCGGCATTGAAGCTGCCATCCGCGTTGACTACAACCTGGGCCGCAACCACCTTGTCGATGTCGCGGAAGCGGGCCTTAGTCAACTGCATGGAGCGACGAGGATCAGGCGCATCGGAGAGCAGTTCACCACGGCTGCCGATGACGCTGGCGATAAAGGAGCTTTTGTAGGCCTTGATCGGAGCTTCGGCCGGAACATTGAAGGCTGCGCCGGCACCCAGTTCCTTGATAATGTTGGACATGCTCCACTTGCCGCCTTTTTTCTTTTCCGCATCGATCTTGTCCTGCATGGTAGTAGGAGCAAAAATCTTGAAGTAGGCGGGCATATTTTCGGTCAGGTAAAAAATATAAGGGCGCACACCGGTTTCAGGATCTGGATCCTTGTCAAAACGGCTGGCGCGCACGTCATGGCCTTCGGCCCATACTTCCAGATACACAGGCTTGCCGGCAGGCGCTTGGCCCGTAACCTTGATGGTGCCGCCATTGCTGATGGTGTTTTTATCAATACTGATGGTGACAGGGCCTGATGCTGTGGCTACGGCCTCGGTCTGTGCTGCTTCTTCGGCTACCGCCGCTGCAACCGGCGCTACAGCGTCCGTTGCAGGAGCAACCTGCTGTACCGGAGCAGCAGCCTGCTCGGCGGCTGTCGGCGTGCTTTCTGCTGCCACTGCCAGACCGTAGCCTGCCAGCAGGAATGCAGCGGCAAAAAACCAGGTTTTTCCCTTACCTTTGCTGTTCATGCAATACCTCATCGGTTCTTGGTGAAATGTGCCCGCGCCCTCGGCGCAGGCCTTAAAAACGGTTTCCTCGGCGGTTGCTGAGCGGCAGCCGCCTTACTCCCTGCGGAGTTTTACTTGTTTCGCTGCGGGTAAAAAGACCTCCTTTGTACCGCTTCCTGCAGCAAGAAGCACGTTTTATTATTGATTATCATCTTCAAGTGAAAGCACTGTGCTCTCACCAACATACTGGGTGCGCTTGAATCCGGTCATACTGGTCATTTTTTTGGTCAGCTCGCTGATGCGCTGCAGGTTGCGGATCACCACCTGCAGTTCATCGGCAATGTCTGCTGCCATTTCATCTTCGGCCAGGAGTTCGGCCGTGCCCAGCGCGGCAAAAAGCGGGCTGTTGATCTCATGGGCAACCGTGCCTGCCAACTCCACAATGCCGCCCAACCTGCCCTGCTCGACCTCGGCCTCGGCCAGTTTGCGTTCAGCCGTGATATCCCGAATGATCTCAATCACATACTCGATCGCCCCACTCTCATTTCTGATCGGTGAGGCACTGCGCTCAAACCAGCGGCTGCCGCCTTCGTCGTGCTGTTCTTCGGTCAGCCCGAGCATATCCACCCCATCAAAGACCTGATTGACCGGGCATTTTTCACCATCACGGCAGAGTTCGCCATAGTGCAGGCCGATGATTTCCTCCTCGGGGCGACCGATGGCCGCAAGGAACTGCTTGTTGGCCAGGGCAACACGACGATCCTGGTTGAAGACTATGAGCTGGTGCTGCAGGCTGTCGATGATGGTGGCAAGAAATTTCTCATGTCCTTCGATGCGGATAAGCAGGTTGCTGATCTTCTGGTAGTTGCGGGCATTATGGATAGCGGTGCCGCCAACTTCCGCCAGGGTCGAGGCAAAGCGGATTTCCGCATCGGTGAACACTCGGGGCGTACTGGTGAGTACCCGCATGACACCGATAATCTCGCCCTGCACCTGCAGGGGCACGGCCAAAAGCGAGACAATGCCCTCGGCCCGCATCTGCTCGGCATAGTCCACCCGCCGGTCTGCACAGGCATCGTAAACGGCAACGGGCTCACCGGCCAAAACCAGTTGAATGCCGCGCTCGTTCTCCACCTGGCCCCGGTGCAGATAGGCCTCGGACAGGCCGTACGATGCGGCCAGATACAGGTGTTTGCCGGCAGGATCCACCAGGCGCAGGGTACAGCCCTTGGCCTGCAAGCTTTCCACCGCGCGCCTGGCCATGACATCAAGGGTATGGTCAAGGTCGAGCGATGAGTTGACCAGGCGGGAGAAAACCTGCAACTCCCGCAGAAAACCGAGCTGTATCTGCTGCTCCTTGAACATGCGGCCATGGGCAATGGCAATGCCGGTCTGCATGGCCAGGGCCATGGCCCGCGAAATTTCTTCGCCGCTGAATTCTCTGGCCGCATTTTTACTCAAGAGCCGCATGATGCCGATAACCTGTTCCTGAAACAGAATGGGCAAAGACAGCACTGCCTTGATGCCCTCGCGCCTAGCCGCGTCGTGGAAGGGTAAAAACGGGTCTTCGTCCACATGGGCGGTATAGACCGGATAGCCGGCCTGGACTATCTCCAGGGTCTGCTCGGTATCAATGGTCTCGCGGGTGAGGTATTCCATGGACACGCCATGGGCCGCGCCCAAAACAAAGCTCTTGGTCGACTCATCCAGAAGGCGGATGGTGCAGGCATCGGCATTGAGCAGGCCCGGCAGTTCCCGCACCACGGTTTCCATCACTTCCTGGTGGTCCAGCACCCGTGAGGTCATGGCAATGGTCTTCAGGAAGATGTCGAGAAAGCGGTCGGCGCGGGCAAGCTCGCTGTCTGCCCTGGCCCCGTGTCCGGCTGTGGAACTCATCTTTAGGCCTTTGTACCTGAAGCCAGCACCTTTTCCACCTTCTCTTCCAGCTCAGCGCGGTCAATGGGTTTGACGCAGTACTCGTCCGCACCCAGACCCATGGCCTCGCGGGCGGTCTCCATGGTGGGATAGCCCGTCAGCATGATGGCCCGCATGGCCGGGTTGATCTCCTTGAGCAGGGCCAGAACCTCGATGCCGCTCATCCTCTTGAGTTTGATATCGAGAATGGCCAAATCCACCGGCTGATTGCGGGCATGGGCAATGGCCTCGTCTTCATCGGTAAAGGTGTGAACGGTATGGCCCTTTTTTTTCAGGATTTTTCCGACCAGGATGGTGGCGTCCTGCACATCATCCAGGGTTAGTATCTCAGCCATAGATTGCTTAATCCTCTTTAGGTTGTGTCGGGTGCGAACGGGCCAGGCTGATAGCCGCCTCAAGAGCAGCCAGAGCCTGCGGGCTGTTGCGCCAGCAACTTGAGTTGAGTTGGGTCGCAATGCCGACGGAAAGATCCCGAGCGTTTGCCCGGCGGAGTTTGGCCAGTGAATCGAAACCCAGTTCTTCCAGACGTTGCAGCACCATGGGGCCAATTCCCCGGACAGCCAGTAATGCTTCCCGTTCTTGTGCTGAAAATGACATGTTAAAAAATCTCCTACTACGCCTGTACCCTCGTTTCAAGGGCAGTTGCCGCCAATGCTTCCGTTTCCGTGGAAACGGGAAAGGTCAGCCGGAACAGGGTGCCGTTACCCGATGGGTACCCGGCTGTCACCAGCTTTTCCTGCACCGGGCTTTCCAGGCTGATGGCACCGCCATGTTCCTGGACAATGCCATAGGTTACCGACAGGCCCAGACCAGTGCCCTTGCCCACTGCCTTGGTGGTGAAAAAGGGATCAAAAATGCGCGCCTTGATGTGGGCGGGAATGCCGTGGCCGCTGTCCTGCACCTCGATAGCGACCTGATCGTTTTCCGGCTCGGCCAGGGTGCGCAGCATGAGGACGCCGCCGCCCTGTTCTTCCATGGCCTGGTTGGCGTTGTTGACCAGGTTGACCACCACCTGCCGCAATTTTTCCGGATCGCCCATGATCTGCGGCAGATTCCGGCCTAGACTCTTGTGCAACTGCACATGGTTCAACCCCAGGCTGTGGCCGGTAATGGCGGCCACATCCTCCACGATCTCATTCAGATCAACCGGCTGGCGCAAGCTGCCGGACTGACGCGAATATTTCAGCAGATCCGCAACGATCTTCCGGCCGGCCCTGGTTTGCCGCTCGATCACCAGAAGGCTCTGGTAGGTATCCGAGTCTTCGGTAAAATCGTCCATCATCAACTGGGCATATCCCAGGATGATGCCCAAAGGCGTATTGATCTCATGGGCAATGCCGGCCGCCATCTGGCCGACCGAGGCCATCTTTTCGCTGGCCACCAGTTGCTCCATCATGGATTTCAGCCTGGTCAGGTCCTTGGCAATGCTTTCCGCTCCGGCAAACCGGCCCTTATCGTCGTGCAGCGCCGTGGCCGAGATAAGCACGGAAATGACTGTTTCATCCTTTTTGCGGAACTTGGCCTCATAGTCGTGCAAAAAACCCTGCTGCTCCAGGTGGGTATTAAAGGCCGCCAGTTCCGCCGGATCGCAGAAGATATCCTGCAAATACATGGCCGATATGGCCTCCGGCTCATGCTGCAGCATTTCGCAGCCTGCCGGATTCATCTCCACCAGCTCATGACAAGCGCCGGAGAAAAAGACAATATCCTTAGAGGCGCTGAACAGGTGACGGAAGCGTTTTTCCGACTCGGAGAGCTCGGCCGCTCGTTTTTCCACCATGTCTTCCAGGCCAAGATTCAGCTCCTTCAACTCCCTGGCCGTGGCTTCCAGCTGCAGTTCAGATTGTTTCAGACGGGCCGCCTCCTCCTCGATGGCCTCGTAGGACTGCACACCCTTTTGATAAAAAAGCATGACCGCGGCCACGGCAATCATGAACAGGGTGTTGAAGCCGCCGGACAGGGGCGCGATATGGGCCCAGACATCCCCTTCGCCGGCGCTGAAGAGCATCTCCCTGGTGATGTGGCCAATGGCACGAGAAACAGCAAAGGCCGAGATGGCCAGGGTCACATAAAAAAGATAGCCCCAGAGAAAGTTGCCCGGCTTGAGCCGTGTCAGCCTGTAGGCGTACCAGGTGGCCAGAAAGGCAAAAACGATATTGGCCGTTGAACCGGCAACATCAATAATGATGGCCGGCAGCATGGGCAGGCCGCTCATTGCCCGCTCTCCCCCTGCTCTGCCGCGGCACTGCGGTAAAAGGTGCGGATCGCCATAAAGAGACAAAAAAGCGCCGGCGCACAGATCAGGTGGTCCAGCTTTGCCATGTAAAAGAGCAGATTGTTGGCGCTGAATGGCGGCAGCAACATGGTGGTGAGATAGTGCGAACTCTGCACCAACGCCTCCGCCTCCACCCGAGTGGCTGCAAAGTGACCGGCAAAGGCCAGGATATTCCACAGCCCCATGAATAGACAGAACAACTGCAAATAGCGCCAGCCCCGACCGGCGAAGGCCGCACGGCGGATATACCAAAGAAAAAAGACCAAGGCGATCAAGTAATGCACATGGGCCATCTGGTGCACGTAGAGGCCTTCGGGCGGGCCATGCACCTGCAGGGCCATGGCGCTGTCCACCTGTGGGCCAAAAAAGCACAGCGTAAACGCAAGCAGCCCCAACACCGTACTGTACGCTGTGCTGAGCAATTTCCCTTTTCCACATCCTGGATTCACATGCAATTTCGTCTTCAACCGGCCCGCAGTGACCTTGTTTCTACGCAGGCTTTCATGATCTGTAGCAAGGATCAGGCCAGAAAATAAACCAATCGAATTCATGCGCTCACCTCGCTATCTTGTTGATGGGTAATGTTTTTATGGGGTAGGCCTCAACAGCTTACTCTGAAGCGGCCAAGCCGACACCGCCTAGTGCAACATATACGTTGCGCATGTGCAACAAAAAACATGCAGTGTGCGGCCGAGAGGTTCAGGAACGAAAGGACTGGCCGCTTAGACCGTAACGCCGCAAGAGACGCTGCAGGGCCTGGCGATCCAGTCCGCCGGCCCTGGCCGCATGGGTGACATTGCCCTGGTGTTCGCGCAGTATGGCCGTCAGATAGGCCTTATGGAATTGAGCCAGGGCGTGTTCCTTGGCTTCTTTGTAGGCAGCGCCAAGGTTCCATGTCGGCACCGCTTCAGGCGGGGCATCGGTAAATGAGTCGCCTGCGCCGTCGTTAAAATCAGCTGCGCCAATAGCATCACCGTCACAGAGCAGCACTGCCCGCTGCACGGCATTGCGCAGTTCCCGCACATTGCCCGGCCATCTGCGCCGCATCAGGTACGAGAGTGCTGCGGCAGAAAACTCCAGTTCATCCCGACCGCTTTCCTTACGAAATTTTTCCAGAAAGACCTGGGCCAGCGGGATGATGTCGGATGCCATCTGCTCTAAGGTGGGCATGGTGATGGACATCACATTGAGGCGATGATACAAGTCTTCACGGAAATGACCGGTACGCATCTTGGCTTCCAGATCCTGATTGGTGGAGGCCAAAACCCGCACATCCACGCGCACGGTCTTATTTTGCCCCAAAGGTCTGAATTCCTTTTCCTGCAGCACCCGCAAGAGCTTGGTCTGCACACTTACCGGAATATCGGCGACTTCATCGAGCAGAATGGTGGAGCCGTCCGCCTCCTGGAACAATCCGGCCTTGTCCTGGTTTGCGCCGGTAAAGGCGCCTCGGCGGTAGCCGAAGAGTTCACTTTCCAAAATAGCCTCGGGCAGGGCCGGACAGTTGACCGTGATCATATTCTTATGTGCCCGCGCCGACATGGCATGCAGAGCATGGGCGGCCAGTTCCTTGCCGGTGCCCGACTCGCCCCGGATCAGCACAGTGACGTCACTTGCCGCCACCCGCTCCAGCCGTGCCAAGGTGCTGCGCAGGGCAGCGGAACTGCCGCTGAAACCGTGTACCGAAACCTCGCGGCCATGGAGCATCTGCTGCAGGCGCTCATTTTCCCGCACAAGTTTAGTGCGCTCTAGGGCGCGGCTCACGGTCCGGATAATGCGTTCGCGGTCAAAGGGCTTTTCAATAAAGTCATAGGCCCCCTTTTTCAGCACCTGCACTGCCATTTCGATGGTGCCGTAACCGCTCATGAGGATGGTGGTAATGGCAGGCACGTGGTGGTTGATCTGCTCAAAAAAACGCAGCCCATCCATGCCCGGCATGCGGATGTCGCTCAGAACCACGTCTGGAGGACTTTGCTCCAGCACGCTCAAGGCCTCATCCGCCGAACCAGCCAGCACGATTTCGCACCGGCAGTGTTTGGCAAGCATCTTGGCCAAGAGCTTGAGCATGTCGGCATCGTCATCCACAATCAAGAGCCTGCGTCCCTCCTCGGGCCCGGCTGTGCGTTCCTGCTCACTCATGCCCGGCTCTGTGCGGCATCGTCGTGCGCGTCATGCTCGTTGTGCAGGCTTGCAGGCCTGTTTTTGAAGGCGCTCAAGGCCTGGAAGGAGAGTTGCACATATTTGCCGGTAACCGAGTCGGCCAAGGAAAAGTACAGGTCATTGCCGTGCAGGTCTTTTCCGGTCAGCAAGGCAAAGACCTTGCGGGAGAGCTGCGAGGTTTCAGCGGCAAGCGCTGCTTTCAACTCTGCGCTCAGCTCGATGCCCCAGTAGCGGCAGCGTGCGGGCCGCATCTCCTGGGCCAGGCACTGCCCCTCTTCCAGAAGCGGGCAGATGAGCGGCGCGGCGGCGGATGATGCAGCGTCTCCGCCGGATGCCTCAACAGATGCCGCATCAGGGGCCTCAATGCCCCGTTTCTTCATGATCGCACTCAGGGTCTGGGCCCGCGCCAGTACATCCTGGCGTTTCTGCAAACGAAGAAGCCGGTTCAAGGCCTCGTTTAAGTGCATGCTTTCAATGAGCTGCAAATAAAAGGGCCACAGGCAGCAGGCAGGCTCGGGAATCGTGTCCGCCGGCAGGGCCTTACCCAGAATCACCTTGTCAAAGCGCTGCACAACCTGGTCGAACTCCGCCAGAATACGGGCATCTTCACTTTCATGCCGCCTGTTTTCGATCCTTGGCAGAGCGGTTTTCAGTGCTCCCTCTTCCTTGCCGTACTGTTTGAGGAAACGGCGCTGGGCATAGGTGGCTGGGTTGGCGTTGCGGCCCTTCATGGTTTTCTGCGCACCCTTGAAATCAAAACCGCGCCGGAGCAGGTAGGCGGCAATAAAAGTGCCGGTACGGCCATGGCCCATGCGGCAGTGCACCAGCACCTTTTTGTTCAGGTAGATGGCCTCATCCAACCAGTCCAGCCCCTTTTCCATGGCCTCCTTGTCGGGCGCGCATTCATCTGCAATGGGCAGGTAGAAGACATCAAAGCCCGAGGTCTCTTCAATCTCGTGCAGGTCGCAGAACTCGCCGCAGAGGTTGATAATGGCGCTGATACCCTGGGCCCGGATCTGATCAAGATCTTCATACGACATGGGCGCATGACCGGTGGCAAGATGGCTGGTTATCCAATAAAGTTTGTACATGGCTCTTCCTGCCCGCCTCACTCTGCCGCTCTTGAAGGCGCGGTAAAACGGCCCGCACCGGCAAAGAACTGATTAATATACAACTGCAGATCCGCCGTTTGCACCACCATGTCGAGCAACTTGGTCATGCCCAGCAAACGGCCCACATCCACCAAGAGGGCCGGCAGTTCATCCGCTCCAAAACCCTCCACCCTGGCATCGAGCAGATCGCCCTTGGTGCGCACCAGAAAACCGAGGCGGATCAGAATCCGCTCCAGCAAATCGATGCGGGCCGAGCGGCCGCTGTAATCGCCGCCGCCGCCGGCAAAGCGGAGCTGGCAGTAGTTGGCCCTCCGATCCGGCCCGCAGAGGCAATCCACCAGGGTGAAATGAAAGCCGAAGCGCATGTTGAGGTTGACGTAGTCTTCACTCAAGACCGCATAGGAGGCATAGTCCTTGGCCCCGCCGCCGCTGATGCCGTCTGACAGGGAAACATCGGCAAAGCTCTTCCAGTCGAAATGGGCGTGGGAATCCCAGTCCACCTCGGGGTGCGACAGACCCTGCCACAGGGCGACAAAGGGACGGCAGGCGAGCTCATTAAGAGCAAGCGCGCCTTCTGCAGGCGCATGGGCCGCATAACCGCCGCCCACATCGAGCAGGTAGACATCAACCGGTAAGGGGCTGTCCAGCTTTCTGCTGCGAGATGATGCGCCCGAGGCGATATCGCTTAAGCCGAACATGGTGCGCACTGCGGTTTCGTGGCTGTAGCGGATGATGTCGTGCAGGGATCTGCAGGACTGGGGCTTGAACTCAGGAGAATCCGGATCGGTCAGGTGCAGAGGGGTGATGTACTGCAAAAGCGCGTGGATTTTCTGGTGATAGCCGGAGTTCCGCGCCGGCTCCTGCGCTGCACTGTGCAAGAGGCCCTCCACCTTGCCGCCATAGACCTTACCGGAAGAACCATGCACGGTTATTTCCGCGCCGGAAGGCAGTTTCTCCACAGCCCCGTCTGCATCCACCAAAAGCACCACGCCGAATTCCCGGCAGACCGTGGCAAAATGGCCGGTGGTGGCCCCGCGTTCGCAGACCACGCCGCAGAGCCTGTCCAGATAGCGCACCAAGGAGGGCGGAATCTGGCGGCTGACCAAGATGTGTTGTTCGCCGTCTTTCAGGCTGTCCAGCTCATCCACATGGCAAACCCGGCCATGGCAGGCCCCGGCAGAGGCGCAGACCGCATCAGAGATAAGCGGCTCCGGCAGGTCTGCATCCGCTTCCTGGGCAGTGGCGTTGTCTTGAGCCGCAAGTCGCTCCTCTTTGGGTGAAGCATCCTCCTGTTCTTCCTGCTTAAGTGGCCTCGACTGCACGATATGGAGTTTGCGCGCACTGTCCAGCACCCATTCCACATCCTGGGCCCGGCCAAAGGCCTGCTCCAGCAGACGCGTCTGGGCCGCCACCAGGGTGGCCTCCTCTGCCGTGATGGCAGGTTCCTGCCGCAAATTTTGGGGCAGCGCTTCCAAGACCAGCTCGCCCTCGCGCATATAGAGGCCCTCATCCTGGCGGCCGTTATACACGCCGACCGGGTCCTCGTTTTCCGGCGGGCTGAAGACAAAGCGGTCGGGCACCACCTCGCCCTGTACCAGCGGCTGGCCCAGGCCGTAGACGCTCTGCACCAGCAACTGTTCAGCGCCGCCCTCGGGCGCGGCCATGCGGCTGTAGGCCACCCCGCTTGCGGCAGCATCGATCATGGCCAAAACCAGCACCGCCATGTCGGCCTCTTCATCGCTCAGGCCGGTATGGATACGGTACAAAAGCGCCTCGGGCGTGTACTTGGAGGCCAGAACCTCCAGATAGGCGCTGAGGATTTCCTCGCGCGGCACCGCCAGAGCAGAATGGTACTGGCCCGCGAAGCTGTGACGACCATCTTCCTGCATGGCCGAGGAACGCACCGCCACCAGGGGCGGGGCCTCTTCGGGAAAGGCCAGGGCCATACGGTCGTACTGGTCAAAAACCGCCTCGCTCAGTTCGGCCGGTATCTCCATGGAACGAACCAGGGTCATGAGGGCGCTGGAACAGGCCGCAACACTTTCCGGCAAACCCGTATCCATGCGGGCCAGGAGCAGATCCATCGCCGGTCTGAGCCGGTTGTGGACCATGAGCATGGCAGCGGCTGAAACGGTGATACTGAAGCCTGCGGGTACGTCCGCCTGCTGCGCTTGCTGAATACGGAGCAGGCTGTGGCTCTTGTTGCCGACCAGCGTCGCTGGATGCAGTTCCTCGTGATCCACCACCCAGGGCGGGGTGAGGAAGCGCTCCGGAGGCTCCAAAAGCATCTGGGCGTAGAAATCATACTTGATGAAGTACTCGCGCAGGGTGGTGGTGCGGCCCGGCTGCATGCGTTCAAGCGCGGCCAGCATGGCCTGCACACCTGCGCTGAGCTTGCGGTAACGCACCCGGATGGCGGCAAAATCCTCGCGTCTGCCCTGGTAGTAGAGTTCCTCGAACTCGGCCATGAGTTCATGGCACTGGATATCAAATTTGAGCAGATCCTTGAATGCGTCGTAGGTGCGCCGCAAGACCGTATCAGGCGCAAGAAAACGAAGGGACCAATGTTTGAACAGAGCGCCTACTACCATGTCAGTCCTTCCTGGGCTGAAGAAAATGATCGTATCCCTGATAGGACAGGGAAATTTCAGACCTGCCGCCTGCTCCTTCATCTGCCGCTTGCTCCAGCACCAGGCGCAGCCCCGCTTCATCATCCTCATCCATAAGACCAATGGCCTGGATAGGGACGGCACAGTCCTGGACAAGATTAAAAAGCGCGGCCTCAGCCTGGGGCGGAGCAGTGAAGATCAGCTCAAAGTCTTCACCCCCGCGCAGAATCCAGTCAAGGGGATCGGCCTTGCAGAGCTCGGCAGCCTCTTGCAGGGCGGGTGGAATGTGCAGGCGTTGGGAGAAAATCCGTGCGCCCAACTGCGAGGCCGTGCAGATATGGGCAAGGTCGGTGGCCAGGCCGTCGGAGCTGTCCATCATGGCGTGGACCAAACCGCTTGCGGCCAGCCGTCTGCCCAGTTGCAGCCGCGCCTCCGGGTTGAGATGCCGGACAAAGAGTTCACTGAAACGGGTGTCATCGGCGGAAAAGCCTGCGCTCAACAGGGCCAGTCCACCGGCAGCCAGGCCGGACCGGCCGCTCATATAGATAGTGTCTCCGGCTAGGGCGCCCCTGCGGTAGAGAACATCTTTATCTTCCATCTCACCAAGGATGGTGATGGTGAAGCTGTAGCCGCCGGGGCTGGCCACGGTGTCGCCGCCGATCAGGCTGCAGTTGTAGAAGGCGCAGGCATCAAGCAGACCCTGATTGAAGGCCTGCACCCAGTCTGCGTCAAAGCCGGGCGGCAGGCCGGCAGAGAACAACACCAAAGTGGGGCTGCCGCCCATGGCCGCGATGTCGCTTACATTGACGCTCATCACCTTGCGGCCCAGCAGTTCGGGCGGATGAAAGGCGCGGTCAAAATGCACGCCTTCCACCATGGTGTCCATGCTCAAGAGCGTGACTGTGCTGCCGCATTTGCGCACCACCGCGCAATCATCACCCATGGCCATGAGCACGTCTGCAGGCGGGCCGGCGGGCCGGCTGCGGGCAAGGCTCAGGATGTATTCCCGTTCATTCATGCGGTATTCACACTCTGTTACAAAGTTGTCTCGGCACAGGCCAGTAGTAGACAATTTCCCAGTAAAGATCAAGCAGCCGCCCTCTTTTCAAGGCCCTGACGCAGATCTGACGCAGCTCTGCCTCTTGGGCACATGTTCTGGGGATAAGCCTGTATTTCACCTGCGCAGGCAGCAGTCACTCTTGCCCTTGGCTCATCCATACTTTCTAATGCGTTGCCATGTCGGCTTGAACAGGCCTGAAAGGCCAAAAAAGAAGGATCACATTCACCAAAAAGGAGCATGTCATGAACAAGAAACATTTGAGTTTGGCGCTGAGCATACTCTTTGCCTGCTTTGTTGCCTTAAGCGCCGCCTGCACCACCCCGGCCGGGCGCACTGCCGACGAAGTGGTTGGTGATACCGGCGTGACCGCCCAGATCAAAACCGCCCTGATCGGTGATCCGGAAATCAGCGGTTTTGCCATTGGTGTAGACACCTTTAACGGCGAGGTCGTGCTCACCGGTGCGGTTGATTCCCAGGCCCAGATCAACAAGGCTGTGTCCATTGCCCGCTCGGTCAAGGGCGTGAGCAAGGTAACGAGCCACATCAAGATCAAGGAAAAAACCTTCAAATAATCTGCATCTGTCTGTCCTGCCGGAACCACCCGGCAGAAACCGGATAGTACAAAAGCGCCTGCGGGCGCTTTTTTTATTGCCTTTTTATTGTCTATTGTATGCTGATTACTCAGTCTCAGCTCTTTTGGCTCGGGCCTGGCCTGCGTTCAGCACTCATACCGTATTCAATCGGGCTGAGCACATAGAAGATGTTGAGGCCCTCACTGCTGATGCGGGTAAAGAGGCGCTCCGCCTCTTCTGCGCTTAGCGCCATGGTGACCTCGATGGGCTGATCGGCCAGTTCAAAAAAGCTTGCCGCGCGCAGCTTTTTATCGTGGCCGAAGCCTTCGGCAGCCCCGATCAGGGTTGCTCCGCCGATGCCGAGATCGCGCGCGGTATGCACCAGCCATTTACCCAGGCTCTGCCCCCTGTGGCGGCGATCCTGCTGGGTGTAAAAGGTGAGTTTGTATCCCATGGCTTATATCCCCCCTTTTTTATATGATTTAGAGACGCCGTAAGCAGGCGATGGTCAGCATGCCCAGGATGGTGAGCACCAGCGAACCGCCCACATGGAGGGTGACGGCTACCGCTGCCAGCCACAGGCGTCCTGTTTGCAGCAGGCTCACCACTTCGGCGGAAAAGGTGGAAAAGGTGGTGAGGGCCCCTAAAAAACCGGTGATGGTGAAGAGCCGCCATTCCGGCGACAAGCTGGGCATCAGGGCAAAGAGGGCCAGGGCCAGGCCGATGAGATACGCGCCCAGATAGTTGGCCAGCAAGGTGCCCAGGGGGATGGCCGGGAAAAGCGCGTTGAAGGCACGGCCGAAAAACCAGCGCAGCATGGCCCCCAGGGATGCACCCAGACTGATGGCGGCAAGGGTCTTTAGCATATGGAATGCAGATTGCAATATGGGCTGAAACAGGCGCTTGCCATGGTGCGGACACAGGTTCAGGTTCGTCTCGCGGGCCTGGGTGTACAAATATGTTGGTGCATGGTTACCGGGCAGCCGGTGGGCTTGCGGCCTTTCACCCTTGATAAGTCTGTTATACTTGTGCCTTTCTTGATGCGCAAGCAGGCGTGATTAAACAACCATGCTTTCCGTTGTTTTTCCGCCATGTATCCGGTATGGCTTGCCGTTATGGAGACGAGCATGCAAAAAAATGAAACCCTTCCTGCCCAGACGCCTGCTTTGCAGGGACTTATCCGACTTGCACTGAACTGCGGCGCAGATGCAGCCCGCCTAGTGTCCGCAACCGGCCTGGTTATCCGGGAGGAACTGGTACAGCTCTGCGGCCCGGACAGAGCCTGCCCCGGTTACGGACTCTCACCCGGTTGCCCTCCCCACGCTCTGCCACCGGCTGCATTCAAACTTTTGACCCAGCGTTGTACCTGGATGCTGCTCTTCAAGATCGATGTGGCCATGGAGTTGTTGCTGGGCCCGGAACGCAAAGCCATTGCCCGCCGGGTGCATCAAATCTGCGCAACAGTGGAAGATGCGGCTACAATTCAACTTGGTCTGACAGCGCACGGATATGCCGCTGGTTCCTGCAAGGAGCTTTTTTGTGGTGCTGCCGGCGGCTGCACAGTGCTGACCCATGGTCTGCCCTGCCCTCATGCCCAGGTGGCCCGGCCTTCCCTTTCCGCGGTCGGCGTTGATTTTGCGGAATTGGCTGCCCTTGCCGGGTGGCCCTATGCCTTAAATGGCGTGCTTGATCCGCACAGCGGCCGAATGCAGGGGCTGATGGCCGGCTTTGTGCTGTTGGAAGAGACAGGGATGAGGTGAAACCACAGCCGCTATCTCAGCAAACCTGAGCACACCCAAGCATTTGCTTACTGTTGTTTTTTCATCTTCTCTTGGTTATATCGCCTTCTATGCTGATTTGAGCAGAACCTGTTCCATATAAAATTCCGCTTTTTTGAGGAGAACGGCATGAAGCGGTTTGTGAATAATTCCGGTCTGCTCCTGTGCGCGGCGCTGCTGTTTTTCTTCTTTGCGCCCCTGGCCCAGGCTGCGGATTACCGGATAGCCTTTGTTGCCCGCAGTCAGGCAGATTCTTTTGCTGCCTGGTTTGTCCATGCCATGACCGAAGAGGTGGTCAACTACCGGAATCTGCACCTGGATGTGATGGACAGCCAGGCGGATGACGCCATGGAAAACGCCTTTATCGAGAGCGCGCTTGCCAACCGCTACGACCTCATCATTGTGCAGCCCAACAGCGAGGCCCAGCGGCCCTGTATCGAAAAGGCCATCAGCGCGGGTGTGCCGGTGATCATCACCAATCCGCGCATTACCGGAATTGAGGGCGCATCCACGGTTGACGCCGATGCCTACGAGCAGGCCGCAGTCAGCGCGCGCCTGGCCCTGACCCAGATGCACCAGGACGCAAGGGCGGTGGTGCTGAACGGCCCCAGCGGCAATGGCCATGCCATGAAACGCCGCCAGGCCTGGCAAAAAGAGTTTTTCAACAAGCGGCCGGATGTACAGATCGTGGCCGAAGGGGTTGCCGACTGGAGAAAGGACGAGGCCGCGCGCCTGATGCAGGACTGGGTACAAACCAATGACAAGATCGACCTTCTTGTGTGCATGAATGACAGTATGTGCCTGGGTGCGCTTGAGGTGTTACAAAGTAACCCTGAATATGCCGATATCCACAGCTACGGCGTTGACGGCATTGTGGAGGCGGTCCTGCTGATTCAGGAAGGACGGATGACCGCCACTGCCCTGCAGAACGCCTATGAGTTGGCCGCCCGCACCATCGAAGTGGCAGACGGCCTGCTCAGCGGCACAATTACGCAGATCGACATAGACTTGGAAAGCCCGCTCATCACTAAGGAAAATGTGGGGGATTTTATCGAAATCTACAAAAAAGCCGGGGCTATAAAGTAAGGGAGCCGGAGGCAGTGCTGCTCCCGGCTTCTGTACCGCATTTGTGTCGCACTGCATTGCATGCCGTTTTTAGTGCGGCAAGAGCTTGCAGAAGATGATTTTGCCGTCACCCGGCGCGTAAAAATCCGGCAGATGGGCCTCCTGCCGGTAGCCGCAGCGCTCATAAAAGATGCGGGTAGGCGTGTACTGTTCGCGGCTTGAGGTATCGATATAGAGCCGGGCACCGCCCATGCACCGCACCCCTTGTTCCACTAGTCGCAGCAGTTCACGACCAAGCCCCCTGTCTTGACAAGCGGGATCAACCGCAATCCAGTACAGATCAAAGCCGGCCCTGGTGCCGGGGATGGGGCCATAGCAGGCATAGGCCACCATGTTTACAGCCGCTATGTTTGAGGCCGCTATATTTAAGACCACCGCGTCTACACCATCCCCTTGCCGCTCTTCCGCAAAGAGAAAAAAGTAGCCGCTCTCTTTGCCTTTAGCCAAATGCTCTTCAGCCAGTTCCCGCGCAATCCTGATTTCTTCTGGAATGAAAAAACCGGTTTTTTGTACCAGGGCCTTGATCCGGCCCGGATCAGACGGCAGCACCTGGGAGCGATAGGAGAGCTTCATGGCTTCTGAGCCAGGGCTGCCTGGATGAGGCGGCCAATAGCCTCGTGATAGGCAATGCCGGCCTGGTGCAGGGCTGCGGCAAAACCCGCATCCAGGGCCAGGCAGGGGTTGGCGTTTACCTCCAAAACCCAGGGTCGACCAGCATGATCCACCCGGAAATCCACCCGGGCATAGCCGCTGAGCTGCAGGGCGTGCCGACACTGCCGGGCTAAAATGCGCAGTTCGGCTAAAAGCGCCTCGTCTTCATCTCCCGGAAAGACGCGCCGGGTGTGGCGGCAGGCAAAGGAGTCTTGTTCCCACTTGGCGGCATAGTCCACAATCTTGGGCTGATCCGGCGGGAAATCATCAAAAACTATTTCCGCCACCGGCAAGACCTCGACCTCGCCACCTCCATCTGCACCATCAGTATCTTCTCCACTATCCAGCAAACTCACGTTGAACTCGCGGCCTTCGATATAGGCCTCGGCAAAAAACGCTCCGCCCGGCCTGTGGCGGCGTTCGCGCAAGATCTCCTGCAGGGCCGCCATACTGGAGGGCCTCTGCACGCTGGAGGCATCCATGCCGATAGAGGCGTGTTCCCATACCGATTTGATCACCCACCTGCCGTCAAGCTCCTGATCCGTGCTGGTCTTACCCTCAGTCGCTTCATACCAGGCCGGCGTGGCAATGCCCGCCTGTTGCAAACGCTTCTTGGCCAGTATTTTGTTGGAACTAAGCAAGAGGGCGGTGGCGCTGCTGCCGGTAAAGGGGATAGCGGCTGCCTCAAGACAGGCGGGCAAGAGATGGATGAGCCTGCCCTGGCCTGCCAGGGATTCCACCAGATTAAAGACCAGGCCGGCCTGCTGTTCGCGCAGTACAGCCATTATCCCCTCCAGATTGAGACCACAGGCGTGGCTATGGCAACTATGCCCGAGATATGCAAGCGCCTGACTGATTGCCTCAGCCTGCACCAGAACATCCTGGGCGTCTGCGGCATCGGCCGCGGTAACGCTGTCGTGCAAAAGAACGATGTGCATGGAGTGTTATACCTATGATACCTGTGCGGCAAGGCGTTTTTGCGCGGAACCGACAATGCGACCAATCAAATCCTGATAGGCAATCCCGGCCAGGTTGCAGAGGATGGGCAGATCCGAGTGGCTCGGGTGCAGGCCGGCAAGGGGGTTGACCTCCATAAAAAGCGGCCTGCCCGTGCTATCGCAGCGCAGATCCACCCTGCCGCCATCCCGACAGTCTAAAACCCGCCAGGCGGTCAGGGCCACGGCCTCGGCCTGGACCACAACGGCGTCTTCTTGCGGCCGAATCAGGCGATACTCTACCCGGCTCTGCCAGTTTTCCTTGTTGCCGTACGAATAGACGCCCTGCTCTGCCTCCTCATTCAGGAGCACTTCCATACAGCCCAGCACTTCGGCCTCCGCTCCGGTGCCGATAATACCGGTAGTGAATTCCCGACCCGGAAGATAGGGTTCGATCAGAACCGGCTGCCGAAACCGGGCCAGCAAGCGGCTGCAGACTAGGGGCAGATCTGCTGCCTGATCCACAATCGACAGCGGGGTAATGCCCTTGCCCGTACCCTCGGCCACAGGCTTGATGAAGTAAGGCCCGTCAAAGCTGGGCAGAGGCATGTTTTCACTCTCCGTCACCACCAGGGCCGGGGCCGTGGCCACGCCTGCATCGCGCAGGACCGCCTTGCACATGCCCTTGTGCAGGGTCAGGCACATGACCAAGGGGTCTGAGAAGGTGTAGGGAATGCGGTAGAGATCCAAAATCGCCGGCACCTGAGCCTCCCGGCTCATGCCGTGCAGACCTTCGGCGATGTTGAAAACCAGATCCCAGCGTTTACCCGCAACCAAGGCCGCTGTCAGTTGACGGGCATGGCCGATGCGTTCGGTTCGGTGGCCAAGCCGGGCCAGGGCCGTTTCAAGGGCAGCAATGGTCTCTTCCTGGTCAAATTCGGCGGTCTCCTCCTCGCTATAACCTTCGGCAAGGTAGGTGGAGCGCAGATCAAAACAGAGTCCAATAGTCAAAGACATGGTCTTTCAGTGAAAAAGGAAGAAGTGTGGAAACCCGCAGCCACGCTGAGCGATGAACGGCGAAGCTACGGGAGTGCATGTATAGGTTTTTGATCAGGGAATGGAATCAGCGGCTGAAATCCGGATAGTGATAGAGCCCGCCCTCGTAGTTGCACAGGGCCAGACCATCGGCATCACAGCCCAGGACTGCACTCGGCATGAGCGGGATCTTGCCGCCGCCCCCAGGAGCGTCGATGACATAGGTGGGCACGGCATAGCCGCTGGTGTGACCGCGCAGATCGCGGATAATATCCAGGCCCTTGTCCACCGGGGTGCGGAAATGGGCCGAACCGCTGATCGGGTCACACTGGTAGAGGTAGTAGGGTCGCACTCGCATCAGCAAAAGCCGGTGCATCAGGCTCTTCATGGTCTGGGAATCATCGTTGACCCCGGCCAAAAGCACGGACTGCGAACCAAGGGGAATACCCGCATCGGCCAGCCGGGCGCAGGCCTTGGCAGCCTCAGGCGTGCACTCATCCGGGTGGGCAAAGTGCAGGCTGAGCATGAGCGGGTGGTGTTTGTGCAGCATGCGGGTGAGCGCGGGCGTTACCCTTTGGGGCAACACAGCCGGCACCTTGGTGCCGATGCGGATGATTTCCACATGCTCGATCGCGCGCAAACGGGCCAAGATCCAGTCTAGTTGCTCGTCGCTGAGCAAAAGCGGATCACCGCCTGAAAGGAGCACATCCCGGATGGTCGGATGCGCCTTGATATAGCTGAAGGCCTGTTCCAGCCGCTGACGGCCCGGATGAATGCGGTTGTGGCCCACCACGCGGGAACGGGTGCAGTAGCGGCAGTAGGTGGAACAGAAATCCGTCAGCAAGAGGAGGACCCGGTCCGGATAGCGGTGCACTAGGCCAGGTGCCGGGCTCTGTGCAGCCTCGCTGAGCGGATCATCCGCTTCGCCTGTGCTGCGCAGATTCTCCATGACCGTGGGCACCACGGTGCGACGCAGGGCCTGATCCGGATTGTCTGCATCCAGAAGGCTCATGTAGTACGGCGTGATGGACAAAGGCAAGGTCTGGCCACTCTCCTGAAAGGCGGCCTCTTCCACAGCGGAGAGCTTGAGCATGCGGGAGAGTTCTTCGTAGCTGCGGATGCGATGCGCCACCTGCCAGTGCCAGTCGTTCCAGAGTTTGGCGTTGACTTCGGGAAAGAATTTTTTGCGAAAACTCAAGCTCCTGGAAGAAGGAGCGGGCTTGCGGCGCGAATAGGTATGGGAAGAGAAAGAAGGATGGCGGAGCTGGACCAGGGAGGGCGGCAGCGGGCAGGTAATCAGTTGGGCCGAACTTGGAGGGTCATCTTCTTCCTCCGGCAGAGGAGCAGGGGCAAGGACCGGCTCGTCGGCCGGTAGGGCTGTTATCAGCATGGTTGTGGTACCTATAAAGTCTGTATTGGCTGGTTTAGTAGAAAAAGAACTCGTTCATGCAATCTGCTCTGCGACTGATGCGTCCAATGCGGGCCGCACCATTTTGAGCAGCGCCAATATAGGGATTTCACTGCAAAACGCAAAGAAATTCCGCATTATAAAAATACGTGAAATCAATAAGTAAGAGGACAAGCTGAAAAAATATCGACCAAACCCGCGCCTGCATCCACAAGACCGGCCCAGGAAGAAAAACATGGGCCGCACTAAGCCCGGTGGTCGGATAAAATGCCCGCTCGCACCGCTTTCTGTTTACCCGTGGTCACACTTTGCATATAATAGTTCAACCATCTGCCCAGGAGGGAGGGAGACCCGGTTTGTACGGTCGCAGAGCATGGCGGCGTATAAGCCTGTGCGGAGGAAACAATGTTATATGCAAAAATAGGTTTGAGCCTGCTGCTGGCTCTGGCATTGACCTTTCCCGGCTGTGCCGCCAGGAAGGAAGACAGTGCCCGGCCGACGGTACAGGAGAAAAATCCGCGACCAGCCTTGACCTTGCAGCAATGGTACCGGACCATCGTGGTTGAACCGGTTGCCATTCCTGTTGAAATGGCCAAGCAGTATCCCCAGGCGGCCCGCTCCTGCCAGAGAAATACCATTGCCGGGCTCAAGGCCGGGCAGATGTTCACGCTGGTGGATCACACAGCGCCGGAGGAGCCCGCCTTTCCGGTTCTTTTGGTGCGCAGCAAGATTACCGACATGCGCCTGACCAGCACAATCAGCAGATTATGGGCCGGGTCAGCAGCCGCCAGTTCCTACATCAATATGGATGTGCAATTGGTGGATGCCGAGACCCGAAAAGTCGTGCACGAAAAGCAGCTCTCCACCATCTCGGCCGTTCCGGCCCCTACCCCGACAGCATCATCCGGCCCGGCAAAAAGCGCGGAAAAGGACATCAGCGAGGCCATGGGCGCCCTGGTAGCCGAATATGTTGTTGGCGTGATGCCCGCCAAAAAACCCTAGCCAGTCTTTTCTCCTTTATTGTCTCCTTACTGGGAATGGGAGAAAAACCCTCACCCTCAGGCGGTGGGGGATTCACTTTCCAGCTTTTCAGTCTCTACCCTCAGCTCGCATTCGCCGCCCTGGTGATGGAACGACCTGGAGTCTTCAAGCGACTCCAGGTGGGTGCTGATGGTGGTGTTCTTTAGTTGCGCCCGCACCTCGTTTTCAAAATCTTCGGCCAGACAGTGGGCTCGATGCACGGTCCAGTCGCCGGGAAAGAGCATGTGCACGGTAATAAAGCGCTCTGAGGCGGCGCGCCGGGCCTGGAGCGCATGAAAGGCAATGCCCTGCTGCTGAAAGGCGACCATGGCCTGGCGGATCTTCTCCATTTCCTCTGTGGGCAGGACCGCATCCATGAGCCCGTCAAAGGAGCGCCGCAAGATACCGGTCCCGATATAGATAATCTGCAGCGCCACCAAGATGGCAATCACCGCGTCCAACCAGATCCAGCCGGTCAGCCAGGCTAAAGCCAGGCCAAGAACCACGCCTGCTGAAGTCCAGACATCGGTCATCAAATGCCGGCCGTCTGCCTCCAGGATAATGGATTCGTGCTGCTTGCCCGCACGCAAAAGAATGCGGGCCGTGGCAAAGTTGAGCAGGGAGGCGATAAGCGAGGCGACAAGGCCAATCCCCATCTGCTCCAGCGGTTGCGGATGGAGCAGGCGACCGCCGGCTGTATAGATAATGGCAATGGCGGCAAAGATGATGAGCAGCCCCTCAAAGGCGCTGGAAAAATACTCTGCCTTGCTGTGACCAAAGGGATGTTTTTCATCCGCCGGCCGGGCCGCATAGCTGAGCATGACCAGGGCCAGTATGGCCCCGGCCAGGTTGACCAAGGACTCCACTGCATCGGAGAGCAAACCCACCGAACCGGTGAGTATATAGGCCCCGGTTTTTAAGGCAATGGTAAGCAGGGCCGTGCCCAGGGAGAGCCAGGCATATCGGGTAAGAGAGGTTTTAGGGCTAGCCATGAGAGCAGCGGGTTAAAAAATATTTTTAAAAACAATAGGTTAATTGCCGTAGACCAGTTCGCCGCCGGAATAGCCCAAGCCTGCAGCACAGAGAGCGGCCAGTCCGTAGAGCACCAGCATGCGGCCGGGTGAAGCAGCCCTGCGGTGCTGCCACAGGCTCAGAAGAAGCAGCACCAGTAAAATCGGCGCAAGCACCATCTTGAGCGTGATCCAGGTATTCATGCTGCCGCCGTAGCGGTATGACCAGTCCAAAAGACCGGCCGCTACCGTGGGCACAAGCGCTGCCGCAGCCAGCAGCGAGCAATGATAGGCGCTCTTCAGAAGAACAGGCTGCGACAAAATCAGGGCCGACAGGGAGAAGACAAAGCAGGCTATCACCAGGCCCATGGGCAGGTGGGTGAGGGGCGGATGCAGAGGATGGTGGAAACCAAGGCCCTGCAAAAAGGTGTAGATCGCATCAACCATATTCTTCCTCCTCAAAGTGCTGCGCAGTACCGGCGGAGTGTGACAACATGCACCCGCAGCGCTTCTGTTTCTTCGGGTAGTTCCACTTCCATGTTAAAGCCCTATCTCTGTCGGCTTCGAAAAATGCTCCTCGCAGTACTGCACAAGTACGCCTGCGAACATTAGCCCCGCCTTCTTGATACATTTCCCTGATCTGGAACTGGAATAAGAAACCGACCGAATAAAAATTCTAGCTCACTGCCGGCCCTTGCACAAGCAGAAGAGCGCTCCGGTGAGCCAGACGTGAACAGTCACAATTGGGCAATCGTGCTGATTTTCTTCAAAATCATTTTCAGGGCGGCAGTATTTCTTCCATGTGGTATAGTGTCCGTTTTTGTCTGTTCTGCCTTTGCCTCAACCAAGCCAGCCGAGCCCGTGTGGCCTGTGGCTGTACCGGTTAGGGGCTTGAAACGGCAGTATAGAGCCATGCAGCCATGCTTTGCGCTGTTGTGTGCAATAGCGGGGTCTTTTTCTGTTCATTAGATCTGTCTTCATGAAAAACAATATCCTTATCACCGGCTTCATGGGCGTGGGCAAGAGCCGCACCGCCCGGGCCCTGGCAGCGGCCACAGGTCTTTTTGCCGTGGATACCGACGATTTGATCGAATCTCTGATCCACACCACTATCAGCGATTTTTTTAAGAGCCACGGCGAACCGGCCTTCCGCAGGCTGGAGCAGGATGTGGCCAACTGGCTTGAACGCTCGGTTGACCACACCATAGTCTCCACAGGCGGTGGTTTTTTCATGGTGCCCAACCTCCTCAAACTGGGTCAGGTCTTTTTTTTGGATGCCGATTTCGACGCCATCTATCAGCGCCTGCGCGCCCAGCCCGGCGGCCGGCAGATCGCCAAACGCCCCCTGTTCCAGAACTTGGATGAAGCCGGGAAACGCTACCAGGATCGGTTACCGCTCTACCGTCAAAACGCCCATCACATCATCCAGGTGAAAGGCCGGGAAAGCAATGTGGTTGCCCTGGAAATTCAGAATATTCTGCAATCACGCGGGCTTTTGCTCAAAAAACCGTAGCTCCCTCCAACTGTCCGCCCGATACCCGCACCCACCGGATTAACTGTACCATCAGTATCAAAGCAGGAGTAAACCAATGGCCCGGCCCCTAGCGTCCAGCTTTCTGGACACCACCATCCGCAAAATCTACCCGCAAGACAGCGACTGGCGCGAAAAGGCGCGCAAGCGTCTGAGCAATCTGACCATGCCCCACTGGGCCCTTGGTGATTTGATGGATTTGGCCGTGGATCTGGCCGGCATCACCCGTTCGCTTACACCGCCGGTGGTAAGGAAAAAGGTGGTGGTCATGGTGGGGGACCACGGCATTGCCGATGAACAGGTCACCATCTACCCGCCGGCAGTCACCACCCAGATGGTACACAACATCGTGCGCGGCGGGGCCGGTATCAATGCCCTGTCCCGGCAGGCGGGCGCAGACATTCTGGTGGTGGATGTGGGCGCCAAGGATGACTTTAAGGATTTAGTGCAAAACGGCGCGGTACTGGCCAAAAAGATCGGCCATGGCACTGCCAACATGTTGCACGGCCCGGCCATGAGCCGCACCCATGCGGTCATGGCGGTGGAGGCAGGCATCGAGGTGGCGAACAGTCTGGCCCAGGAGGTGGATATTTTTGCCACCGGTGAAATGGGCATTGCCAATACCAGCCCGAGCACCGCCATCAGCGCGGTCATCACCGGCCTGCCCGTGGCAGGGCTTACCGGGCGGGGCGCGGGCATAGACGACGCCCGCCTGCAGCATAAAATCCGGGTGATTGAACAGGCGGTTGCGCGCAATCAACCGGACTCTAAAGACCCGCTCGATGTACTGGCCAAGGTGGGTGGGTTTGAAATCGGCGCTATTGCGGGCCTTATTCTGGGCGCGGCAGCCAACCGCAAACCGGTTCTGGTGGATGGCTTTATCTCAACTGCCGGAGCGCTCATCGCCTATGCCCTTGAACCCTTTGTGCGCGACTACATCATCTGCGGCCATGCCAGTGTGGAGCCGGGGCATGCGGTTTTGTTCGAGCGGTTGCAGCGCAAACCGCTTTTGCAACTCAACATGCGCCTTGGCGAAGGAACCGGGGCAGTGCTCGCCATGAACATTGTCGAGGCAGCCGTGGCCGTGCTCACAGAAATGGCCACCTTTGACGAGGCCGGGGTAAGCACGGCAGAGGCGTAAAGCTGGGCGCACAACTTGCAGCTTGACGCAAACTGCATCCAACCCCACCATTTCAACCTCAAGCCAACAAAAACAACCAACAAGGAATACACCCATGAAAAAATCTTTCATTGTCTGTACCGCCCTTGCCGGACTGATCATAGCCCCACTTCTGCCCCTGGCCGCCGGCCCGGCGCAGGCTGTGGACGC
>JAUNUN010000097.1 GCA_030538155.1 bacterium
TTGATCAGCTCATTCTCCTCGCGGCTATTGCGTTGCACCGGCGCTTTGACAATGCCTCAATGGCATCTTTCAGGCAGCCAAATGCAGAACCAGAGGCTATAAAAACGATGATACGTTCGTCAGCATGATTTACCTGCCGGCTGCTCCGATACAAAGTTTAATCAAATCCACTTGATTCGACGAAGAGCCAAAAATCCATGCTCTTCTGTGCGGAGCTGGGCACAATATCCGGCTTATCCTCAGGAAACTGAGGGAGCTGTTGCTTTTTTTGTGCGCCGGGATGCTTGCTTGGCTTTTGGAAGGCTCAAATTGGCTTTTACGACTCGTTAACCGCCTTGCTTGGCTCCAAGCAGATGATGCCTTGACACAAGCGGCAAGATAAAAACAGCCCTTTTCAAGGGCGACTCGTTATTGTGCACAATGGATTGTCAAACACGTATTTCGTTATTGTCAACCTATGAAAAAGGTGTATAGTTGTATGAACTTCCATTGTACGCAGAGACGCCCATTTTAACACATGTCCCGGTACAAACACGATTCTTCGAGATGGTTACACTTGTGTGTTTTGCTGTGAAACCGGTTGTAGATTGACTGGATAGGCACTAAAGGTATCTTAACGAGGCACATGCTCCTTAACCTTGTTGCATGACGTTGCGCAGAAGGTAGGGAAAAGGCTTACACTCAAGAGGAGGAAATTATGAAGAAACAATTTGTAGCCGCACTGGCAACGGGTATTTTCTTGGTAGGCATGACCGGCATGGCCAATGCCACGTATATAGAAGAGCTTGACCTTATTAAAATTTTAGGTGACAATGCGTATATTGCAGGCAGTGGAGATACGGAGTCATGGACCCACACCTACAGTTTCAGCGAACCGACTCCTCTCTTGTGGGCTACCTTGACGATAGTGGCTGATGATGTCGATCCGCCTACTCCTTCCAACGATACCGGCGAACTTATCATAGTTTCCATATTCGCCGATAACACATGGATTCAATTAGGAGAACTCAAGCAAGGGCAAGAATATACGAACTGGAACTACAAGCCGGGTTATGGTGCCTATTCTGATAATATAGGAAACTATACAACAACGGTGTTTAATCTCGACCTGGCTTGGTTGCAACCCGAGATGGAATTTAAGGTTGTAATGGCAGGGAATTATGGTGCGGAAATTGAAAAGTCAACGCTGACGGTTCAAGGTTCACCTGTGCCTGTGCCTGCAACAGCAATCCTTTTTGGTGCCGGCCTTGCTGGCTTGGCTGGCATAGCGCGAAAGAGAAAGAGTTCCGTTGCTTGAAATGAGCGAGATGGAATTTCTGTCGCACAATGCGAGATAAAGGAGTGGCTTAAGAACGGAATAATATTCGTATTGCCGGTATTACCCATATTTGCTATCCGGGTTTTGCACTCTGCAATTCCCGGATTTTTTATTGTAGTTGGGAAAGGGTTTTACCCATGGATTGCCGGTCGCAACCATGCCCAGAGAAACGGAAGATTATTGAGCACCGCATTTCCCGGTGCCGTTTGCATGCTGATGCGTCACTTGATTCAGCGTAAAGATTATTGCCTTACCCAGGAACTTTCCCTGCAAGACTTTCCTCACCCCTTTTTCGTTAGATCCGCTAACCAAGCAGTTGATCTTGCCCGTTCTGAGTGGACACAGAGTTAAGCACTTTTGAGAGCCTCAAATACCATGGGGCTGATATAGCCATTGGCACTATGGCGGCGTGTACGATTGTAGTCAACTTCAATATATTCGAACACGGTCTGGCGCATCTCTTTACGAGTGAGAAAGCGTTCGCCGTGGATGGCCTCCACCTTCAAGCTGTGGAAGAAGCTTCCAGCGCGGGCATTGTCGCAGCAGTTGCCCTTGCCGCTCATGCTGCAGATAACCTGGTGTTTTGTCATAAAATTCTGATATACGTTCGAACAGTACTGACTGCCGCGATCTGAATGCAGGATGACTCCCATAGGCATGTTGCGCCGCCCAAGCGCCATCTGCAAGGCTTCACATACAAGCCCGGCCGTCATGCGTTCTGCCATGGCTCAGCCAACAACCAGCCGTGAAAACAGGTCGATAATCACGGCCGGATACAGCCGGCCCTCATCGGTCCACAGATACGTTATATCGCTGACCCACTTCTGGTTTGGAACGCCGGCGCTAAAATCCTGGGCAAGCAGGTTCGGTGCGACCGCCTCTTTGTGCTACTTGCTGCCGAGCCAGGAGGTTTCAATCCACGCGCCCGTGAGGGGCGCGACCATCGTAGATCCGGACAAACAGCACGAATCAGGCGTTTCAATCCACGCGCCCGTGAGGGGCGCGACCTCTCCTTAGCCTCTTCCATGCTCTTAGCCATAATGGCTGCCAGTAGGCCTTAAAAGACCTGCCCCTTTGCAAACATG
>JAUNUN010000044.1 GCA_030538155.1 bacterium
AAGCCATCCTTGCGCGCTGGGCATCAGGCCACAACAATGCCAGGATTGAAGCACTTAATGGCATCTTTCAGGCAGCCAAATGCAGAGCCGGAGGCTATAAAAACGATGATACCTTCATCGGCATAATTTACCTGCTAGCTGCTCCAATACAAAATTTAATCAAATCCACTTGATTCGACGAAGAGCCGTTTTTTCATCGATGAATCTATTTCTATTCAGAAAATACAAGCAAATGTTTTATGCGCTCATAACCCTGATCGCCCTGGTTGCAGCCGCGATCGTAGCCTGCAACCTGCTGGTTGCGCGCTCCGGCATCTACACCCATGATGCCCTCGAATCCCTGCCCGAAGCCTACTGTGCCCTGGTGCTCGGCACATCCAAGTGGCTGGCGGGCGGCAGGGAAAACCAGTACTACCGCAATCGGATCACAGCTGCGGCTCAGGTCTATCATGCGGGAAAATGCAAGAAAATCCTGGTGTCAGGGGATAACCGCAGCCCGAGCTACAATGAACCCAGGTTCATGCGCACGGACTTGCTCAAGCTTGGGGTGAAGGATGCGGACATTGTCTGCGACTTTGCCGGTATCCGCACCCTGGATTCGGTCATCCGCTTCAAAAAGGTATTCGGCCAGGAGCGCGGGATAGTCATCTCGCAGCGCTTCCATAACAGCAGGGCCATCTATGTGGCTCGCCACAACGGCATGGATCTGGCGGGGTATAATGCGGAGGATGTCAGCCGCTACAGCGGCATCAAAATAAAATTGCGCGAGCTTTTGTCCAAATTTTTCTGCGTGCTGGATGTGCATGTGTTGCACACCCAGCCACGGCACTTGGGCGAGCCGATCAAAATATAGTCGGCAGTCGGGGATCTGTAATACCTGGTTCGCCGTGCTGTTCGGACATTGCTGACTTTTTTACAGTAAAATCGGCTTGTCCGATCAGGACGGCTAGGCAGCGGGCAGGGGTTCGGTGTGGAGCACCACCGCAAAGGCGGAACATAAGACCCAGGCCTCATCGCCGCTTTCAAGCGCCAGTGTCTCTGCTGCCGGGCGAGAAAGCAGGGCGCAGAACTCGATGCCGGCTGTGCTGCGCACAATGTATTCCACAACCAGAGAACCCGCAGTCATGCGGATGATTTCACCGCTGAAGCAGTTATCCGCGCCCAGGGCCTGGCCGGAGCCGGGCCGGCAGAGTTGCAGCCAGGGGGCCTTGATTTCTGCGGTGACTAGGCGACCTGTGCTCAGTTGCAGCCGTTTGAAGCTGCCGACCGTGATAATGGCGAGCAGTTTCTCTTGCCCCACTGTGCTGAGTTCGACCAGGGCCTGAATCGTCCCCAGCTGAATGGTGGTAACCCTGCCGTACAGGGTGTTGCGCGCGCTGCTTAACTGTTTGCCTTCCTGTTCCACGAACCAGGCTGTCATGTCCTGCAGAGCCGTATCGTCAAAAGGGGTATAGGCGGCGGTCAGCCCGGCTGTGGCCTGACCAAGAAATTTTTGCACCGCAGGCAGCGGCACATGGCCCTGCATCAGCTCAACCGCCCGCGCCCGGCGAATCATTTCTGGGCCGCCAAGCTGCTTGGCAAAGCCGCAATCTTCAGCCCGTTCATAGAATTTGCGCCGCACAAAGGCCGGATCAACCCGCAGTCCATTTTTGGTCAGATAGGCACAAAAGGCCTGATCTTGCAGATACTGCCGGATTTCCCCGCCGATATGCTCTCCCAGGGCAATGTTGCGCGCGCTTTTGCCTTCGCCTCCGGGAATGTGCAGAGTATTGGCGGCCCTGTCCAGCGCCTGACTGAGATCCAGGGTTAAAACCTCGTTCAGCTTGACACCCCCATAGCGGATCAATAGAAAAATCAGCAGGATGCGCCGCCTGGCCAGGCGTTTGTCTGTCCGGCCCGCTTCGGCCCAGGCCCGGAAGGATGCCTCCATAGCCGCAAGCTGGTTGCTGTTTAAAAAGTCGTTACCCGGCTGGGCAACATCGTTGTGGATGGGTTCGGTCATGGGTTGGAAGCGTGTGTATAGCTCTGAAGAATGGGTGTGGGAGAGAACGGTGTTCTGTCCCTTATTCCAGTTCCAAATCTAGCTCTATCTGAATCGGCATCGGAAAATATTCCTGGAGTACCAGGTGATTTGCTTTGCCTCTTTGATACATGTCTGTGATTTGGAACAGGAATGACAACGCTGATTCGCCCTTCTTTGTCTTTGTACCACAAAGAAGCAATCTGAACCAGAGGCTGAAAGCGCTTGACGCAAGGCTCGCGGAAAGGTATACAGCAATAAAGGCACGAAAATAAAAAATATCGTGTCAACGAAAAGCAGCCGCACACCCGCTCAAGCAACAAGCAAGGAGGAAGCCATGTATTTTCCCCTGTCCGGAGTAACCGTCGACCCTTGGCTGCCGCCGCTTGTTGCCTTCGTCATCTCTTTCTTCACCTCCATGGGAGGTATTTCCGGGGCCTTCTTGCTCTTGCCTTTTCAGATGTCCTTTCTCCACTACACCCACCCCTCGGTCAGCTCCACTAATCAGCTCTACAACATTGTCGCCATTCCGCCGGGCGTGTACCGCTACTGGCGCGAAGGCCGCATGCTGTGGCCGCTGACCTGGACCGTGGTGCTCGGAACTTTGCCGGGTGTGCTCATTGGAGCCTTGGTGCGGGTGAATGGCTTACGCGATCCCAAAAATTTCAAACTCTTTGCTGCCATGGTCTTGCTCTACATCGGCGGCAAGCTGGTGCTGGATCAGTTGAAAAAGAATGCGGGCGCAAAGCGCCCGAGTGAACAGCGTTTTCAACGCGCCAAGAACGGCGCGTCCGCTGGATCCGCGGCGCAGGATTACACCGTGCAAGTCATGGATACCAGTCTGCGCCGCTTCAGTTTCACCTTTCAGGGCGAGTATTTTGACGTCAACCGGACCAGCGTTTTTCTGCTCTGCTTTGTGGTGGGCATTGTGGGCGGCATCTACGGTATCGGCGGTGGGGCTATCATCGCTCCCTTTCTGGTCAGTTTCTGTAAACTTCCCATCTACACCATTGGCGGGGCCACCTTAATGGGCACGCTGGTCACCTCGGTTGCAGGGGTGGCATTCTATACGGCCATTGCTCCGTTCTATCCGCAACTGGCGGTTGCGCCGGATTGGCTGCTCGGTTTACTTTTTGGTCTGGGCGGGATGCTTGGCATGTACTGCGGCGCGCGTTGTCAGAAATATGTACCTGCCAAGCTGATCAAATGGTTGCTGGCGGTGATTATTTTGCTGACCGCGAGCCGCTACTTGCTGGAATTCTTTTCGTGATCCGGCTGTTGCGGCCTGTTGTTCAGTTGAACCGCCCCGAGTTTTGGGAGGCAGTTTTGGTTTGAGTTAGGACGGACAGCCGGGTTCGATCAATATTGTTACCTGACTGAGGCCAAGCGGCATTGAGCGCAGAAGCGCCCGCAGATGCGTTCCCACGCTGGAGCATGGGAACGATGTGGTATTGCCGTAGCGTGCGGTGATCCGGTTTTTTGTTGGAGTGCTGCACAGTGTCTAGCCTTCGCAGAGCGCACAGAACCTGCCAACCTACCTACGCACTGTCCGCCCCTCTTCAGTCTTCTTGCCGGCGTTCTATCCGTGCCTATCTTTATGGGAACAACGAGGCGGCTGCAAACCTGCCCGAACGGTAAAGAAAACAGGAAACCAATATGCGCAAGGAACGCTTCGATATCACGGGTATGACCTGCTCGGCCTGCTCGGCCCGAGTGGAAAAGACCGTAGCCGGGCTGGAAGGCGTGGCCGAGGCCAATGTCAACCTGCTGACCAACAGCATGAACGTTTCGTTCGACGAGAGCGTCCTCTCGGCAGATACCATTGTCGCTGCAGTTGAAAAAACGGGTTACGGCGCATCGGTGCATGCAGAGGAGCAGGGCGCGGCAAAGAGCGCAATAAAAGGCTCAAGCCAGGGGCCGGACCCGATTGCCCTTGAAATGCAGGAAATGAAAACGCGCCTGCTTGTCTCCATCCTCTTCACTCTGCCGCTTTTTTACCTGGCCATGGGCCCCATGGTCGGCCTGCCCCTACCTGGCTTTTTCCAGGGTCCGCAAAACGCGCTTGCCTTTGCCTTTACCCAGTTTCTCCTCACCATTCCGGTCATTTTCGTCAATCTAAAATATTACCGCGTTGGTTTCTCATCCCTCTTGGCCCGCGCGCCCAACATGGATTCGCTCATTGCCATCGGTTCGGGTGCTGCCGCGCTTTTCGGCATCTATGCCATCTATAAGATCGGCGCGGCCCTGGGGCGCGGAGATACCGCAATGGCGGATCACTTTGCCATGAATCTGTACTTTGATTCTACGGCCATGATCCTCACCCTGATCACCCTGGGCAAATTTTTTGAGGCCAGGGCCAAGGGCAAGACTTCTGATGCCATTGCCAAGCTGATGGATCTGGCTCCGGAAACCGCCACCATCAGCCGGGACGGCATTGAGGAGGTTATTCCCATTCAGGCGGTGCAGGTGGGAGATACGCTCATCGTCAAGGCGGGCGAACGCATCCCGGTGGATGGTGAAGTGGTGGCAGGCAGCGCCTTTGTGGATCAATCCGCCCTGACCGGAGAAAGTATCCCAGTGGAAAAGAAGCCTGGCGATAAGCTCACCAGTGCCACCATCAACACCTCCGGTCATCTGCAGATGCGCGCAACCCGTGTCGGCGACGACACCACCCTGGCCCAGATCGTCAGGTTGGTGGACGAGGCCACGGCCTCAAAAGCGCCCATCGGGCGTTTGGCCGACAAGATCAGCGGCATATTCGTGCCCGTGGTCATTGCCATTGCCGTGTTGTCCACCGCAACCTGGCTCTTTCTTGGCTATGGCGTGGAATTTGCCCTGTCCATCGGTATTGCCGTGCTGGTGATTTCCTGCCCCTGCGCCCTGGGTCTGGCCACGCCGACCGCCATCATGGTGGGCACGGGCCGGGGGGCGGCCGGCGGCATCCTCTTTAAATCCGCCGAAGCCATTGAAACCGCCCATGCGGTGGATACCGTGGTGCTGGATAAAACCGGCACCATTACCGAAGGAAAGCCGCAGTTGACCGATCTTGCCCCTGCCGCAGGCGTAAGCGAGAAGGAATTGCTCAGCCTCGCTGCTTCATTGGAAAAGCTCTCGGAACACCCGCTTGGCCGGGCCATTGTGAAGGCAGCGGAAGAACAGGGGCTTACTCTTGCTGAGGTGAGCGAGTTCAGCCAAACCGCCGGACAGGGCATCAACGGAGTGATCGACGGTAAGCGCATCTTTGCCGGTAACAAGCGCCTACTTAGCGGGCAGGGTGCTGCCATCAGTGAAAGCCTGCGCAGCCAGGCAGATGCACTGGCCACAGATGGCAAGACCGTCCTTTATTTTCTGCGCGAGCAGGAACTCTTGGGCCTTATTGCCGTGGCCGATGTACTCAAAAAAAGCAGCCCCGAGGCCGTGGCGGAACTGAAGGCCATGGGCATGCAGGTCATTATGCTGACCGGTGATAATGCGGTCACCGCCGCTGCGGTGCAGCGGCAGGCGGGCATTGCCCAGGTGCGGGCCGAAGTGCTCCCCCAGGACAAGGAACGTGAAATCCGCCGCTTGCAGGAAGAGGGGAGAAAGGTGGCCATGGTGGGCGACGGCATCAACGATGCTCCCGCCCTGGCGCGGGCCGATGTGGGCATCGGCATTGGCGCGGGCACGGATGTTGCCATTGAATCGGCGGATGTGGTACTGATGAAAAGCGACGTGCTTGATGTGGCCAATGCCATTCAGTTGAGTCGGGCGGTTATGCGCACCATCCGCCAAAACCTGTTCTGGGCCTTTTTCTACAATGCAGTGGGCATTCCCGTGGCAGCCGGGGTTTTCTACGGCATTTGGCATTTAACCTTAAGCCCCATGCTGGCCGCCGCCGCCATGAGCATGAGCTCCGTCAGCGTGGTAACGAACGCACTTAGGCTGCGCTTCTTTACGCCAAAGCGGCATTCTGCATCCACAGCAACGCACAAAGAAAATCACCTTGAGGCGAGCGCCACGGGCGCGACCTCCCTACCAGAAGCAACAAGCCCTTCACCACAAACAAGGAGTACGATCATGACAAAACGCATCCATATAGACGGCATGAGCTGCGGCCATTGCAGCGCCTCGGTGGAAAAGGCCCTGCGCGCGGTTGCAGGTGTGCGCGAGGTGAGCGTTGATCTCGCCGCCAAGATGGCCACCGTTCAGGTAGACGAAAAAGTTACCAACGATACCCTGAGCAAGGCAGTTACCGATAGCGGTTATACGGTGATTGGAATTGATTGAGCAATCAGATGGGGATTGGATGTACAGCTCAATGACATTAGGGGGCCGTACTAGTAATAACATGCCTAACGTTTTTGATTGTATTTGATTGTTCCCACGCTCCAGCGAGGGAACATACGCCTGTAACGCTCCAGTGTTCTGCTAGCAAGTGCCCACTACGTCTTTCATAGCTCAGATGCCGGTTTTGAGGAAAGCGACACACACGCACGACCGAGAATATCCGTTTCGGTTGGGTATGTTTTCCTGACTGACTTTATTCCAGATGAGGAACTAGGTTGCCAAGCCGGTCCTGATTGATGTCTATACCTGAAAAACTAAGCGGTACTGAGCGCAGAAGCGCCCGTAAATGTAGATGCGTTCCCACGCTGGAGCGTAGGAACGATATGGAATGAACGAGACGTAACTCGCTTTATCTCAAATTCTTTACTGTTTCTCTTCATCAGTGGGTGGTTCAGCTGCTGCCGCTGTCGTCTGGGCATTTGTTGTCTCCGCATTGGTCTTTTCTTCAGCAGCAGGCTTGGCTTCCGGCTGCGTTGTGGCTGTGTTTGTAGTCGCTGCCGGAGCTTCAGTTTTATCTTTGCGTGCGGCCACCACTATTTCAGCAGGCTTTTTCTTTATCAAACGGTATTCCCAGTGCCAGGGCTCCCAGGTCATGCCAAAGGCATTGCCCTTGAAATAGGTTTCGTGAAAGCCATAGTTCTTGGCCTGCTGCTTGAGCCAACTGTAGGCCTTGGTTTTTTGGAAACCGCTGCCACTCGGGTGAAAATCTACGGCCGTGCCCAGGGCATGGCTGGAATAGCCCGGCGGCGCGGTATGGCGGGCAATGCGCTCAAAGCTCAGGCCTTCTTCCATCCTCCGCTCATAGATATCGCGCTGGTAGGCGGCACTGCGATAGCCTGAATCCACCAGCAGAGTTATGCCCGCTTCGCGGGCTGCAACGGCCATGCGCTCCAGTTGCGCCAGGGCCTCCTTGCGTAGGGCAATCTCCATGCCGTCCAGGGTCAGATCCGTTGGAATGAGGGCCAGATTTTCGGCGGTATCATAGGGCACCCGTACCCGGTTGCCGGCCCAGGGTTTGGGGACGGGGTAATCCACATCCTGAATGCGCACCACTTCCGGCAATGGCAGTTTCAACTTCTTGCACAGGGCCTGCAAAAACACCTTTTGCTTTTCTATCTGCTCGGCCTGCTTGGTTTCAGTGGTCTCTTCTGTCTGCTCGCTTGCACTTTCCTTAACCTCCGCGCTCTGCTTGGCCTCCTCGGGTTTTGGTTTGATGGCGACGGCTTCAGCCGAGGCCTGGCTCTTGGCGGCATCCTGCAGTGCCGTTGTTTCCTCAGGCTGTACAGACAGAGACTCCACAGCCCAGAGCAAGCCAGGCCTCATCACCAGCAAGATGAAGCAGCACAAGAGGCACAGGCAGGTTGTATACGCAGAAAAAAATAGAATCTTCTTCATGAGTTAGCGCAGATAGATAAGATAGGTCAGGGCCAGGGTCACACCCAGGCTGATGAGGAGCAGGGGCAGGCCCACCTTAAGGTAGTCAAGAAAACCGTAGCCGCCCGGTTCGCGTACAATCATGTTCACCGGCGAGCCCAGGGGCGAGATAAAGGCTGAGGAACAGGCCATGGCCACGGTCATGGCGCAGGCCTGGGGGGAAATATTAAGGGCCAGGCTCAGCTTGAGGGCCATGGGCATGATGAGAATGGCAACCGGCGTGTTGGACATGAAGAGCCCAAGCCCGGAGGTGGCCAGAAAGAGCACAGCCAGCACAAAAATGGGCGGTTTGGCATTGAGATAGCCCAGCATGAATTCGCTGGTCGAGCCGACCAGTCCGCTCTTGTCCATGGCCAGGGCCAGCGGCATGATGCCCGCAATCAGCATCACGGTTTTCCATTCAATGGTGTGGTAGATATTGCTCATCTTGACGCAGCGGGTGAGCACCAGGGCCACGGCCGCGCAGAGCACCGACATGACGTTGGAGGTCAGGTTGAAGACCATGCTCAGCACCATTCCCACCAGGATGAGTAAGGCCACGGGCGCGCGGTTTTTTGCCGGGATGATTTCGCGGTAGTCGTCCGGCAGGGTCAAGAGCAGGTATTCGCTACGGTGTTCGCGCAAACGCAAAATTTCCTCCCAGGCCCCGACTACCAAAAGCACATCGCCGAATTTGAGCGGCATATCCGAGATATTGGTAGTTGTGGTGTTGCCCTGGCGGCGGATGCCGATAACCATGCAGTGAAAGAGGCTCTGGAAGCGGATCTCCCGTACCGACTTGCCCACCAGGGAGGATTCCGGGGTGAGCATGACCTCGGCTGCGCCGATCACCTCGAAGAACTGTTTGCGCGAGGCCTCGTCCCTGAGCACCGGCTGTTCGATCAAGTCGTAGGCATCCTTGAAGCGGCCGATCCATTCGGGCGAGGCAATGGTAATCAGGAGGTCATTGGCATGGAAGACGGTGTCCGGACCCACGGGCATGAGCGTAGTACGGCCGCTGCTGCTGCGGTGCAGTGCCACCACCTTAACGTGCAGCTCTTCCCGCAAACGGAGTTGCGACACGGCCTGACCCAGCAGGCGCGACTGCACCGGTACCCGCAGGACTTGCCAGCGCTCATTGATGCCGTAAAACTGCATCAGTTCGCTGGCCGAGCGCTCTACCTGGCGGGCGGGCGCACTTTTTTTGCGGGTGAGCATATCCTGACCGAGAAAGGCCATGAACAGGGTGGCGAAAAAGAGCACGGTCAGGCCGTAGGGGGTGAAGCTGAAAAAGGAAAGCGGTTCGATGTTGTTGTCGCGCAAGAGGTTGTTGATGACGATGTTGGGCGTGGTCGCAACCAGGGTCATCATGCCGCTGATGAGGGAGGATACGGCCAGCGGCATGAGCAGCCGCCGGTGGTTGAGTTCGGCCTTGGCCGCCATGGCCATGGTGATGGGAATGAAGATAGCCACTGTGGCCGAAGAACTCATGAAGGCACCGAGCAGGCCCGAGGCCACCATTAAGAGCACCACCAGTCTTTTTTCGCTGGACCCGCTTTTCTGGGTGATAAAGCCGCCGATGCGTTGACCGATGCCGGTATAAACAATGGCCTCGCTCACCAGAAACATGGCGGCAATGATGATCACCGCCGGATTGGCAAAACCCGAAAGTGCCTCCTGCACGTTCAAGACCCCGCTCAGTTGCAGGATGATGATCACCAGCATGGCCACCACATCGCTGCGCACCAGGTTGGTAATCAGGAGCAGGGCCGCCACGTTCAGGGTGACCAGGGTGATGAGCATGTCGGCTGTCATAGTGTATTCGTACTTGAGGGTATTCTTGGGGAAGCGGGCAGGGCAGGGTTGATAAACGACTTATTATGTCAATATTGGTAAATATTGCAAGTAATTATAGGCTTGACCCAGCCTGTCCGGCCGGACCGAGGCACAGCTGCGGCGCTACGCATAGCCGCTTGCAGGCGCACAGAAGCCATGCTCTTTTTTCAACTGCTGATCAACTCTTGATTAAAAGGATACACCTATGCAGCGGGCAATTCTCTGGTCAGGACAACGCCGGTGTTATGACGCCGCCGGCAGACAGACAGCGTGTGAGGGCAGCGGTCAGGATGCCGAATTCAGGCCGGGCCTTGCCTTGCCCTCGCCACGCTTTGTCGTGCAGGATGAGGATATCGTTCTGGACCAATTGACCGGTCTTCTGTGGCTGCGCAACGCCGATTTCTTTGATTTTCCCATGCAGTGGCAGGAGGCTGAAGCCCGCATTCAAGAAATGCGCGCAGAGGAGGCTTTTGGCCGCAGTGACTGGCGCATGCCAACCAGGCAAGAACTGCGCAGCCTGGTGGATCATGGGGCGAGCCGACCTGCCCTGCCGGAAGGCCACCCTTTCACCAATATCTTTCTCGGCTGGTACTGGACCAGCACTGATGCCGCTATTGCGCCCGGCTATGCCTGGCGTTTGCAGATAGAGGGCGGCCGCATGTTTTTCGGCAACAAGGCGGAGGAAAGCTTCCTCTGGCCGGTTGCCGGAGAGAGCAGGATTACCTTGCAGGCAAGCACTCCGAAGGAGCGCTTTTCTCAGGCCCAAGACGGGCCCGGCCTGGTGGATGGCTGCACCGGCCTGATCTGGTATCCGCAGGCGAGTTTCAGCCCAAGGCCGCTGAGCTGGCAGGACGCTTTGGACCAGGTTGCTGCCCTGCGGCAAGGAAGCGGTCTGCCCTGGCGCATGGCCACGATCAATGAGCTGGAGAGCCTGGTGGATCTGCGCCGACACAGCCCGGCCCTGAGTTCCGACCATCCCTTTACCGGTGTGCAAGAAGGGTACTGGTCTTCTACTACCAGTTTTTACGAACCTTCCTGGTCTTATGTGCTCTACCTGCACAAGGGCGCGGTGGGAGTTGGTTTCAAAGCAAACCGGGATTTTTATCTCTGGCCGGTACGGCAGGCGGCAGTTGTTTCAGCAGGGTAAGGGGCTGAGCACGGTACAGTTGGAGTAGGGTTGCAGCGGGTATAATTGCAGCGGGGCAGGCTGGAGCAAGGTATCCGTCTGTGCCGGTGTTTTTCATTGCCTTGCCTGCTGCTGCGAGTACACTATCGGCATTCCATTTCTCTGCCCATCTACTTCAGGATTGCCATGCAAACCGTGACCACTGCAAGATCCCAAGACCCTTGCGCAAGCCTTGCTTGCCCCAGGTGCAATCAGAACCACCATCTGGATCTGCAAACGAGCCGAGATAACCGCCTGACAACCGTGCTCTGTTCCTGCGGCGAAACCTTTCTAGCCGTGCTGGATGCGCGCCGATTTGAGCGCAAAACCGTGGCTATCAGGGGGATGTACACGGTCATGAGTGACAGCGGCCTGGGCGGTATGGTCCGTTTGCGGGATTTTTCCGAGGGCGGGGTCGGCTTTACCCTGTCCCGGCCCTGCGAGTTGGAGCCGGGTTGGCTGATCACCGTGGTTTTTGAGCTGGCAGGCAGGGAAAAACGGGTCATCATCGCCAAGGCGACCATCCGCTCTGTAAAGGGTATGGAGCTGGGCTGTTCCTTTGTCAATCCTGAACAGGTGCGCCAGGATATCCTGGCCTATTTTGACAGCTGATTCCAATCCATATCAAAGTGTTCTCTGTGATCAGGAACTGGAATACATTCTTGCAGTGCTTTCTTTGGTTCTTTTCCCGTATTGGTTTGTCTAGATTTCCGGTTTGATATGGCGGATTCAGGCGACGTGACCGAAGTTACCGAATATTGCGCAATCAGAGTGCAGGGTATTGTCCAGGGGGTGGGCTTTCGCCCCTTTGTCTTCCGACTGGCGCATGAACTGGGCCTTGAGGGCACGGTGGCCAATGACGCCGGAGGGGTGTCTATTCGCCTTGGCGGCACGAAAGAACACATTGAAGAATTTGTCCGCCGCTTGCGCAGTTCTGCACCGGTAGCGGCGCACATTAGCGGTATCGACTTGAAGCCGCTTAGCGACTGCACCCTTGCGCCCGGTTTTCATATCCTCGCCAGCAGCGGCGGAGCCCTTGCCACTGCCGCTATCTCGCCGGATCTTGCCACCTGCCCGGACTGCGTGGCCGAGATCTTTGACCCTGCCAACCGGCGCTTTCGCTATCCCTTCACCAACTGCACCAACTGTGGCCCACGTTTCACCATTACTGCCCGCATTCCCTATGACCGGCCCAATACCTCCATGGGCGTCTTCCCCATGTGCGCTGAGTGCAGCCGGGAATATGGCGATCCCTTTGATCGTCGTTTCCATGCTCAGCCCAATGCCTGCCCTGTCTGCGGCCCGCAACTGAGCTGGCACGGGGCTGATGGTCGCCGGCTGGAGGCTGATCCTATCTTGGCTGCGGCCCAGGGCCTGCAGCAAGGCGCGGTGGTGGCCATCAAGGGATTGGGCGGTTTTCATCTGGCGGTTGATGCCGCAAACAGTCGTGCGGTGCTGCGCCTCAGGGAGCGCAAAAACCGGCCAGCCAAACCTCTTGCCATCATGGTGGCGGATATTGCGGCTGCGCGCAGATTGTGCCGGGTATCGGCCCTGGAGGCCGAATTGCTGGAGTCTGTGGCCCACCCCATTGTTTTGCTGCAAGCCAAGGAAAAAAGTGGTCTTGCCCCGGCCCTTGCTCCGGGGCTCAGCATCATTGGCCTGATGTTGGCCTATACACCCCTGCACCATCTCTTGCTGGCACAAGCAGCCACGCCCAAAGCCCTGGTGATGACCAGCGGCAATGCCGGCGGCAGCCCCATCTGCACCGGTAATGACGAGGCCCTGCAACGCCTGCAGGGCCTGGCTGATTTTTTTCTGCTGCACAACCGCGATATCCTCACCCGGGTGGATGATTCGGTGATGCGGGTGATGGCGGGCCTGCCCAGGCTGATCCGCCGGGGCCGCGGTTTTGCGCCCGCGCCCGCGCCCTTGCCACTGGCCAAGCCCTGTCCCAATACCCTGGCCTGTGGGGCAGCCATGAAAAATACCTTCTGCATTGTGCGCAACAACGAGGCCTACCTGAGCCAGCACATCGGCGAGTTGAGCAATACCGAAAACTATGATTTTTATCTGGAAAGCATAGCCCACCTGCAAGAGGTGCTTGAATGCGCGCCCAATCGGCTTGCCTGTGACCTGCATCCGGACTATATCAGCAGCCGCTATGCTGGCCGGCAGGTTGGCTTGTTTGGCCGAACCGGCAAGGTAGATAAATCAGGTCAGTCCGGTCAACTGATTCAGGTACAGCACCACCACGCCCACGCCCTGGCAGTCATGGCCGAGCATGGCCTGGACGAAACGGTGCTGGCGCTCATTCTGGACGGCGCGGGCTATGGAGGGGACGGCACCGTATTCGGCGGCGAAATCTATCAGGTGACGCGAGCAGGCTATCAGCGGCTAGCGCATCTTGCGCCCCTGCCTTTACCGGGAGGTGATCAGGCCGTGCTGGAGCCCTGGCGTTTGGGGCTGGCTCTTTTCCGGCAATCGACTGGAGATCATGATGTACCTCTCGCAGCATTGCCGCATAGCCTGGCGCAGATCAACCCCGAGAAACGGGCAGTCATTGCCGCACTCTTGCAAAAAGGCTTGAATTGCCCACCCAGTTCCAGCGCGGGCCGTCTCTTTGATGCGGTCTCGGCCCTGCTCGGACTTTGTTTGTTCAGCAGCTACGAGGGCCAGGCAGCCATGCTGCTTGAGGCGCAGGCCTCCCTTGCAGGATCTGCGGTAAACAGTGTAGTGTTGCCCCTGTGTATCGAAAATGAAGCCGGCATCCGCCGTATCGCCACCAAGCCCATGGCTAAGGCCCTGCTCAAACATCTGAGCGCCGGCCGGCCGGTAGCGACCCTGGCCTGGGCCTTTCACCATTGGCTGGCTGAGTCTTGCCGGGAAGCAATCGCACAACTCAGCGAAGAAACCGGATTAACAAAGGTCGTAGTTGCGGGCGGCTGCATGCAGAACAAAGTTCTTTTTGAGATGCTGCAGAGCAGCCTTAGCGCAGATGGCTTTGCGGTCTTAAGCGGCAGCGGGATCCCCATGAATGACGGCGGTATTGCCCTTGGCCAGGCCTACTATTACCGAGACAAAGACAGAGGAGATGAACCATGTGTTTAGCGGTGCCCATGCAGGTGCTGTCCCTGCACAGTGAAGACGGCGGGGATGAACCACAGGTGGCGGTGGTGGAGAGTGCGGGCATCCGCAAGGAGGTTCGTCTGGAGATGGTGGATCGCATCCCTGAGCCGGGCGAGTATGTGATCATCCATGCGGGCTTTGCCATTCGCAGCCTCACTGTTGCCGAGGCCGAGTACAACCTTGCCCTGATGCGCCGGATGGCCGAGGCCCTGGAAAAGCAGGGCCGCCTGCCTGGAGCCATGGAAGAATGAATCTGGATGATCCCTTCCGCGAGCGCGAGGTCTGCGCCGCACTGCTTGAGGAAATCCGCCGTTTGAGCACTGCCGTTGCCGGGCCGGTACGGATCATGGAGGTCTGCGGCACGCATACGGTCTCCATCTTCCGCCATGGCATCCGCTCGCTCTTGCCCAAAAATATTACTCTGCTCTCAGGCCCCGGCTGCCCGGTTTGCGTGACTCCGGCAGGTCATATTGATCTCTGCCTGCAGGCGGCAGCCCTGCCGGGCGTGATCCTAGCCACCTTTGGCGATCTGTTGCGGGTGCCCGGAAGCAGCGGCTCCTTGGCTGACGCGCGCGCGCGCGGCGAGGCCCAGGTCGAGGTGGTTTACTCGCCCATGGATGCGCTTGACCTTGCCCGGAAGAAGCCGGAGGCCCAGGTGGTGTTCCCCGGCATCGGCTTTGAAACCACCGCGCCCACCCTTGCCGCTACAGTGCTTGCTGCCGAACAGCGGAGAGTGGAGAATTTTTCCATCATCCCCTTGGCAAAGACCATGCCTGTGGTACTGAAGGAACTTTTGGCCGATGCGGAACTTGAGCTTTCCGGTCTGCTCTGTCCCGGCCATGTCAGCGCCATTATCGGCGCCGATGCCTACCAGCCCCTGGTAGAACGTTACAAACTCGGCTGCGCTGTGGCCGGTTTTGAACCGGCCGATATTCTGGCCGGTTTGCTTGCCTTGTTGCAGCAGGAATTGAGCGGCGACAAGCGGGTTCAAAACTGCTACTCGCGTGTAGTCACCGACAAGGGCAACCGCCGGGCCCAGGCCCTTTTGACCAGGGTTTTTGATGAAGTGCCTAGCGAATGGCGGGGGCTTGGCCACATTGCGAGCAGCGGTCTGGCTCTGAAGAGCAATTTTGCCGTGTTTGATGCGAGCAAGCGTTTTGAGCTCACTGCCTCTGCGGCGGCAGATCCGCCCGGTTGCCGCTGTGGTCTGGTGCTCAAAGGCAGGATTCTGCCACCCGAATGCCCGCTCTATGGCCGCGCCTGCACACCGCTTAGCCCGGTCGGCCCCTGCATGGTTTCCACCGAAGGCACCTGCGCCGCCTATTATAGATATAGCGATCATCAATATAGCAACCCTCGCAGTGAGCACGGCGAAGCAAAGGGCCGCACATGAAGACACCAATTTTTGTAATGGATTATTCCAGTTCCAGATCAATGAAACCGACGCAAACAGGGCTTTGATATGGAAGTGGAATACCAGTATGGAGAAGAGATGAGTTCACCTGCACGCATAACCCTTGATCATGGCAGCGGCGGCCTGATCAGCCAGGAGCTGATTAGTAACCTCTTCCTCAAATACCTGCGCTGTCCGCAGCTCAAGCACCTTGAGGACTGCGCCCTTTTGGAGGGTTTTTCCGGCCAGCTCGCCTTTTCCACCGACAGCTATGTGGTTGACCCCTTGTTTTTCCCTGGTGGTGATATAGGCAAACTGGCGGTGCACGGCACCATCAACGACCTGGCCATGCGCGGAGGCCGGCCCATTGCCCTGAGCCTGGCCCTGATCATGGAAGAGGGCTTTGAACTGGCCAAGCTGGAACAGCTCATCATTTCTGTGGCCGAATGCTCCGAGGCGGCAGGCGTGGCCGTGGTTACCGGCGATACCAAGGTGGTGCCCAGGGGCAAGGCAGACGGCATCTTCATCAACACCACGGGCATCGGCCGAGTGGCGAACCGGGTTTTTATTTCGGGCACCAATGCGAGGCCTGGAGATGTAGTCCTTCTTTCCGGTACCCTGGCCGATCACGGCATTACCATCATGACAGCCCAGGCCGGGCTGGAAGTGGGTGGTGATCTGAAGAGCGATACCCAGCCGCTGCATCGCCTGGTGGCCGCCCTTTTGGATGAGGCCGAAGACGGCATCCATGTGCTGCGCGACCCGACTCGTGGCGGCTTGGCCACCACCCTGTGCGAGATTGCCCGCTCTTCTGCGGTGGAGATTGAGATTGACGAGGAACACCTGCCCATTCGCCCGGCAGTGGCCACGGCCTGTGAGCTGATCGGCCTTGATCCGCTCTACCTGGCCAATGAAGGCAAGTGCATTGTTATCTGCGACCCTGAGGTACAGGAACAGGCCTTGGCGGGCATGCGGGGCATGGCAGAGGGTGCGGATGCAGTGTGCATCGGCCGGGTGCTGGAAGGAAGGCCGGGCCGGGCGAACCTGCGTACCCGTATTGGCGGCAGGCGTTTGCTGGAGCCCCTTGCCGGCCAGCCGCTGCCGCGTATCTGCTAGAGCGGCCGGGGATACTCATGCACGAAATGTCGCTTGCGCAAGGCATGATTGCCCAGGTGCTGGCCCTGGCGCAGCAGCACCAGGCAGAGCGAGTGACCAGCATCACCGTGCTCTTAGGTCCCTTTTCCGGAGTGGTGGCTGAATCGTTTGCCTTTGGCTTTGAGACGCTCAAAAAAGAAGAACCCTCTCTGGCTGAGACGATTCTGCTTCTGGAACGGCCTAATCCATGCTACCGATGTCTGGAATGCGGCGCGGAAACCAGCCTGCCAAAGGCGAGCCCGCTGCAGCATGCCCTGCGCGCGCAAGTGGAGGGTGACAGCACGGCAGAACGCTGCCCCGGCTGCGCCTCCACCCTGCTTTCTCCCTTGGGAGGAACCGAACTGATCCTGCAACAAATTCGAATGGAGTAACTATGTGTGATACCTGTGGATGCCGGCACAATGAAGGGGCTGGTCATGAAGAACCGGCCAAGGTCGGCAAAGTGGTGGATGTGCACGAAAACCTCCTAGCCGCCAACAACGAACAGGCAGCCTCCAACCGTCGTCATATCGAAAAGATGGGGGCAGTGGCCATCAACCTGATTTCAAGCCCCGGTTCCGGCAAGACCAGTCTCTTGGAACAGACCATCGAACGTCTGAAAGACCGGCTCAGTATCGGGGTGATCGAGGGTGATCTGGAAACCGAGCGCGATGCCGAACGCATCCGCAAAAAAGGCGTACCCGCAGTGCAACTGACCACCGGCGGCGGCTGTCATTTGGATGCGCCCATGGTGCACGGCGGCCTGCATGTGCTGGAGCACATGGGCAAGGGGAAGAAGTTTGATCTGATCTTTATTGAAAATGTGGGCAATCTGGTCTGCCCGGCCGCCTTTGACCTGGGCGAACACCAGCGGGTGGTGCTGCTCTCGGTGCCGGAAGGCTCGGACAAACCCGCAAAATACCCGGCCACCTTCCGCAGTGCGGATCTGGTTTTGCTCACCAAAACCGATCTTTTACCTTACTTTGATTTCCAGGTGGATGAGGCAAGTGCCGCCATCAGGCTCTTGAAACCTGGGATGCCGATCCTGCCCCTGGCAGCGGAGAAAAGAGAGGGCATGGATGCCTGGATAGGCTACCTCTGCAGTATTTTGCCTCGTTGATTGTTTCGGCAAAGAAGTATTTCGTCTTTTGCCCGTATTTTCTGCTGTTCTAAGTCTATTTTTGCATTGCATATTTTTTGGCCTGACCAATTAAGGTGCTTACATGCTGCAATGGTATGTAAGCACCTTTAAAGGCTTGTATTGTTCCTTGGATGGATCTTGTTTTGCAATGCCTGATGCAAAAAAATATCGGTGTCATATTCTTGCTTTTTGAATAATGTTTGCTGGTGAAAAATCTTTGTAAAGTAATTCTTCTTGTTTTTTCAGCAAGGTTGTCCAGCCATCTGCTGTGCTCAAAATTTGCATAAAAATCCTCTTTTTTTTCTATTCATTTTTATGTGGAGTAAGTGCAGGATAAGGGGTAACTCTCCTGTTACTCTTTATTTTTATTGCATTTTTTACAATTTAAGGCATTAATGTCTTTACGAATGGTGGGGCGCAATGTTGCCTTGCAAAAAAACATTTTACAAACAAAGGAGGCTGTAATGGCAGAGGCTGTTCATGGCTCTGAGAAAAAGGGGTGGATCGGTGAAGACTGGCTCTCCCTTATCCTCGGGCTGGTGATTTTCACGATCAGCTTGGGCGCGTTCCAGGGGAATCACTTTCTGGGCTGGGGCGCAAAGATGGGGGTATGGACCGAAGCAGGTAAGGCTATATCTCCAATTTCATCAAAATTCAAAGGTGTTGAGGGTGAGATTACCGCCATAGACGGGCAGAAAATCACCCTGAAGGACAGCAAGGGAAAAAGCAGCACGGTCACTGATGCCAATGCAGGCCAATACCAGGTTGGGCAACAGTATAAAAAGGCGGGCATGTCGCCTCTCACCTCCCTGATCGTTACCTTTCTCTTTGCCCTGGTCATCATGACTTTGGGGGCTGTGGCCCTGGGGGCGAATGTGCCGCGTTTTGCCCTGGCCTTTACCCTGATTTTCTGGTTCGCCTATCTGTGCTGGTTTTTAGGACATTACGCCCTGATTGCCGCCACCAAGGAGCAGGCGACCAAGATGGGGCTGGGCTGGTCCATGAGTATGACCGGTGAATTCGGTTATATTATCGCGCTTTTGCTCGGACTCATCATCGGCAACTTTTTCCCGGGCTTGACCAAGGCGATGAAAGAGGCTGCCCGGCCGGAGTTGTTCATTAAAACCGGTATCGTCATCATGGGCGCCGGCCTGGGCATTAAAGCCGCCCAGTCCTTTGGCCTGGCTTCCAACATCATGTTTCGTGGTTTCTGCGCCATTGTCGAGGCCTACCTCATCTACTGGGCCCTGGTCTACTACATTGCCCGTAAGTATTTCCGCTTCAGCCGCGAATGGGCCGCACCACTGGCCTCCGGTATTTCCATCTGTGGCGTGTCGGCCGCCATCGCCACCGGCGGCGCGATTCGTGCCAGGCCGGTAGTGCCGATCATGGTTTCTTCGCTGGTTGTTATTTTTGTTGCCGTAGAAATGGTTATGCTGCCCATTATTGCAAAATTCTTCCTGTGGAACGAACCGCTGGTTGCAGGAGCGTGGATGGGCTTGGCAGTTAAATCCGACGGCGGCGCCATTGCCAGCGGCGCCATCACCGATGCCATGATCCGCGCCCAGGCGGCAGATGTGGCCGGAATCAACTATGCTGAAGGCTGGGTCACCATGACCGCCACCACGGTCAAGATGTTCATCGATATCTTTATCGGTATCTGGGCCTTTTTACTGGCCTACATTTGGGTAGCAAAGATTGATGTGCGTCCGGGACAGAAGGTGAGTGCCGGTGAAATCTGGAACCGTTTCCCGAAGTTCGTTATCGGCTATGCGCTGACTTTTGCCATCATGATCGTCATCTGCTGGCCGGCAGCCACTAAAATAGGCCCGGTTGAAGATGAAATTAACAGGGCCAAGGCAGAAGTAGTAAGCCTGGAAAAACAACTGGCCACGGCAGATGCTGCGGCCCAGCCGGCCCTGGCACGAGAGCTTGACGAAGCTAAAGCCAAGGAAAAAGGGCTGAGTGCCAGTATTGCAGACGCCAATGCGACCATCAGCAGCGCCGGCATGGTTTCCAGGCAGGGAGATGTGTTCCGGGGTATTTTCTTTTTACTCTGCTTCTTCACCATTGGTTTGGTTTCCAACTTCAAGAAGCTGATGGAAGAGGGGATCGGCCGTTTGGCCCTGGTTTATGTGGTCAGCCTCTTTGGCTTCATTATCTGGATTGGCCTCTTTATCTCGTGGCTCTTCTTCCACGGCGTCAAACCGCCAACAGTCTAACTGCACCCAATTCCAAGAGGAGGTTCAATATCTATGGAAGACAATAAACCACAACAACCGCAACTTTCTGAAGAAATGAAGAAGATGGAATACGAACCGCTGCTCCCGGTTGAGCTCTCGCTCATCCGCTGGAGCCTGGGGATCGGGGTGGGTTCACTCATTTTTCTCTATTTTCTTGCCCACTGGCTGTTTCCCACCGGTCATTGATTGACTGCTCTTCAGGATGATGCCGAGGTACGCATCATCCTGAAGGCTTCTTCGTACTCTGCGAGGCGCTGCTCCCAAATGGCCAGCGCCTCGATGTCTTCCCGCCACTGTTGCAGTTCCTGCTCGCTGATGGTCCCTGCGGCCTGATCATCGCTCTGCTCATTGTTGCGCACCACCTTATCCGGGTCGCTTGCGCCAAAACGCCCGGCATGCTCTTCAAGACGTTTGCTCAGTTTTTCCGTAAAGCGTTTGCAAACGATAATTTCCCTGGCAATGGATATTTCGTATTCGTCGGTATGCATGGGTGTTCTCTTTTTGTTTCAGTTCGTCATAACTAAGTGGTAATAAAGCTAAAAATGTGCGCAAGGGTTCACGATAGCATGGTAGGCACGAACTGAGCAAGGTTTTCAAGGGTGATCACCTCCTGCTTCTTGAATCTTAAACTGGTGCATCTGTGCTCCAGACAAATGCAGCGCAGACATGTGTGCGTGTCCTGCTGGTATTTGCAGAGGTTAACAGACAACATTTGGGCGCTCTTTGACATGGATTTTGAATCAGGCCGAGCTTAGCCTTTTTATGCTGCAGAGCTGCCGGCCAACTTTGCACGTATATTGAAGCTGGAGCTACCGTTCCTGCTGCTTCTATTTCACCTCCGATTAAAATTGCCCTTGCATTGGGGGCCGCTCTCACGGATAAAAAGTGAATTCCCCACCGCCTGAAGGCGGTGGCTTCGGCGGCTCTATTCGCTCGGC
>JAUNUN010000045.1 GCA_030538155.1 bacterium
CTGGACCACATCATTATCGTAAAAATACAGGCCGGGCACCGCATACCTGGACTTGGGCCGGGAAGGCTTCTCTTCGATACCGATCACCTTGTTGTCATCGTTAAATTCGACCACACCGTAGCGTTCCGGATCTTTGACCAGATAGCCGAAAATAATGCCGCCCTGCTTGAGGCTGCTGCAACGCTGCACCACTCGGCCAAAGTTGTGGCCAAAGAAGATGTTGTCGCCCAAAACCAGGCAGACCGGGTCATTGCCGATAAACTCCTCGCCAATGAGAAAGGCCTGGGCCAACCCTTCCGGACGGCTTTGCTCGGCATAGGTAAACTGCATGCCCAAATCGCTGCCGTCACCCAAAAGTTCCTGGAAACGGGGCAGATCCTGCGGCGTGGAAATGATGAGGATTTCGCGGATGCCCGCCAGCATCAGCACGGAAAGCGGATAGTAGATGAGCGGCTTGTCGTAAACCGGTAAGAGCTGTTTGCTGAGTACCCGGGTAAGCGGGTAGAGGCGGGTACCGGAACCGCCCGCCAGGATAATACCTTTCATGGATGTCTCTCGTCTTGGTTGATCGACACAGACCTTGCCTTAACAGCCGGGCCTGTGCTATTTTACTCTTTTGCTTTTTTGTCACAGGCATATACAGCATTTCCGCTGTTCTTTCAAACCTGCTTTTCCCCAGGTCAAGACCCTGATGCCCACAAGCCTTCGTTGCATAACCCCCTATGATGTTCGCGGACAGGTGCCAGCCACCTTCAATGAAGATATTGCCGCCCGTATCGCCCTGGCCTTTGCCGGCCATAATCGCAGCAAACACCTTGTCCTAGGCCGAGATGTGCGCCTGAGCAGCCCGGCCCTTGCCGAGGCGGTGTGCAGCGCCCTTTTGGCGCGGGGCTGCGCGGTCACCGACATTGGTCTCTGCGGCACCGAGGAAATGTACCACGCCGTGTTCAGCGGGGCTGAACAGGGCATAGACGGCGGCATCATGCTCACGGCCAGCCATAACCCGGCCTCGTATAACGGCATGAAGTTGGTCGGCCGTGGAGCACACCCAATTTCCAGCAGTAACGGCCTTGAGGAAATCGCCCGCCTGGCCGAACAAATGCAGCTTAGTGCGACCGACCAGGTGATACCAGCCGCTCAGCCGGGCCGGTATCACCTGCGCCCGGATAAAGCCGCCTATCTTGAGAGCATCCTGAAAATCGCCGCGCCTGAACGCATGCAGCCTTTGAAGCTGGTCGTCAACAGCGGCAACGGCTGCGCCGGGCCGGTGATCGATCTTCTGGAACCGCACCTGCCCTTTACCTTTATCCGCCTGCAGCACGAACCGGACGGCCGCTTCCCCAACGGTGTGCCCAACCCTCTCCTGCCCGACCGGCGCGCAGCCACGGCTGAGGCCGTCATTGCACACCAGGCCGATATGGGCATTGCCTGGGACGGTGACTTTGACCGCTGCTTTCTCTTCGACGAACAGGGTCACTTCATCGAAGGCTACTACATCGTCGGCCTGCTGGCCGAGGCCATGCTGAGCCTGCATCCCGGCGCCGTCATTTTGCACGATCCGCGCCTGATCTGGAACACCCAGGACATTGTCCACCAGGCGGGCGGCCGGCCCATCATGGTGCGTACCGGCCACTCCTTTATCAAGGAGGCCATGCGCCGGCACAATGCCGTGTACGGGGGCGAGATGTCGGCGCATCACTACTTCCGCGATTTCGGTTTTTGCGATTCCGGCATGCTGCCCTGGCTTCTGACCTGCCGCCTGTTGGCCAAAAAAAACCAGCCCCTGTCCGCGCTCGTAGAGGATCGTCTGCGCGCCTATCCGGTCAGCGGCGAGATCAATACCAGCATCAAGACCACAAGCACAACCGTGCTCGATGCCCTGAAAAATCGCTATGCGGGCGGTGAACTTGATGAAACCGACGGTATTTCCATCAGCTACCCAATGTACCGTTTCAATGTGCGGCCCTCCAATACAGAGCCGCTCTTGCGCCTGAACGTGGAAACCAGGGGCGATAGCCGTCTGCTCCGCGATATCACCGAAGAACTCCTCGCCATAATCAGGTCTTTTGCCTGAATTAAGGCCCAAGCAGTACTAAACAAGAGAACAATATGGCCATTCAACCAGTTATTCTGGCCGGCGGCACCGGCACCAGGCTCTGGCCGCTTTCGCGCGAATTGTATCCCAAACAGGTCATTCAGTTGATCGGCGAGCATTCACTTTTGCAGAATACCCTGCTCAGGGTGGCGGGCATACCCGATGTCAAGCCGCCGCTTTTGGTGGTTGGGGAGGAGCACCGCTTCATGACCCAAAACCAGGTCCAGTGCCTGGGTCTGAACAATGCCTACTGCATCCTCTTGGAGCCGGTTGCCCGCAACACCGCGGCTGCAGTTTGCGGCGCGGTTGCCTATCACCATGTGTACGGAAACAGTGATGATGTGCTGCTTATTCTACCGGCAGATCATCTCATCCGTGATACCGATGCCTTTCTGGCCGCAGTGAGCGAAGCCGCACAACGCGCAAGTGAAGGGTATCTGGTCACCTTTGGCCTGGTGCCCAGCCGTCCTGAAACCGGATTCGGCTATATTGCCGCAGATTCGCACGGCAAGGTGGAGTGTTTCGTGGAAAAGCCGGATCTGGCCACAGCGCAAGAGTATTGCGCCGGCGGTAAATACCTGTGGAACAGCGGTATGTTCGCCTATCTTGCCGCTAGTTTTCTTGCAGAAATGCAGCAGCACGCGCCGGAAATTGCCGAGTCCATGCTGGCGGCGGTGCACGAGGGAGAACGGGAAAGCGAACATTTCTTCAGTTTCGGCAAGACGGCCATGGCGCGCTCGCCCTCCATTTCCATTGATCACGCCCTGATGGAACGGACAAAACAAGCAGTGGTGGTGCGCGCCGATCTGGGCTGGAGCGACATCGGCTCCTGGCAGACCCTGTGGGAGGTTTTAGACAAGGATGAGGCGGGCAATGCGATCTCCGGCGATGTGCTCTTAAGCGATGTGCGCAACTGCCTGATCCGCTCGGATCACAGCCTGCTCACTGCCATCGGCCTTGAGGATACCCTGGTGGTGCAGAGCGCCGATGCGGTGCTGGTAGCGCCCTTAAGCAAATCGCAGGAAGTCCGCGGCATGGTGGATGTACTCAAGCAGGAAAAACGCAGCGAATACCACCGTCACCGTACCGTCTTCCGCCCCTGGGGCAGCTACACCCTTTTGGAGGAGCAGCCGCGCTTCCAGATCAAACGGCTCAGCGTCAATCCGGGAGCCAGCCTGTCCCTGCAGCGTCACCGCTACCGTCATGAGCACTGGGTAGTGGTCTCTGGGGTGGCTACGGTGCACAACAATGGCCAAGATCTCATCCTGCATGAAGACGAGGCCACCCATATTCCGGCCGGCACCATCCACCGCCTGGCCAACAATGAGGAAACACCGCTGGAACTGATTGAAGTGCAGATCGGCAGCTATCTGGGTGAAGATGACATCGAACGCTTTGATGATGTCTACGGTCGCTTTAAAGGCCGGCCCCAAGACGAAGGCTAAAATCTCCGCCAGACCTATGGTGTGCGTCAAGAAGGCAAGGTAGATGCGCAGCACAGGTCTGCATACAGATACTCCGAGGAATATTTGCTGAAGCCGACATAGATAGAGCTTGGATGTGGAAATAGAATAAAAGTAAAATTTCGATTTTTCGGCACAGGCTACCGCCACCTGCATGGATATCGTCAAGTAAAGCGCGTAGTGCGGAAGTACAATGACGAACGGCCTGGGCGCTGAAAAGAGCGGAGACTGTCAGCCCCGGCCGGAAAAAGGCCGAGGCTGAGGTTTTTTTGGAAGAGACAGCTCAGAATTATTACTGTGCGCTTTCCTGCAGGGCGAACTCTTGAAAGGCGTCTACATAGGCGTTCAAAAGACGCTGATCTGCGTCGGCAACGTGGAAGAACTCAATACCGTAGCGGTAGCGCGGGTTCTCAAAGCAACTGTAGACAATTTTTCCCATGATATTGACCAAGGAATTTTTCAGTTCCAGGGTGAGCATCACCTGCTGCCCCTTTTCCAGGGCGAGGTGGGTTTCCATCAGGATGCCTCCCCTGCTGACATTCAAGGTCCTGGCCATGGCGTACTCGCCCTGTCGTCCCTGCTCGTCGACCACGACAAAGTCCAGCAGGTTCAGAGATTCCGGCCGCACGTTCTTTCTGCGTTCACTATTCATAAGCTGGAGATCCTTTCATGTTGACTCAAGAAACTTCCTTAAAGGAGGAATCTCGTGGTATAGTTATGTTTTTAAGGGGCTTGGGCAATCTTTTTTTCAGTATTCATACTGTATTTCGTTAAAAATTACCTTACCCCTGCACCTCCACTGCCATTTCTGTTAAAAACGCCGTCAAAACAATACAAATTCGTCTTAAAATACAGACCCTTTTAATCCGCTCGGCAAGACAAACCCAGGTGCGGCAAGGATCTGAATAATTGGCAAGCTTTTTGCTATCTTACTTTCCTATACACGGGCGCAAGCGGCCTGGCCTGCATAACTATTCATAGCCGGAAACCGCCGGCATCGCTTCTTGTACAGCACATTCGACCCATTGAGGACACCAAGGAGAAAGGTATGACCAGAGATGACATCCTGCAGATCATTGCAGAGAAAAATATCAATTTTTTCAGGCTGCAGTTTGTGGATATTTTCGGATTCATGAAAAATATCGCCATTCCCCTGAGTCAGATCGAAAAGGCACTGGACGGCAAGATCATGTTTGACGGTTCCTCCATCGAAGGCTTTGTGCGAGTCAACGAATCCGATATGTACTTGAAGCCGGATTACGATACCTTCACCATCCTGCCCTGGCGTGACCAAAAAGGCACCAACGCAGCCCGCATTATCTGCGACGTGCACAACGCCGACGAAACCCCCTTCATCGGTTGCCCCCGGCAGAACCTTAAGCGGATGCTGGCTGAAGCAAAGAACATGGGCTTTACCATGAACGTGGGCTCAGAGTGCGAGTTTTTCCTGTTCAAACGCGATGAAAAGGGCCAGCCCACCACCATTACCGACGACGTGGCCGGTTATTTCGACACAGACCCGGGCGACTCCGGTACTAACTGCCGCCGCAAAATTATCCAGACTCTGGAGGCCATGGGCTTTGAGATCGAGGCCTCCCACCACGAAGTGGCAGAAGGCCAGCACGAGATCAACTTCAAATATGCAGATGCGCTCACCGCCGCAGACAACACCGTTACCTTCAAGTGGGTGGTGCGCACTATTGCCGCGGAATTCGGCCTGCACGCCACCTTCATGCCCAAGCCGGTCTTCGGCATCAGCGGCTCGGGCATGCATACCAACCAGTCCCTGTTCACTTTGGATGGCAAAAACGCCTTTTTTGATGAAAAGGCCAAGTACCAACTCAGGGACACGGCCATCAGATATATTGCCGGCATCTGTAAACACGCCAAGGGCTTCTGCGCAGTGACCAATCCGCTGGTCAACTCCTACAAACGGCTGGTGGCCGGCTTTGAAGCACCGGTGTATATCGCCTGGTCTACCTCCAACCGCTCGGTTCTGGTGCGCATCCCCGCGCCCCGCGGCATGAGTACCCGCACCGAGGTGCGCAACCCGGATCCGGCCTGTAATCCGTACCTGGCCTTTGCCGCCATGCTGGGGGCAGGGCTTGACGGCATTGCCAACAACCTGGAAGCTCCCGCGCCTACCAATGCCGATCTCTATGAAATGAGTGTCCGTGAAATGGAGGAGGCCGGTATTGAGAGCCTGCCCGCCGATTTGCATGAGGCGCTGGAAAACCTGAAGGCAAGCGCGGTCATGAAAAAATCTTTGGGCCCGCACATTTTCAATAAATACGTGGAAGGCAAGGAGCGGGAATGGGATGCCTACCGCACTGCCATCACCGACTGGGAGATCAGAAACTACCTCTATAACTACTGATCTCCTTGCCGTTCTCTACAAAAGCCGGGCGCGCCGTTTTCTCCGCACGTCCGGCTCTTTTATTTTGCGGCCCTCGCCTGCCCTACGCCTCGTTTCTCCCTGCAAAAATCCCCCTTTGGCTCGACCTTGCGCTATCCGTACTTAGAGTGTCTGCACATGACGACACCAAGGAGAACGAATGAAGCAATACAGCAAACGTCTTGACGAACACAGGATCGAGGAAGAGCCCTTTTATCTGCCCATTGGCGAGGAAATCACCATTGCCGAGACTGCCCACCGCAGAGGCCTGCCGCTTTTGCTCAAAGGGCCGACCGGTTGCGGCAAGACCCGTTTCATGCAGTATCTTGCCTGGAAACTGCAACTGCCGCTGGTGACCGTTTCCTGCCATGACGATCTTTCCACCAGCGACTTGGTGGGGCGCTATCTGATCCGCTCCGGCGAAGCAGTGTGGACTGACGGGCCGCTCACCCTGGCCGTACGGGCCGGCGCTATTTGCTATCTGGATGAAATTGTCGAGGCCAGGAAAGACACCACTGTGGTCATCCATCCCCTGGCTGACGACCGGCGGGAGTTGCCCATTGAAAAGCGGGGTGAACTGCTGCTTGCACCCGATCCCTTCATGCTGGCCGTATCCTACAATCCCGGCTACCAAAGCGTACTCAAGGATCTGAAAACCTCCACCCGCCAGCGCTTTGTCGCCCTGGCCTTCAGCTATCCCGAGCCGGAACAGGAAAGCAGGATCGTGCAGCGGGAAAGCGACATGGATACTGCCCTTGCCAACTCCCTGGTCAAACTGGGCAACATGACCCGGGCCTTGAAAGACTCCGGCCTGGCGGAAGGGGCCTCTACCCGGCTCCTGATTCAGGCGGGCAAGCTCATTGCCGAAGGCATTGCCCCCCGTACCGCCTGCGAGGTTGCTGTGTGCCAGGCCCTGACCGACGACCCTGAGTTACTGGAAGCACTCTCCGAGATGGTGAGCTCCCTGTTCTAAGGCCATGCAAACTGCCGAATCCGCCCTCCAGTCTCTTTCCACCAGATTTTATGCCTTGGTCAGCCCGAGCCTGCCCAATGAGTGGGAGGTGGATGCGGCGCTGAGCGCTCTGGACAGCCTGAGCCCCGACCAGATCGACCTGGTGCTGGCCCAGGTGCCCGCCATCTGGCCGGTGTCGCAATCCCTTTGTCTTTCCTACCTGGATGAGGCGGCAAACATCCTCTCCTGCCTGCCTGCAGAAGAGCTGCCGGGCTGGGTGCAGGCCCTGCTCGATCAGTATGAAAGCAGCGGCCTACGGGTGGCGCAGCGTTTCATGGCAGATGTGGAAACGCATTTTCTCTGCCGCATGCGCGGTGAAATGGGTATCCGCCTCAGTGAGGTCAGCGGCCGCCTGCAGCCCTATGCCGGCGCGCTGGCCGGTCAGGAGATGCCGCTTCTGCCCCTGGCCGAGGGCGAGAGCGTTTACACCGATACCCATGCAGTTTATCTGCCTGAAGAACTGAATATTTTCCCTACCGAGCAGGAAAACGCGCTGCTCTATAAACTGATTATCTCCTGTCAATGGGGTTTTATCCGCGTCGGCACCTTTACAGCTGCCCAGGCTTCCCATATCAAGGAGGATACCAGCGATCCTCTGTTGACCCTATTCAGCAGCAGTAACAACCCGGCACTGCAGGGCAGTTTGTATCATTTCTTTGAAACCGTACGGGTCTTTTCCCTGCTGTATCGGGAACTGCCCGGCCTGATGCGCGAGGCCTGCCCGCTTCTGCCCAGGCTGTGTAATCCAAAGGACCCTGTTGAACAGCATCCGCTTGCCTGGCTGCAGCAGGGTTTGACGGCACTCAGGTGGCATCCGGATACGGATAACGCCATCAGCCGCTGTGCCATGGATTGGCTGAACCGGATCCTGGCCAGGCCGGAAGAACGGAACTTGAGCGGCAGTGCCGCAGAAGAACTTGCCCCCTTGGTGGAGCGCCGCTATCCCGGCTGCCCACCTTTGCCTGCGCTTCTTTTTCAAGGCGAATTGCGGTGGCACGAGGTGGCCAAGGCCCAGAACCTGCGGCGGGAGCAGCGCGCCGAGCTGTTCATGAGCGGCCTGGCGGCCCACTTGGTTCAACTGCCTGATTTTCAAAAAAGATTAAAAAAAGATGATGAAGAGGGTTCCCAGCAGAGCGGCATGCAGGGCCAGGATACCACGCTCATACGGGAACGGCCCGCCGGCTCCGAGCCCCAGAAACAGGACGCGGAGAGCGTCCTCTATATTCAGCTCGATAATCAGGATATTGCCCTGCCTGAGGAACTCCGGCAACTGGCCGAGGAAATCCGCCAGGATCTGGGCGAAATTCCTGCCCAGTACATCACCAGCGCAGCTGGGCAGGCTGGTGAGGGCGTGGCGGCACTCTTGCCCGGTGGTCAGGCGGATGAAGGCGAAGGTTTTCAAGGCCAGCTCTGCTACGACGAATGGGATTTCCGGCGCAAAGGGTATCGCCGCAACTGGTGCCTGCTCAGTGAAGTTGCCCTGCCGCCTGTGCAATCCAGCTTTATCCCCACTACGCTTGAAAAATATCGGGGCCAGATCCGCAAACTGCGGCATCAGTTTGAACTGATGCAGACCAGTGAACGTTTTGTGCGCAGGCAGCGTGAAGGCAATGACATTGATGTAGACGCCCTGGTGGAGTCGCTCGCCGACACTTTGGCCGGGCGCAGCGCTTCGGAGCGCCTGTTTGTGCGCCTGCTCAGGGATGAGCGCGATATCGCCGTTTATTTTCTGGTGGATATGTCCAACTCCACCGAGGGCTGGGTGGGCAAGGTCATCAAGGAAACGCTGGTGGTGCTCTGTGAGGCGCTCCAGGTCTTGAACGACCGCTACGGCATCTACGGCTTTTCCGGCATGCGGCGGCTTCGTTGCGAACTTTTTCCAGTCAAGCGCATGCACGAACCATATAACGATACCGTGCGCCGGCGCATCGGCGCGATTGGCCCCAGGGAATACACCCGCATGGCCCCGGCCATCCGCCACATGACGCGCCTGTTCAAAGAAGTGGAAGCGAAGATCAGGCTGCTGGTGCTGCTCACCGACGGCAAACCGGAAGATTACGACGACTACAAGGGTGAATACGCCATCGAAGACACCCGCCATGCCCTGCTCGAAGCCAGAACCGCCGGCATTCATCCCTTCTGCATCACTGTGGACCGCAAAGGTCATGAATACATGGCGCACATGTGCGGTGAAAATCAGTACATCTGCATCGACAGCATCAAACGGCTGCCCAGCCGCATGCCCCAGATTTACCGCAGCCTCACCACCTGAATGTGACCACTGTAGAACGTAGAACGAACAGCTAAGAGTTTAGCGCCAACACAGACGGCAGTGCGACTTCAGGATTTAGGATTCAGCAGCAGAGCAAAGTTCTTCCAGGGTGCGCGCAATCTCGGCCACCGAGGCGCAGGCAAGGACACGCTGTCTGGCGCCGGCTGCGCCGTTCAAACCGCTCAAAAGCCTGCTGATCTGATACTTGATACGAAACAGGACCCGTTCAACCGGCAGATACAAAGTGCACAGTTCCAGATAACGCCGCAAAAGGGGTAAACGCCCGGCCAAAGTTTCCGGCCGCTCTTTCCCGGCAAAAAGCCAGGGGTTGGAGAGCGCGCCCCGGCCCACCATGACCGCATCGCAGCCGCTGAACGCGAGCAAATCCAGCCCCTTGGTATGGCTGTCAATATCGCCGTTACCAATAACAGGGATAGTCACCGCCTCTTTGACCGCACGCACCACCTGCCAGTCTGCCTGGCCGCCAAAGGCCTGCACCCAGGTGCGGCCATGCACACTCAGCAGGGCCGCACCGGCAGCCTCCGCCATTTGGGCAAACTCCACGGCGTTGATGTTGTTTGCGTCCCGGCCGCTGCGAAATTTGACCGAAACCGGCACCGCACTCGCGGCGCATACGGCCCGGATGATGTTCTCGGCAAGCGCGCTCTGCTGCATCAGGGCCACACCTGCTCCCCTCTTGGTGACCTTGCGCACCGGGCAGCCCATGTTCAGGTCAATACCGTCCACGGGCAGGGTGCAAACCTTGAGCGCCGCCTGAGCCATCACCTCGGGTACAGCGCCGAAGAGCTGCACAATAAAGGGCCGCTCCGCAGCCACGCTCTTCAACATGGCCGTGGTCTTGTGCTGGCCCTGCGCGAGCCCATGTGAGCTGATCATTTCGGAAAAAACCAGCCCCGCACCCAGTTCGCGGCAGAGCAGCCGGAAAGGCAGATCAGTATAACCCGCCAGGGGGGCAAGCACAAAAGGGCTGTCAAGACGCAACTGCACAGTCTGCACTGGCTGCGCTATCTGTGTCCCCACAAGGAAGGATGCGCCTGCATCCCTGGATGGATCAAACATGGACAGGAGCGGACATGGCAAACGCCCAAGCTATGCCTGATATGCCTGAGCGTCTGCGACGAGATGGAGATACGAAATGGAGATTATTGAGCTGCAGGAGCCGTCTGATCGGTTGCGGCATCCATCTGGCGACGGATGCGGTGAAGGGTGCCCACGTAGATCTCTTCCGACATGTCATCCACAATTTCCCGCAGGGCGATTTCGTCGCCGGAAGCACTGACCCGTTTTTCCGTGTAATCGGCTGTGTACAGCTTGCCGGGCACTTCCCAGACAATCTGCCCGGTCTTCAAATCTTTCAATACATAGCGAACGATGAGCTTCACATTGATGCCCGAGGCCCTGGTCACGCCGTCCCAGGAAACACTGGGCAGGTCAATGGCCACGATTTCACCGGCCAGGATATAGTCCGCACCGGTACGCTCCTTGGTAAGCGCGACTGCATCGGATTTCTGAAACCAGCGCGACAGAGACTGATAAATCCTGTTGTCCAGCCCCAGCTTGTTGGTGCGGTTTTCCCAGTTGGGCATGTACACTACCCGCTCCGGTCCCTCGTAAACATGGGGGAAATAGTAGCCGCAGCCGGCCAGGAGCAATGCAGACAGGAGGGTACAGGCTAGAAAAGCGCGGCGAGAGCGTTTCATGGCGTTCCTTGATTGGGTATCTTGAAGAAAGAGGTATTTAAATAACAATATTAACGAGTTTCTTTCGAACAACAATGATTTTTTTCGGTTCGGCCCCGGCCAGAAATTGGATAATTTTCTCATCCTGCAGGGCCATTTTTTTCAAGGTTTCATCGTCCGTATCCTCCGGTACCTGCAGCTTGCCACGCAGTTTGCCGTTGACCTGAACAACAATGGTGAGTTCCTCTTCGCGTGCAGCCTCCTCACTGTACCGCGGCCAGGCGCTTTTGGTCAGTTGCCGGCCATGCCCGCTTGCCTGCCACAGTTCCTCGCAGAAATGCGGAGCCATGGGGAAGAGGAGCAGGAGGATGGTTTCAAGCCCTTGGCGCAGCACTCTCGTATCGAGCTTGCCCGCTTCTTCCGGAGAACCAATGGCATTGACCAGTTCCATCACCCCGGCAATGGCGGTGTTGAAATGGAAATTACTCTCGATGCTTTCGGTTACACGGCGGATGGTCTGGTGGGTTTTGCGGTAAACCTGCCGCGAAGCCACATCCAGTTGTTCGGGATTCACCGCACTCTCGCCGGCAAAGCAGTCCAGGTTCACGGCCACCAGACGATAGACCCTGACCAGGAAACGGGAAGCGCCCTCGACCCCCTGGGGATTCCAGTCCAGATCGCGCTCGGGCGGGGCCGCGAACAGGGAGAAGAGCCGCACCGTATCGGCCCCATACTGCTCAATCAGTGTGCTGGGATCCTCCACATTACCCTTTGATTTCGACATCTTAAAGCCGTCCTTCAGTACCATGCCTTGGGTGAGCAAATTGGTGAAGGGTTCATCAACGCCGACATAGCCCAGGTCGCGCAGCATCTTGGTGAAGAAGCGGGAATAGAGCAGATGCAAAATAGCATGCTCCACCCCGCCGATATACTGATCCACCGGCAACCAGGCCGCAGCGGCGTTTTTATCCACCAAGCCGCTGGTGCAGTCAGGGCTGACGTAGCGAATGAAATACCAGGACGATTCGACAAAGGTGTCAAAAGTGTCGCTTTCGCGGCGTGCAGGCTTGCCGCAGGCAGGACAACTTGTGGCCAGAAAGTCTTCCTGCTGGTGTAGGGGCCGGGAATCACCGGAATCCTTGCCGGTCAGAGCCCCTGTTCCGGGAAGAAGCACGGGTAAGTCCTCCTCGGGTACCGGCACGATGCCGCAATCCGGACAGTGCACCACCGGAATGGGCGCACCCCAGTAGCGCTGGCGGGAAACGCCCCAATCGCGCAGTTTATAGGTGATATGCGGGCGACCAAAACCCTGCTGCTGGGCATGGTTGATGATCAGTTGCTGGGCCGCCTCCGACTCTATACCGGTGAAATCTCCGGAGTTGACCAAAAGCCCGGCTACGGTGTTGGCCTCCGCCATATGCTCGCCCTGGAGTTCCTCTCCCTCCGGCTGCACCACCACCCGTACCGGCAGACCATAGGCGCGGGCAAATTCAAAGTCGCGCTGATCATGGGCCGGTACGGCCATAACCGCGCCGGTACCGTATTCCATCAAGACAAAGTTGGCCGCATAGATGGGCACCCTGTCCCCATTGAAGGGGTTGATGCAGTAGCGGCCGGTAAAAACGCCGCGTTTCTCCGTTTCCTGCTCCAGGGAGGCGCGCTGCTTGGCGATCACGGTTTCCCGGATGAAGTCCTGCACGGCCTCGTGTTGCGGCAGACCTGCGCTCAGGGTCTTGAGCAGCGGGTGTTCCACGGCCAGTGACATGAAGGTGACGCCGAATATAGTGTCGGGCCGGGTGGTGAAAATGGTGATCTGCTCCTCTCCGTCCTCCACCTGAAAGTCGCAGGCAAGGCCCGTGCTCTTGCCGATCCAATTGCGCTGCATGGCTACCACCCGTTCCGGCCAGCCGGTGAGACTGTCCAGATCGCTGAGCAGTTCCTCGGCATAACGGGTGATGTTGAAAAACCATCCAGCCATGTTTCTGGGCAGCACCTGCTGGTCGCAGCGCCAACAGGCGCCTTCGATCACCTGCTCCCGCGCCAGCACGGTCTGACAGTCTTCACACCAGTTGACCGTGGTTTCCCGCCGATAGGCCAGGCCCTGGGCCAGCATGCGCAGAAAAAGCTGCTGCTCCCAGCGGTAATACTCCGGTGTGCAGGTGGCCAGTTCCCGCCGCCAGTCGTAACTTAGGCCCATGGCCTTGAGCTGGGTGCGCATGTAGTCGATGTTTTCGTGCGTCCAGGTGGCAGGGTGTGTGCCATGCTTGAGGGCCGCGTTTTCAGCGGGCAGGCCAAAGGCATCCCAGCCCATGGGGTGCAGCACCTCAAAGCCGCGCATCCGTTTGTAGCGGGCAATCACGTCGCCGATGGTGTAGTTGCGTACATGCCCCATGTGGATCCTGCCCGAGGGATAGGGAAACATTTCCAGCACATAGTATTTTTTGCCGCTGAGAACATCAGCCACCCGATCCGGCTCTTCTTCTTGCCAGCGTTGCTGCCACTTGTGCTCAATGGCCTTGAAATCGTAACGGTCGTTCATGGTTTTTCCTGATTCGTGCAAAAACATTATATCTATTGGTCAGGACATGTCCTGCTGCCAGAGTTCGGGGTCCATCATGCTCTCGGGCGGCAGTTGGGTGGGCAGGTCATCCCGCTGGGTAAACTGCTCAAAGGAGGCGTACTGGCCGAGAAAGGAAAGCCGCACCGTGCCGGTGGGGCCATTACGCTGTTTGCCGATGATGATTTCGGCAATGCCCCGGTTCTTGTTGGTCTCCGATTTATTGTACACCTCATCCCGATAGATGAACAGGATTACATCCGCATCCTGTTCAATCGCGCCGGATTCACGCAGATCAGAGAGCTGCGGTCGGCGGTCTTCGCGGTGCTCCAAGCTGCGATTGAGCTGAGACAGGGCCAAAACCGGCACATCCAGTTCCTTGGCCATGGCCTTGAGCGAACGGGAAATCTCCGAAATCTCCTGCACCCGGTTCTCACTGTTGCCCCGACCCTGCATGAGTTGCAGGTAATCCACTACAATCAGACCAAGATCGTGCTCAGCCTTCAAGCGCCGCGATTTGGCCCGCATTTCCAGGGCAGTCATGCCCGAGGTATCGTCAATATAAATGGGAGCCTCTGAGAGCTGGGCCGTGGCCCTTTGCAGACGCGGCCAGTCGCTGTCCTGCAACCTGCCTGTGCGCAGTCGCTGGGAATCGATTTTTCCCACTGAACAGAGCATGCGCATAGCCAGGGCCTGGGCCGACATCTCCAGGCTGAACACCGCCACCGGCACCTTTTTGATCACCGCCACGTTCTGCACGATATTCATGGCCAGGGCCGTCTTGCCCATGGAGGGCCGGGCTGCCAGAACGACCATATCGGCAGGCTGCAGGCCTGCGGTCATACGATCCAGATCTGCATACCCGGTTGCCGTACCGGTAATGGAATCCCCACGCTCGGCCTGTTCGCTGATGCGGGTGAAGGTGCCGGGCACGATCTGGCCAATGCTTTGAAAGGCCTGGCCGCTCTTGGCATGGGCGATTTCAAAGATGGTGCGTTCCGCATCATCGATAAGCGCATCAATATCGTGGGGGGCATCATAGCAGCGGGCAGCCAGTTCACTGCTGGTGCGAATCAACTGGCGCAACACGGATTTCTGCCGGATCAGGCGGGCATGGTGCACCAAAGTGCCGGTAAAGGGGATAACATCGGTCAGCGAGGCCAGATAGGCAGCCCCGCCTGCACTTTCCAGTTTGCTCTGGTCGGCCAGCAGGGTACCGACCGTGATCAGGTCATGGGGTTCGCGCCGGTCAAACAGGGTGAGCATGGCGGTGAAAATGACCCGGTGGTTCTCCCGGTAAAAGTCGTCCGCCCTGATGATCTCCACCACCTGGTTCAGGGCATCGGCCTGCAACAGGATGGTGCCCAGAACCGCCTGTTCGGCCTCAAGGCTCTGCGGCGGCAGCATGCGGCCTCCGGAGGGTTGACTGGATGGATCATCGAAGGGGATCATGGGGTACCCGGTAAAGATCAAGGATGCAATGCCGGTTCCATATCAAAGCCTATCCGTGTCGGCTTCGGTAAATGCTCGCAGGACGTGCCTGAATGTAGGCCTGCGTCGCATTTGCCTTGCCCTTGATAGATTTCCGTTGAGCTGGAACTGGAATAGTCAGAATACAACCAGAAAAAAAGATGCCTTTTCCATACAGAGAAAAGGCATCGCATACAAGCTACAAACATGCAGCCTGATGTACAGGTAAATTCCTCAAGCCGCAGCAATGCTGCTTGAGGGCAGGCGGTCAGCTCTCTTCCTGATCGACGGCTTCCTCGGGTACCACCTGGACCAGCAGTTGCGCTGCGGTCTGATAACCGGTTTTGACCTGTACACGGTACTCGCCCAAAGCCTTGATGGGCTCGGGCAGGATAACGGTTTTGCGGTCAATGGCAATACCCATGCCTTCCAGGACAGTGGCGATGTCGGAACTGGTCACGGAACCAAACAGACGGTTCTCATCACCTGCTCGTTTCGGAATCACCACAGTCTTGCCTTCGAGCACCGCGGCCAAACCCTTGGCTTCGGCCTGCTGGGTGGCCAGGCGGGCGGCAATGGCCTTTTTCTCTTTTTCCAGCCGGGCAAGCGACTCCTTGTTCACCAGCACCGCTTTTCTGGTCGGAAACAGAAAATTCCTGGCATAGCCAGGTTTCACCTTAACAATCTCGCCTTCCTGGCCCAGCGTATCAATGGTTTCCTTCAATATGATTTCCATGCTCATCCTCTCGCTAGCAAAAGTGGCAGGCTAAACTCCTGTTCAATGCTGCCGCACAGTGTGTACCCGGTCCTGCCTTGTTTCTTATTCCTTATGAGTAGTCGCAGACCGGTTTGGCCGGTTGCGCCAATTTAACCAGACATCACTTAACCCGAGCATGGCCAGAAGCATCAGGCCATATCCCTGGATAATCAGAAAAAAAATGGCCAACACCCGCATAAATACCGGAAAGCGCCAGCGCTCAAAAAAATGCTGACAAACGGCCAGACCCTGAAAGCTGTAGAGCATGGAGGCCACGACCAAGGCCCAAAGCGCCATGCTCTGCAGCGGTGCAATCCGCAGCAGCAAAAATAGCCCCGCTGCGATCGGCACCCACACCAGTTGATCCGGGAGCCGCCACGTCTGGTATCTGCCCCAGGGGTATGCACCAGAGCGCAGACGGCCTAAAAACCAGTTGGCCAAAACCAGATTCATCCACACCGTCATGGTGGCCATACCCAGCCACATGGCGGGCAGGAGTTGCGGCAGCCTGGCCCGCAAGGCCTCAACCACGAGTGTAACCTGCTGCAGGGTTTCGGGAGACAGCCCATTGCCTTCCTTGGTATACAGGGCCAGAGTTTCGTTCAGCCCCTTATCCAATGCCACCAGCATTTCCCGGTAGGGATTGCTCTGGGTCAGGGTGGCAAAGAGCAGCCAGAACAACAGCCAGCCGATACCGAGCGCCAAGATGCCTTTGGCGCCGCTGCGGGCTGCAGATTCTTGCCGCTCCGCTCCCTTGGCCAGCACCATACCTAAAGGACAGGCACTCAATGAAAATAAAAAAAGCTCCAGTTGCTGCAAAAAAAGGGCGGCAATCGCTGCACCGCCCAGGCCGTAACGCAACTGTTTAAGACCCGGCCGCCACCCAAGCAGGACCAGGACACAACAGATGATAGCGGCAAAAAATGCGTCCAGCCAGGCAAACAAGACCGGAGCTGCCGGCGGCAGAACAAACAGTGTCCCCAAGAGCAAAGCCGGCCTGTATCCCTGCCGTGAGACCTCCATCAATCCGTCGCCCTGCCATGTTTTGGCTTGAACAATTTACGGCTCTACATTTCCCGTGTAGGGAAGCAGGGCCAATTGGCGCGCCCGTTTCACGGCCTCGTTGAGCCGGCGCTGATGCTTGGCGCAGGTGCCATAGATCCGTCGGGGTATAATCTTGCCCCGCTCGGTCACCAGGTTTTTCAGGCCCTTGATATCCTTGTAATCAATGGTCAATTCCTTATCGGTACAAAAACGACAAACCCGGCGACGGGTAAAAATCCTTCTTGGTGCTGCCATGATCGTTCTCCTTAAATCCTGCTGGGTTTACTATTCTTCACCTTCCGCTTCATCGGCGTCATCCCCGTCATCCCCGTCCTCTGTCTGGGAATCGGCTTTGTCGTCACTCCGCCCAACTGGCGTATCCCGCCTGCGACCACGGCTCTTGGCCTCTTCCTCGGCTTCGGCGGCATCCCGTGCGGCACGGGCGGCAGCGGTGGCGACAATGCGCTCACGCTCGGCCTCGATGCCCTCGGCGTCAATGCTGTCTCCAAGTTTGATGGTGAGATAGCGCAGCACCCGGTCATCAATGCGGAAGATACGCTCGATCTCGGCTACCGCTTCTCCCGGAGCAGCGAAGTTGATGTAGACATAGTAGCCCTGCACCTCTTTTTTGATGGCATAGGCCAGCCTGCGCATGCCTATGCGCTCCTCGGTGATCAGGGTACCCTTGAAATCGGCTATGATCGCATTGGTACGGTCGACGATTTCGGTGAGAACAGCTTCGCCCAGATTAGGGCGCAGGATGTAGGTCGTCTCGTAATGACGCATCACTCCTCCTTGTGGACAGTTGGCCCCAGGGCCCTACGCCCAGGAGCAAGAAGGTATGTGATATGGCCGGCACAAAACCGGCGCATATCAATAAACCAACAATTTAGAACCTGTTATACTATTCCTAATTCGAAGTTCGTGTCAAGGGAAAACCCGAAGAACCTGCTACGACAGCGCGTAAACGCCCACCAGATTATTCCTGCGTTTGAGCTTTGCTCCGCTTCTCCTCCGCCTCCTCTGCCTTGATGGCTGCCCACTGGCGGTAAAGATCCTCCTCGCTCGTAAGAACAGAGTCGCCGAAAACATGGGGGTGCCGCCGCACCATCTTGGCATGCGCCGCAGCACAGACCGTCTGCAGATCAAAATAGCCCTCTTCCTCGTAGAGGCGGATCAAAAAGGTCAGGATAAAGAGCACATCGCCGCATTCCTCCTGAACCGCCGCCGGATCGCCCGAATCGATCGCTTCGACCAGTTCACGGCACTCTTCGAGCAGATATTTCCGCATGGTCTGCGGGGTTTGCTTCCTGTCCCAGGGGCAACCCTCTTCGCCGCGCAGGGTGCTGATTAACTCCAGCAAAGAGGTCATTCCCGTGTTGATGCTCAACTCCTCCATCTTGCCGTCCTTTACCAGCCGGCCCAGGCAGCCGGCGCGCTCCGATAGGGCACCAGTTCAAAGCTGCGCTTATGCGGATCGATGCGGATGTGGTAGTAGCGATCCTGCGGCATATAGATATAGGGAACTTCCTCTTCCTGGCGGGAGAGGAAGCGGGATAGGATCATACGGTTGACGGCCCGGTGGCCGACAATCATAATGTTTTCATCATAGTTGTTCAGAAAAAACACCTTTTTCAGGCCGCGGTGCACCCGCTCCGCCATGGTGGCATAGCCCTCGCCTTCGGGATAGACATACCGGTATTTGTTGGGCCCGCGCTCCCGCGCGACCTGGGGCAACTCCCGGCGCACATCCTCGTAGGTCAGGTGCTCGCAGATACCGGCGTGGATCTCATTGAACTCCGGCAGGGCAATGATGGAGCACGGATCCTGACGGTCGGCGATGGGTCGGGCAGTTTGCAGGGTACGGCGGTGATTGCTGGTAAAAATAATGGGGATACGCACCGTGGCAAAGTGTTCGGCCAGGGCCTCGGCCTGGTCCTGCCCCTTTTCCGTCAGGCTGGAATCACCGCCGATACGGTCTTCCAGATTGTAAAAGGTTTCGCCATGCCGCACCAGAAAGAGATTACGCACCACCCGGGTTGTAATGATGTCGCGGATACGGTCGTAGTAGGGCAGCACATCACTGATATGTTCCTGCAGGATGCAACTCTCAAAAGAATCCACCAGAATACGGTTGGGCTCATCATTCAGCGGCTCATAAATCTGCTCATAGTGGGCAATGCGCTGCACAAAGCTTTCCAGCGCCTTTTCCCTCGGCATAGCTCTGAACTCAGGCAGATCCACCTTCCGTTCCAGATTGGCCTCCAGCGCCTCCTCATCTGCATTGAGGCATTCCACAAAGCAGAGCGGAAGAGAGGCGAAGGCAGCGCTGATCGCGGCCCTGCGCTCCCGGGTGATGTTGGTGGCATCCAGAATCGCCACTTGGCCGTCGCCCGCCAAAAAGGCCTGGGCCATGTCAATGGCCTTGCGCGCGATAGAATCTCGTATTTCCAGGCCTTCCGTATTGGCAGCGGCAAAAAAATCTGCAGAGGAGGTCCGATCTTCCGGATCCATCTGCCGCCGCAACTTGCCATTGTTGAAAATGCGAGCATTGACTCCGTCCAACTCCAGGGTGCGGCACAACTTCCGCGCCATGGTGGATTTGCCCCGCGCCGGCAGGCCGACCATGGCAATAACCAGTTTTCCCTTCATAGAATTATCCCTCCCTGCTTATAGCGCCTTGTTTTATTACTTTTATCAGTCTTTCAAGCAGTTTTGTTGCAAGCCAACACTTGGGCAAGCGCTGCAGAATCGATCTGATCTGTAATGTTCACCTGACCAAGTGCCGTGGGCAGCACAAAGAAAAGACGCCTGCCGATTGATTTTTTGTCTGCCTGCATAAAGGTTGTAATGCGCTCACGATTCAAAGCCTCGGGTATGGTCGTGGGCAAACCATAGGCCTGCAGCAGAGTTGTAATCTCTTCTTGTACGCTTGTTGGGGCATAACCACAGCGCACAGCCAAGTCGGCCACCGCACACATACCAATAGCCACGGCAAAGCCGTGCAACAGGCTGTAGTCCGATGCAGCCTCCACGGCATGACCGATGGTATGGCCGAAATTGAGCACCCGCCGCCGGCCGCCCTCGCGTTCATCCTGCTCCACCACTTTGGCCTTCAAGGCACAGCAATGGGAAACGATGGAGCTTAATTGAGCCGGATCCAGGGACAGGATCTGTTCACGGTGCCGACCAAGATAGTTAAAAAAGTCAGCATCCAGGCCGGCTCCATACTTAATCACTTCACCCATGCCTGCCAAAAATTCATTCTCAGGCAAAGTTTGCAGTACATCTGTATCGATCAGCACCAGACGGGGCTGGTAAAAAGCACCGATGAGATTTTTGCCTTCAGGAATATCCACCCCGGTTTTGCCGCCCACCGAACTATCCACCTGGGCAAGCAGCGTAGTCGGCACCTGGGCAAAAGGGATGCCGCGCATATAGATGGCCGCCAGGAAGCCTGCCATGTCGCCGCTGACTCCGCCACCCAGCGCCAGGATAGCGTCTCCTCGGTCAAAACCCCGTTGGGCCATACTGCCTGCCAACTGTTCAATACTCGCCAGATGCTTGCTCGCCTCTCCTGCGGGAAAGGTGAACAACTCACCTTCCAGTTGGGCCGCCTGCAGCGCCTGCAAAACCTGTGCGCCATAGAGTGTCGCCACCCGGTTGTCGCTGATGACGGCATAGCGGTGGGCCGGCAAGGTCTCTTTCAAGAGATGACCGAGACGCGTCAAAATAGCACTGCCTATATGAATGGGATAGCTGCGCTCGCCCAAACCAACCGTTAGTGTATGCACTCTTTTTCCTTCCTTTGTCTGTTGATATGGTTGACAGTGTCAATAGAAAATTACTGCCCCTTGATTCTTAT
>JAUNUN010000046.1:0-8735 GCA_030538155.1 bacterium
TGCCTGCCTGGCTCATGGGCCAGTGAAAAATGCTGAATTTCATTAAGAGCCACTTAACCTTTTATCAATTTGACTACTTCGTCTGAGGTTCTATATGCAATAAGATCTTCAGCTGTTGGAGCAAAACGCCACACCCATGCCTCTGTAGGCATTTTTGCCAGATCTGCTGCAAATCGCTGACAAATAACAAAGATCGCCTGGATATCAGGATCTTTTGTGTCAATGGGCTCACTTCCGAATGCTTTTTTATATTGGTCGTATTTACTTTTTATATCTGCCAGTTTTTTTGGAGGGGTTTGCTGCAGTTCGTGAAGGAAAACATGTGCAGGCCGAAACCTTCTAAACATCGGCGCTAATACATCGTTATATTGCCTTGTTCTTGTCTCCTGCACAAAGGCATCCGCAAAAGCTGGATCTCCCTTGTAAGTGTTGAATACTTCAGCGAGATTCGCATCGGTCATTGCAGGCATGTCAGCCCGTATTTCCGCAACAGAACGTATATACTTCAATCTCCCATATCCAACACGGGTCTTGGCGCCGAAACCGTACTCAAGCGCTGCAGACTGCAACATTGTCTTTGCAAGGTTGCACCAAGTTTGCGTTCCACGGATAGTGAACCAAAATCGTACACCCGGCTTGATGACAACAAATTCAATGGGCACAGGATCGCCGGTTCCATCAGGAAAAGAGCCGCCCAACCCATGGTGATAGTCGCGGTTATGGACTGTGGTAATGTCCCTGATAAAAGGAGTTTCATTCGTTGGAACCCACCAGGCATCCATAAAATCCAGGCAGCCTGCACAAGAATGGCCGGACAGGTCAGTGCCGCCGAACATGATGACGGCATACTGACCCCTGAAGGATTCAAGGGGGGAAACAAGGACTTCTTTCTGCCATGCCGCATCTCCCGTGTCGTGGGCATAGGTGGACAGAACGCCCTTGATCGCGGAACCTGGAATGACAGGTGTTCCCCAGGGGTGTTGCAGGCTGATGCCGAATTCATGCACATTCTGATCGCCCTTTCCGACTACCAGGGGAGTCTGCACCTCCATTTCAAAACAGAGAGCGAGAGCATCGCGCTCCAGCGTCTCTTTCCAGCGCTTGAAGGCCTGCCTGTATAGCTGGAGGGATTCTGTACCGTATCCAGCAAGCAAGGATTCAATGGTATTCTTTTTATTAGTTGTTTCACGCTGCTCATCAATGGCCCGGCACAATCTGTTAAACAAAAGGGAAAGGTTCGCCGGATTATCGTGATACTGGATGGGAGGCAACATATTCCGGACTTGATTGCGTACAGCCTGGATCATTGGGGTACCTCCTCCTGACCGTGTTGTTCGTTTGCCGACGGTATTATGATCAATGTTTCGGCAAGCCGTTTATGCCAATTCAGTAAAAGAAGAATTTCTCTGGTCAATACCATGTACTGCGGCACCTCTGCGCTTAAAACAGTGTCGTAGAGAGTGGCGTCGTGGGGGAGCAAGTTCATCTGCTGCAACTCCTGTTCAAGATGTTGCAGCAAGGTTTGATGATGCTCCTGGTCGCGGGCACGCAAAAAGGCCAGGGTCTGTATGAGTCCTGAGTTGCGTACCAGGCTGCCGGCCTTTTTTGAGAGACTCTTGTATTGTTTCTTGTGTTCCAGGTTATCACTGTTTGCCACGGTCAATACATCGGGCATGACCACTGCTGCGAAACGTTGGCTTTTAGTCAGCATCGTGTTCCTCCCTGTCATCTGCGAAAACCATGGCAACCAATCCCCGACCGGTCGTAGCGCTACCTCCAACCTGGATATCGACACGATCGGCACAAATGAAATTAAGGAGCTCTGACGAAGTCCATTGCCCGGACTCCGTCCTGGCACCTTGTCCATACACCGCACCTACGAAGATGGCCTCAGCCGGTACAAACTCCTCGTACCAAAGCTGTCCTTCGGCCACCACTCCGTTTTCTCCAATTCTGTTATGGGCAGCCACGGGCAGAGCAGTTTCGCACAAGAAATCAAAAATATTGTCATCCACAATGGCAAAGCCTCGCTTAAAGTGCTGCTGCGCTTCCTCATCCTGCGGGTAAAGACAGCCACCAATCAAATCAGCCCAGTGGTCCGCCAGGTGTTCGTTATCTGCTTGCACAAGGAGATCCAGTTCTTCCAGCAATAACCGGTCAGCAAATTGTCCACGATGGAGAAGACGCGTCTCCGTGCAGACCAGCCCGTGGAAATTTTCGTTTTGCTGGACAGTAGGAAAAGAAGGTATTGGCGGCAAATTCTGGAATCCGGCACGCTGCAATTCATTTTTTACAATTTTTAGCGAACAGGATGAGGCCAGCAGAGCAAAAGTGCCAAAATAGGAGCGTACAGGCAAGCAGATGAGCCGACTGTCCGTGAAGGACAGGGCCGCGGCACGCTCCACCGAGCTGCCGGACGGGGAGCCGAAAGCGGCGGTTGCCTTGCCTGTTCCATCGTCAAAACGATTACGAAGCACACCCTTGATGGACGAACCCGGTACGAAAGGATGGCCCGTGACTGAATCTTTTGCCGTGGGCAGGTCAATATCCGACAATCCCTGCCCGACTCCACAGTGCAAGCCAGAGAGGGTTTGCATGAAATAAGGCCGCATTTTCATTTCTCTTCTCCCTAAACAATTGTGTTGAGTTGTAACCGATCACGGGGTGCCCACTTTGTATCTATTTAAAATTACTAAAAGTTCTTCAGATCAAAAAATACCAGTGAAAACTTGGAGTCAATAAAATCAGTTAGTTAGAAATCGCTACGCAATATAGTACAATTTTTATTCAACAATTTCAGTATGTTTACCCCCGTGATCAGTTACGTTGAGTTTACCTACACAAACCACGTCATACCCATTGGAACCGTCCGGATCATCAGCGATTGAGCGACCCCATAACAGGCGCGCCGCCTCCGGAGATTCCTCCGGCCGATGCAGCTTTATGACATACACCGCCCCTGCTGGTACCAGTTTTCTGGTTGCCCGAGGTTGTCTCTGTTCAAAATCCCAGCCGCTGACCGGCATCCATCTGGGGATAAAGGCGGAAACAAGCCGCACTTTGATAGCGGACTGCGGCAGCTCCCGCCAGGGGGTTTCAGATTCATTGGGAGACGGCCGCAGCCAGTCCGGCGCCCAGGAACCGAAATTGCCGGGGCTGATCAAAACGAGGCGAAGAAATCTATCTTCTTCAAACCAACCAGGGCAGGCAGGAAAATCAACCGGTTGCAACTCTACCTGGCCAATCTTTCGCTCTCCCCCAAAACGGCAGGCGCCGGTCGGATTATCTCCAGGCTCAAGTCCAGACAGGACGACCCCGATTCCGTAACGTCCTTTGCTCTCTCGCTTACCCTTGCCTGCAGATTGCAGCCGGATTCCTTGTGTAGAAAAAAGTTGACCTGTCTGGGCTGTTCCGAAGGTACCGATGGCAGTGTGCATTCGTGTTTCCACCTGTGGCCAGGGAACGCCAAGTTCCCGGAATTGCAGTTCGTCAGGGAAGGTATAATTCTGAAGCCATGTAAAAAACTTTTCCTCAAACCAGAGACCAGGAGCGTCTTGGGCCGGTTTCTCCCTGGATGTTGTGGTCGGCAGAAGCCAGTTTGACCACGGCAGGTTTATCCCCTCGTCTTCTTCAGGTTTGTGAAAGGCAAATCCGTGGACACTGTAACAGGAGGCATCCTGGCCATCGAGCAGCAGGGCATCGGCTGGAACCGGATACAGAAACCTCCATTCACTCTTGTGAGCTTCCTGCCACATGGGCAGAATCAGGTCAGAGGTGATCGATTTTATCCGCCTGATATTATGTTGGCGTTTTCCAGGATCAGAAAAATATCCGGGATCTCTGGAAAGTCCGACTTGCGTCCTCATCATGCCGATAATGGTCGGCGGCAAGGGCCACTGTACAATGCCGCTGTCAACGATGCCCGCATCACCAAAGGGCCTGCCATCCCGGAACACCAACGCCTCGTCTGAGTGAATCACATACCTACTCATACTCGCTTCCTCCCTCTATATTCCATTCTGCCCGGCTGATAGCTAGAGCGCGGCTCAATTGGTGGGCGATGACAAGTTCGTCTGCAAGTTGGCGGATACTTTCCTGGCCGTTCAACAAGAGCTCCGCGTCCGCTCTTGTGATCTTCTTCCGGCAAACCAGCCGCACAGCCTCAGCCGTTGCCGGATTCTGCGGTATAAGCAACGCACCTCTCCTGCTCCATGCCAATTGCTCTCCACATTCTTTGCCGATTTCCCGCAACTGATATGCCAGCCTGGAGGAAAGCACACCCCGGTTATATGCTTCTGCAAAGGCAAGCAATCTTTTGGGTAGAGATGGCCGGCCATGCTGCGAGCGCCAATTGCCGTGAATCAGTATGTCTGAACCGCTGCGCTTGGATTGAATTATAGTCAGCCGGTTACGCCCCATCTCCTTTGCCTGACGCTCCGCTTTTCTGGCCAGATCAAGCGCCCTGTGCATCGGCATATGCATATGCACGATGGCCATGCCCAGGGAAAAGGTTGGAGGCTCCACTTGCGTCCCATTGCAGGCTTCCACCATCTTTTCCTGAAAAAGATCACGAACAGCCTCGCAACATGCAAGAGCGGTATGTAGAGGGGCGTATGCCATCACGTCATCTCCCCCGCTATACACTATCTTCCCGCCATGAGCAGAGAGAGCCTGGTGGACATCACGGGCAAATTCGTCCAGCTTTTGTGAAAATTGTTGATGAAGATCTACCCTGGAAAGCTGATTCAGCGTTTTGCCCATGGTATCGCCATCCCCTACCAGGAGGCAGATATAGGGCTGCGGCATGGTTGTTTTTTTCCACAGGCCATTCAAGGTCTTTGAAAGCTGCTCCCAGCAGACCAAAACTTCGTGGTCTTGAGCATGATGCTGCCCGGAAAGTTTCCTTTCCGCTTCCAGTACAGCAGGATGAAGCAGATCAGTAGAAAGACCCTGAGGCCATTTATCCCAGAGTGTCGGAGTGGCCGGTGGCCGGGTAACCGGTGAGGGATAGATTGCGTTGATCGGAGGCAGTTCAGAGAGAATCCGGAGTATATCAGGATCGCTTTGGGATGCTGCTGCCAAACCAGAGAGGTATGGTTCCGCCGCCACTTCAGCCAGGTTGTCAAAATGGGGTCTGTCAGGATGGTTCCAGGGGCCAAACCGCTTGACGATGCCGAGGGCATCCAGTTTTTCTCCCCCCTTTATCTGAAACGCCCGGTTGCCTGCAGGGGCCAGGATAACCACAGATTCTCTTATGCCGTCCAGGCTTGATTTCGGCTTGCCGTCACCAGACCAGGAAGGGGCCTGGAATTCACGCAAACTTTTGCGCCCGGCCAGAAGTTGCTCACACCGATCCAAAGAGCCTGTATAGTCGGAAGCGGAATAAGGTGCCCAGGCCGCAAAAAACTCACCGAAATCCTCCACCTGCTTTTGAAAGAGAACAGTGTCGACCATTTTCTGTCCTGCCGTGGTCATTGCGTTGTTGCAGAATTCCTTCCACTGCTGAACAAATGCGTCTCTACTTCTTTCAACAAGCTCTTTGGGATCTGCCCTCGATGCAGTACAGGCTAAAATTTTGTTGGCCACATTCATTGCCGAATCGGCTGCGAGATCTTCCGGCTGATTAAGTGCCGGAAAAATCAGGGTGCACCCATTTTGATGAAGCGTACGGGCCACGGCCTTGGACAGTTCCGACAGCAGATACGAGCCATACCAAAGGTCCCGCAGTTTACGTGCCGAAGCAATAAATTCCTGTACAGGACCAACCGTGATGTTGACGAGATACTGTTCGGCCATCAGGGCACCTCCGGAATGCCAAGATAATCTATCAGGGCCTGGTGAGGACTGGTACCGACCGCCGGAACCGTTCTGCCATGGAGCAGCTGCTTGCCGATATAATTTGCTGGATGCTCGGCTCCCTCGAGTTCATAGTCAGAGTAAGGTGGTGCAGCGCGCAGTACCAAATCGTGCGGCAGGGAATGGTTGAGCAGCAGCCAGGCCTTGGCCAGCGTTTGGTTCGCGAGTTTAACGACCTTGAGGATAAAGGGAGAAGGCCAGCGAGGGCTTCCAGCGGGCTGCAAGTTGAATTTTCCCTTCGGGTCGGTAGGATCTGATCTGGTGTTGAAGCTGGTTTCGATAGGCATCCCGTATGCGGCGCGGGGAAACCATTGATGGCCGTGACGAGGTTGGTGAGTACCAAAAGTCCCGGTTATGCGGCGAATGGCATCCGGCTCCGGCCAACGGCTTCTCCCGGGTCGACCCCGCGCTGTGCCGGGTTCTCGTGCATAGGTGCCCCCCTGCCTGAACTCCCCATACTGATCAAGATAAGTACACCATAATTGCTGGGCATCGTTCGCGGCAGGAATACTGGCCAATCCAAACTTGCAGTTACCAAGCATTGGCCAGGGTGCGGAACCCAGGTCAGGAGAGCCCTCAGGCGTAACCGAATCAATAAAGCGCTTTATTGCAGCACCATCCGGGAAATCTTCCATAATCTCCGGACAGTACAAAGAACCGCATCCCCGTGTGGTGCGCGCTCCCAAGCCTCCAAACAGAACCCATAATTTCACGGTATTTTTAACCGTTTCTATAACAGCCGCAGTGTTGGGGCATTGCACGGTCAGCGTGAAGGAGAGTCCCGAAGCAATCAGCTGGCACTCATCTTCAGGATCAAATGAATTCTGTAAGGGAAAGAGGACATACCCCGGCAGTCCCGCATCCCTGAATTGAAGATAGTTGTCGCCCCTCCCTCCCCAGCCGATATTTACCGGTTGAGCCTGGCCATTGACAAGCACGTTCAGACGGATAGGCGAAGCGCCCTCGGTATTTCCCCAGAAGGTGTCTTCTGCAGCCTTGAGCTGGGCTGATGTGAAAAGGGGAAGAGGTTGCATAGTCCTCCACCAGAAACGGAGTTGTCCCTTGATCGCTTGAGTGCGTACCGGATTACCAAAGTCGGGTTTCCAGCTCGCTGTCCCGCCCCCGGCCATGGGTGTCAAAAGTTCAATCTGATACTTCTTTTCCCAGCATCTGCCGACGCCCGGATGGAACTCCGGTTGAATTGCCGACTCGCTATCTGTCAATCTTCTAGCCATACTCCACCTGTCTGGTTCGTGAATGAAATGTTTGCCCCTCTAACTAAGAAAGTTCTATTCGCCCCAACCCCATAACGGTTCCCCGGCCAACATGGAGAAGACTGGCTAAGTGCCACCATATTTGCTGCTCGGGCCGAAGCCGGCTGAGATCCACCTGGCCGATAAAGCCGCCCAGGGGAATTTTTTGATCCTGGCGGGCTGAGTAGCGGTGCAGCTGAACCCAATGCAACCGGGCAGAGGGGGCCGGCCAGTCCTGCATCAGAGCACGCAGTTCAAGCCAGTTGTCTCGGCCAAAGCCTGCCCCGGAACCGTACACCATGTTCAGGCTTTCCAGGCGGCGAGCAAGGTTTGTGTACAACAAATTCCAGTTCAGTACGGATTCCCTCTTTTTCGTAAGCCGTACCGGAGTAACGAAGTAGGCTTTTTCTGCAGACTGAGCCTGATCCAGCCATTGACAGACAGGGAAAGGGGGCGGCGTACTTTCTTCTCTTTGATCTTTCAGCAGTTCCGATCCTCCAGGGAAATGGCGGCTGACAACACTTACACGATACTGCCGGCGTCTCTCCCGCCGGAGTCCGAGACCGGTCTTTTCAGCTTGCTTGATGGCCGCAAAAAGAGCGGAAAAAAACACATTGCTTCGCCCCATAAGAGTCACTTCAACTTCCACTTCATTGCCCCTTGGATGAGGCGGACAGTAGAGTATATATCCCTTAGGAGCTTCTTTACGGCCCCGAATATCGCATTGCTGCTCGTAGAGATTAAAATAAGGGCAATGCCGCCTGATGAAACACGTTTTACAGCTATCGCGTTGTCTGACTGTCAGCGGGCACACAACCTTCTGGAGTTGATGCCCGAGCAGCCCTCGCAGCCCAAGAGCAGAATAAGCAGGTAGCTTGTCTTTGCCCGAAAAGACCAGTTTAAAACTGTACTTGGCAAGCTGCAGTTGCTCTAACATGCCATCTGTCGTGAGGTATAGAGGGCTATGCATTTCCTAATAGTATATGAGTATATGAGTTCAGTTTTTGCATGAGGCCAAAATGAGAGAGCTATCAACATAACAGATTAAGGCATGCCAGCATGTCTGATAATTTTTTCAGCTCGAAGTCCGTTGGCCTTTCTTTCTCATTGGTTAGAACCAAATCAGGAGCCTCGTCTTCACAAAATGCCAGCATTTTACCGTCTCTTCTCTTTATCTCATAAGGCCTATTTTTCATCTTTTTCCACTCTGCATTGCTGTTGAGCTGAGACTCTTTGTTACTGAGGTCGGCATGTAAAAATGGAAATACTGAATAGAAGTCTGTGTAGAAACCGGAGGCCCGGTAAAGATTCAGAGTTCGCGCATCTTCATCTTTTTTGCGGAACTCGAACGTTTTTGCATCCAAGGAAATCAAGGTGCCAAAGTCGGTGACCAGTAAAACATCAAACTCTTGCTTTGTATCGGCTGTCTTGGTGGAGGTAATCTCCACAGACCACACCTGATTTATTCTGTGGCTTGCCGGATTTTCAGATACTATCCTGGCTATTTTTTTCTGCATCATCCTTTCAAAGTACAGACCGAAAAGGCCATTTTTCTTGTCAATATCAAAATCGTAAAGATCTCCAAAAATTATTTCAGGATCACCACACGATATTTCAGGATCACCA
>JAUNUN010000046.1:8745-12919 GCA_030538155.1 bacterium
GTATATTTGAACATTTTTTGGCGATTATCATAGTTCATAAAAAAATCAAACTGTTCATCAGTGAGCATTTTTTCTTTATACAATTTCCCGCTCTTCTCTCCAGTTCTTTGCCAGAGAAGAATTTGTTTTTTTGGAGATGAAACCTTGTATCCAAAAATTTTATTTATTTCTTCCAATTTAAGGTCTGGAACACAGGTACGATCGATACGGCTCTGCATTTGACCTTCTTTATAATTTATTTGAACAGTCTTGCGAGACTGCGGTTCTGTATAGTATATGTAATCACAATATTTAGCAGCAATACGTTTTTGAAAACTCATAACCATTGAAAATGTCTGCATCTTTTGCCCGCCGCCAATATTCCAGTAGATATCTCCTTCCAGGTCCTTTATATGTTCTTCTATAACATTCATAATTTTTTCCAAATCAAGGCCTTCACCGATTGCTACAGTTTTAAAGGATTTACCTCTTTCTTCTGCAATATAGCCAAAACCTTTCGCCCATTCTTTTTCGATAGCAAGGTCTGTTTCCAAGAGAATCAAGGTGTCGCAACCAGACTGCAGGAATGGGATGAGATTGGTGCTGTTTTGGTTCGTCGATATCCCTATCATCAATCCTTTTTTCTTATGTTCCATGGTGAATCTCCTCGAATTTTATGGTAGTAGACAATGTATGCGGCCTCAAACAGCGGCTGCACGGCGAGTTCGTGTGGATCCACTGTGCAGGCGCCCCATACCGGCATGTCTGTTACCGGTAGTTGAAGGTGAAGCAATCCAGGAAAGTATCACAGGCTTTGCGGTCGAATGCTGCCTGCCGATTGACCCCGTTCAAGGCTTGCCATCCTTCGGCAAACCAGCCGGTGGCGGTACCGTCCGGTTTGATCTGCAACATAGTCTCCAAACAGTCTGTTGTGCCGATTTCCCGCATAATGCTTTGCGCTTGGGCAACCTTCCCGGCAGCGGAAATGTGCTTGCCCGCCTTCTCCTCTTCCAGTGCCCACCAAGTCCAGATCTGTGCCCTGATAGCCTGTAAGGTGGGCTGCTCTCGTGGGTTTCCTGTTGAGGGTACCTGCAGCGCATGTTCGAAGTACTGACAGGCCTTCTCGTTCTCTTTCAACGAATATGCCATTCGACCCAGATAGCCAAAGATAAACTCAAATGGGTGTTCCTCGACAGCGGGGCCGAACCACAGCTTGAGTGTCGGTAACTCGCAGAATGCAAGCCATTTTCCATATTTCTCTTCAGTAGCGACTGCATATTTAAGCAGGGCCGAGAGCGCAAATTGCATATACTGTGCCGTCGCAGAAGAAGGGTTTTCAAGAAAACCAACCACTGACTGGTATTCTTGAAGAAGACCTACTGCCTCTGTTGCCTTATGCAGTTGCGGCCAATCAAGGTAAAGGTGCAACAGGTTGATATCATGACGAATTTTGTCTCGATCTCGGGTAAATTCCTGAGCGGCTGCAATAAACAGCGACTCTGCCTCGGCGAATAATGCAGGTTTTCTCGGGGCAAGAAAAGCGATGTTCTGGGCCCTGGTGCCCCGCAGTCTGCCGATCAGCGGATCATACAGCTTGCCGCCAAACGTTTCCAGAACCTGCAAAGAATTTTCAAGGGTGGTTATAACCGGGGCCAGTTTTTCTGCTCCTTGCTCAAAGGCAAAGACATTTGACATAATGACGGCAACTCTGTTCTCAACCCCTATCCGTTCTCGAAATTCCTCTACATCCAGTTTGCCCAGTGCCAGTGCATCAAGAGCGTCGTAAGCTTCCCAGGCATCAGCATCCTCCCCGCGGTGATTGTGAATACTGAGCTTATGCGAATACAAACGGAAAAGAAGCCATTGACAGCGGTGGCTGCGTCGTAATGATGCCGGCCAGGTTTGGACAGCCGCTATTAACCGGGCAAGCAGATCCAGAACGAATTGCCAGTTCCCCCTGCTTGTTTGCAGATATTCTCCGGCAAGTTGTTCAAGTTTCTCGGCATGGGATATTTTTTCCAGGGTAATCCCGCTCAAGGAATTCTTCAGCATGAACTCAAGAGCGCGGCAGTAGTACGCATCTTTGGTTTTTGAGAGCATCTGCATGGCATCCGGGAAAAATTCGTCTGCATTTCCTGCATGGTATCTCCGCACCAATTCACGATACTGCCGCTGAATCTGGCCATAGCCGAGGCAAACCGAAGCCTTGGCAAGCGTGTCATGAACCTCCAATAGCTTCTTTTCTCCACGCCCGTCTGCGCGGCACAGATACGCGAGATGATCCACCATGTGTATAAACGGATTGTCGCTTTTTTCGGCGACGACTGTTTCAAATTGACCGAAGGAACGTTTTCCAACCGATTCCTCCCAGGAAGCGTAATCAAGAGCCTGTTGTAGAATTTTTGTTCTTAAGGAATCTGCATTCCAAATAAAAAAAACTCTTTTACTCCTAAAGGTGAGAGAATGGTGCCCGAGAGCTTCCATCTGCTTGATCTTTCTCCGCTGAACTTTGTCACCTGTACCCAGTGGAACAACCCTGCTGTTGGGGTGGAAGGCGAAATTAAGCTCTCTTTTAAAGAGGGGAGGATGAAGATACAGTATGTGTTCTAAAAGGGCGCCGGCCATGCCGAGAAAACGATTGGCGGCAAAGGCTTCCTGCAACGCATCAGTGAGGTGCAGCCTGACATCTTCCTGATAACGGAGAAGAAAAAGCATGCAGTGGTGGCGCTTCAGCGCGGTGATTAGATCGCCGAGATAGACTGGGTTCCGCGTATCGTTTGCCCTCATGGCATGAAGGTTTCTTATGTTATAGCTATTCCACAAGGTTTGAATGGTTTCGGCTAAAGATTCATGATGCTCTTGAGGAACGAGGACTGCAAACAAGGCAGGGCACACTTTTGCAACATTCTTTTCTTGGCCTTCAAAGTTGCCGGATTCATCCATGTATAGGTGATAACGCATGATTATTACCCTCCCTAAACTGTATTTTGAAAGATACCGGTTTTAATCTTTGTCCTGTTGGAGGCAAAATATACACATCTTGCTTGATGATAAATGAAACTGAAAAAACGTTCCAGCCATTTGGTCAAAACAGCCATTAAGCTCCCCAAGTCTGTGAGGGCAGGCCTGGTTATCAGTCAGCCTGTCTTTCCTGCCGCACACGCCGATAACACTTTTGTTTTAGGCAGCTACCCGTTGTGACAATTTGTCAACTCATTTTTCCTGCCGCACGTCACGATGATACCCTTTTCCTTCTCCATGGGAGCAATATTTCCCATCTGCCCCTGCAAGCGTCGATTTGAACCTATCTAGCCGATTCAGCGCGGCATATGCCACTGCATTGAGCCCTCTATGAGCCTCATAACGGACTGCTCCGGTTTTATAGAACCCGAAGATTCGACCTAATCATGATCTTTGCAGTTTCTCTGGTTTGTGCAGGGCTGTGCTCAAGGTCGCTTGCGATGCTGCCTACCCCCTGCCGCGGATAGCCTCTAAAAGCCTTGAGAGCGCGTCAGCCCTGCGTTTATGTGCCGATAATGAATGCTGATTCAGTGGCTGAGATTTGCGAACATTTTCGACCACAAGGGTTTTTCATATCTTCCTGTAATAACGTTACAAATAAAATTTTGGTCGATTTTGCTGTCCGTAGAAAAGTTCGCAAACCCTGTTTTTTGACGCATCAGCGTCGAGGTTTGCGAAAAACAGCCCAAACGCCGAAAATTTTATTTAATCATTTCAATTGGTTGCATTTTTACTTGTAGGTCGATTTTCGAAAATGGCTTTTTGTTCATACAGGCAAAGAGGGTTTGCGAACTTTTTTTCACAGCAGAATATCAATATATCAGTTAGATACCTAAAGCGAGGTGGTAAAACAACTACCTTTTGCCCTTAAAATTTACGGGGTTTGCGAACATATTGACATGGCAGGAAAGTTCAGTGTATAAGAGGAGTTAGGCTGGGTCGCCAATGGAGCCCCACCGGATTTGCCAACAATTTCGTGGGGTTGGCGATCCGGCTCCCCGCTGAGGGGATTAAGACCTATAATAGCCGCCTTGGTCGGCCTCGGCTAACTTCCGTTGGCGATCCGGCTCCCCGCTGAGGGGATTAAGACAAACCGCGACCTCTCTAAAGAGGTGGGACACGCCGTTGGCGATCCGGCTCCCCGCTGAGGGGATTAAGACCATAGAGGGTTTTT
>JAUNUN010000046.1:12929-20541 GCA_030538155.1 bacterium
CGGACACGGCGTTGGCGAGTTGGCTAGCCGCCTCCGCGATTATGTGAATACATGTTAAAGATACCTCGCTCACAAGGTTCGACCGGGAGTTGGCGATCCGGCTCCCCGCTGAGGGGATTAAGACTCTTATTGTGCTCTCCCTCCTTTTTGTTTTGAATCATCGTTGGCGATCCGGCTCCCCGCTGAGGGGATTAAGACGAGATTTCTACCATTTGGCCATTGATTGGTTGAAAGTTGGCGATCCGGCTCCCCGCTGAGGGGATTAAGACGCCATATCACCAGCCAAAATCACCATATGCGTGGTTGGCGATCCGGCTCCCCGCTGAGGGGATTAAGACTCGAGATCCTCCCAGCACAACCTCGCCATCCCCTGTTGGCGATCCGGCTCCCCGCTGAGGGGATTAAGACCCAGACCGAGGTGGCCCAGCAAGAACAACTTTTTTTTATCGTTGGCGATCCGGCTCCCCGCTGAGGGGATTAAGACAGGTGGGACACGCCATGTGCGATGGCACAGGCGACCGGGAGTTGGCGATCCGGCTCCCCGCTGAGGGGATTAAGACATAAAATTCCTGCTGGAGTCGAAACTCCCTCAAAAGAAGTTGGCGATCCGGCTCCCCGCTGAGGGGATTAAGACTTTCTTTCGCCCAGCGCTTTCTTTCTTTGAGGGTAACGGTGGTTACCCTCCCCACAAGAACTCCTAGTTGGCGATCCGGCTCCCCGCTGAGGGGATTAAGACCAGGGGTCGCCGTCGGCTACAGTGACAGCACTGTGTTGGCGATCCGGCTCCCCGCTGAGGGGATTAAGACAAAGATCAGCTTATCTCCCACTCCCTGCGAATTTCGGCGTTGGCGATCCGGCTCCCCGCTGAGGGGATTAAGACCCCTTCCATTTTTATTTTAAGCCACTCGACCTCATCTTGTTGGCGATCCGGCTCCCCGCTGAGGGGATTAAGACACCCGATAAGGTGCCTCGCTAATGCCAAGACCATCGGACGTTGGCGATCCGGCTCCCCGCTGAGGGGATTAAGACACCGCAACAGAACTCCAGCCGGAACCGTCTCGGCGGAGGTTGGCGATCCGGCTCCCCGCTGAGGGGATTAAGACACACCTGGCCCTCTTGTTTACCCCCCTTTAGCTCACAAGTTGGCGATCCGGTTCCCCGCTGAGGGGATTAAGACTCTCCTCTTCTTCACTCCAATCCCAAACATCCCTTGTTGGCGATCCGGTTCCCCGCTGAGGGGATTAAGACACGCAAAAGCTCTTTTGTTAATGTGATATCCTCCTGGGTTGGCGATCCGGTTCCCCGCTGAGGGGATTAAGACAAAAATCTCCGCTATCACAGTCAAGCCGATTTTCCTAGCAAGGTTGGCGATCCGGTTCCCCGCTGAGGGGATTAAGACAGGTGGGATACGCCATGTGCGATGGCACAGGCGGCCGGGTTGGCGATCCGGTTCCCCGCTGAGGGGATTAAGACCTACTTGGTCGCTTTAGAAGAACCATCGTTTTGGCATTAGTTGGCGATCCGGCTCCCCGCTGAGGGGATTAAGACACCTCAACAGGACTCCAGCCGGAACCGTCTCGGCGGAGATGTTGGCGATCCGGCTCCCCGCTGAGGGGATTGAAAGAGAGATGGCAGTGCTCAGGTTTTGAGCACTGCCATCTCTCTTTGTACTGATTGTTCAGCCTTCCTTTTGCCAGCGCCTATCCGGCAACCTTGCCCCACTCTCTTCTGCCTGTATTTTTCTTTCCCATACTTTTCCCGCTTGCGCTGATATGACGCCTGGCCACAGGTGAAGCGCGCTTTTCCGTTTTTCCATCATTCCTGTCACCACTGCTGCCCACGGCACGACTAAAGCAGTATGCCGTGCGGCTGATGCGGTTCACACCTCACAGCAAAAAAAGAAAAAAGCCGTCAGCACCATGCCGCGCAGCCCGACAAAGCGGGTATGGGCATTAACTCAGCACACATCCACTGCACAGGTGAACGCTATGAAACAGCAGCACATGGTTTGCAAGGCAGCTTCTGCAACCCTCCTCTTTGCAGCCTCCTTGACCATGGCTGCTGTTTCCTTCGGTATGATGCTCAAACTGGTTCCTGCATCCCCTGTGGAGGAGAGTGCAACCAGGCCTGCTCAAACAGAAGATGTCCAGGCAACTCAACACCATGCAGTCCTTGCCGGGCAAACGCCCCGGCAGCAGGAGCCATTGCCCGGTAAGCCTGAGCAGCAGCACTGCAACGGCCACTACTACGCCGTGCTGAACACTGCTGATCAGCCGCTGCTGGTCGAGGCAATGGGCCCATCGGCATTGGGGCCGCCCATGGAGGTTCTGGGCGCAGGCACCAGCGCATTTGACTGGCAGCTGGTTCAAGACCCCGGTCTTGTCCAATGCCTGGCAGATTCACGACACAGCTACCCGCAGGATCAAAGACCACGGCCCATGCAGCAGCTTGTCCTGGGCGAGGCCACACATACGGTGCACCGGTGGGTATGCGGTGATCAATGCAACCGCAGTTTGGCGGAGGTGAAGAGATGATGAACTTGATCGAGACTGTGTATCAGACCGTGACCCAAGGGCAGTGCGCCTGGATATACGCGGCAATACTGCTCTGCCTGGCGGCCCAAATCGGCATTACCGCCATAACCCTCATGGGCGCAAAAAGCCCTGTAGCGGTGGAGCGAGCGCTGCCCTTTGCTGAGTGGGCCATCAATGTGCCGCCCTCCCTGGGCGTGCTTGGCACCATTGTTGCCCTGGCCTCTGCCTTGAATGCCAGGGAGAGCCTGGCGGCCTCGGAGTTTGTGACCGTTTTCATGCAGAACTTTCAAGATGCAGTGGGTACCACGGTTATCGGCGGGTTGGTCTATGCCCTCAACCTGCTCCTGTATGCCCTGGCAGAAGCGAGGGAACAGCGATGAAGGGACAGGCCGGCAGAAAAAGGCGCTATCCGCAGTATGTGCTCATGCTCGATTTGCTGATGTTGATGCTCTTTGTGCTGCTTCAGGCAGACTACAGGAACATGAGCCAGGGTATTCGCTACGTCTTCCTGGGCGCCGCGCTTGCGCCTGACTGCCGCATCCTCTGGTACCAGCCGCCGCAGCCCACCCTGTACTACGATTTTGCGTTGAACCAGTGGCAGCCAGCCCAAGGTGTCGTGGATCCAGGCAACACCATTTTCATCAAAACCCCCGAGGCACAGCGCTTCCTTGGCCAAACCGCCATGCCTTCGGAAACCCTTCTGATAGCCATTGACGGCGCGCTGGCACAGAACATCAGGAAAAAACAATTTGATCTGTGCGCAGCAGGAACCTGTCACAACATTACCGTGGCCATCGACTCATCAGGCAAGACCGTATTGCACAAAAACTAACCGTACTCACAAACCTGAACCTGGAGCATCACCCATGAAAAAGATCATGAGCAAGACCATGCAAAAAACCCTCACCCTTGCCCTTTGCTGTGCTGGTCTGTTCGGCGGCACTGCCGGCCTGGCCATGGAACCGCCTGTTGTGCATGAGCAGGATATGAAAAAACTCGAAGACATGATGGGAACTCTTGAGGCTCAAAAAGAGGCTTCAGACAAGTACCAGCAGGAGATGCTGGAGATAGAACGGTTCCGCGCGATGTTGAGGGAATTGCACTGGATCATCCAGCGCAATGTGGCCTTCATGAAGGACTGGCAGGCCAATGGCGATTGTCTGGCTGCCAAAAGAGCGCTGGAGATCTTGGCCGGGGATAAAAAAAATCTGTTGACCAAGAAGAAGAAGTTGCAAGCGGAGAGTGCTGTTTTTGGCGCAGGCGCCACCCCGGCAGTAGGGCAGTTGTATGCCCAGAGCATGGCCGAGCTTGATCAGGCGATTCAGGGCATGGATGAGATCGAAAACCGCCTGGCCTCTACCTGCGGCGCCAAATCCTCCCCCGCCAACCAGAGCGATAATACCCCCTCTTCCAACCAGAGATAAGGAGATACCATGAAAAAGACCATGATGACTATAAGTGCCTGTCTGTTGCTGCTGCCCGCTGCCCAGGGGCTGGCCACTGTGCCCCAGGGTTTTGAAAACCGCAGCGCCGGAGTGGTGACCGAAGCCCCGGCTGATCTGCAGACGAGCCGTCCTGCCGAGGGTGCAGCCATGAACGAGGAAGAGCGCCTGCAGCGTCTCAAGCAGCAGATAGCGCAAATAGACGCCTTCCTCTCAGAGGGCGGCCGGTATATGAGCCTCGCCGCCGAGGTCACCCAGGCCTATGAAGCGATTCTGCACAGCATCACCGATGCCCGGGCGAATTGTGAGCTCAGACGCAAGACGCCCATGCGGCAAGGCTCCCGTTACAGCGGCCTCTATGTCAAGGCGGATCAGGAGTGCTTTGAAGAGGTGACAGCCATGGATACCAACGTCCGCCAGATTGCGGTGCATATCGACGAAGTGGTGGAAATCGCCCGTGACCTGGAAGAGGCGCTACAGATTGCTCTCACCAACAAGGAGGATAAGCTCATCCAGCAGCAGATCCTCAAGAAAAACCTGGTTCTCAAGGCAACGCTTGAGCAGGCCCGGGATGCCTATCAACGCCATGAGCGCACCTATCAGGGCATACTCAGCAACTAAGGAGCAGGGAGGAAGTCATGCAGAAAAAAACACGTGTCATGATTGTTGCAGCCGTGCTGTGTGTCGCATCAGCAGCGGTTGCCGCCGGCCCGGCGGAGATGGATACGCGCATGGCCCTAGTGCTGCAGCAACCGGAAAAGAGTGCCGCACTCAGGCAGACCCTTGAACAGCGCCTCGCCGCAGCTGCCAGCGATGCCGAGAAGACTGGGATTGCAGCCCGTCTGACCCTGCTCTCGGCTTTTGAGGCTCTGCCTGCAAGCGTAAAACTGAGCCGGTATGAGCAGGTGGTCTTGAACACCCAGATCCTCGACCAGCTCAGTAACCTTGCCCGCCTGGACGCCGCGGCTGAGCAGGTCAACAGCATGCGGAACCAGTACTGGGCACAGCTGAGTGCCTTTGCCGGCGAGCAGCAGGCTGAAGCCTCAAGGGTGTCGAACCTTCAGGCCAATGAGTTCATCATCGCCCAGTTTGCAGGCCCGCTCAAGGGGAAGCTGGCGATTGTCGAGCTTGTAGGCGACCGCAGCGCCCAAACATACCGCTGGCAGCAGGTGGAAACCACATCCTTGCCTGCCAAGATCCTCCCCTCGGCAGGCCCGCTGCAACTGAATCTGCAGCAAATTGCAGCGCCAGTGGTGGTGGTGTTTGAAGGGGCGGGCTTGAGCGCTGGCCTGCAAAACCAGACCCATTGGCTTGATGCCCTTGCCATGGCAGCACCCCTGCTGTTCCTGGAGCTCTCGCCTGAACACCTGGCACAGACACAAGAGGCCCTGGCCAAGGCAAACCGCTATGTGCTGCCGGCAACCGGAAAGAACAAGCCCGCTGTCAGTCTGGTTGACACCCGCTCTGCACTGGTGCTTGCCAGCTGGCCCCTGGAGAAATTGACCGGGGAGCATGGCAAAAAGCTGCGCAGCTTCATTAATGAGCTCTTAACCATTGCCAAACAACTGGAGGCCGCTCAATGAAACAACTCCTCCTGGCCAGCTTGCTCCTGCTGTGCGCCGTGCACGGCATTGCCCACGGGCAGTCCATCCAGGGCCAGCCCGTGGTCACCGGAGCCGACCCGCAGCAGACGGTCTACAGATTTTGCCGGGAGTGCTTCGCAGGCAGGTTTGAGCAATACCTCAGGCCCCGTATCCACCTCAACGGCATTGCCCTGCCCATTGCCATACCAATGGGCGTGGACAGACGGGCCATTATCGAACAAACCCCGTACGGCAGATTGATGACCTGGTTTGCCGCATTCAGGGACCCGGCCATTGCGTCTTCGCCACAGCGGCTGCAAGAACTGATCGCTCTGGATGTGCAGTTGTATCTGCATGGCCTGATTGAGGATGGCATGAACGCAAGCAGGTTTGAAGGCAGGCGCAAAATATCCTGCGTTGAAAGCGGCGCGCAGGTGCTGCAGCTGATCATGGAGCAGACTGATCTGGCTGCGGACTGGCTGGGAGCCGTGGAGGCAAATATGCAGGCAGCGGCAGTACGCAGGGATCTGGAAGAACAGCGCTCCCGCCTGCGACAGGGCCTGATTGATGCCCGCCAGCTTGAACAAAACCTGCAATCCATCCTGAAGGAGGCCCTGCAATGAGACGGGCAAAGGGCAGCATTGCCGCACTCAAACCTATCGGCCTGCTGGTTGCAGCCACCCTATGGCTAACGGCCTTAAACGCAGCAAACAGCCTGGCTGCCAGCCTCCCTGGCTTTGGCCAGGCAACGCCCCTGCCGGTGCAAATGTTTGCGAGCTATGCCAAGGGAGCCGGGGAGTTCAGAATACTCTACCGCGCACACTCGGATGTGGGCCAAAACAATGGCTTTTTCGAATACATGACATACCAGATTCCATACGCAGCCGGGATGCGGGCAGAGATCTATTCCCTTGAACAGGGGCCGTATGCACAGCAGCAGACACAACAACTCGGCCGTTTCATCCGCTGCCCCTTTCAGACCATGTCACAACCGCATGGGCTGGACATTCTGGCCCGGGGCAAAGGCCTGACCCTGGTGCTGGACGACCGGGGAGGCAGTGCGGTTCTGGGGGAAAAGGCCCTGTTGCAGGCGCTGCGCACTGTGCGCGGCAGCCGCCTCTATCTGGTGGTTTTCAAGAAACACTGATGGCGGTGCAGGCAAAACAAACCATTCATCCTGAAAAAAAGAGTCAGTGCCGTCACAAAACGACCGCCCCGGCAGACCAGGAACACAAGAAAGCGGTTGAGCGGAGAACACTCTGCACCCATACGCCGCTACACCACAATCCGCAATGGAGCATACCATGAACGAAAACCACACCACTCTGGCTGTTGCATTCACCGACGAAAACTATGACCCCCGCTGCCCATGCCTGCTGGTGCTCGACACCTCCGGCTCTATGCACGGGGAGCCCATCAAGGAACTCAACCAGGGGCTCCGCCGGTTCAGGGATGAGCTGTGCGAGGATCCGCTTGCTGCCCGCAGGGTAGAAGTCGGCATGATCACCTTTGGCGGTTCTGCACGGATGGTGCAGGATTTTGTCACGGCCAGTGCCTTCACCCCACCGGTACTTGAGGCAAGCGGAGGCACTCCCATGGGCGCGGCCCTCGAACTGGCCCTCGATCGCCTCTTGAGACGCAAGCAGGACTTAAAGAACGACGGCATCCCATACTATCAACCCTGGCTCTTCCTGGTCACCGACGGCGCACCTACCGATGCCTGGAGAGAGGCTGCCGCAGCGGTGCAGGCCGAGGGCTCCAAAGACAAAAACTCCAAGGCCACAGACAAGGGCATCAATGTCTTTGTCGTGGGCGTAGAGGGCGCCGACATGCAGACACTGGCACAGGTTGCGCCGCCAAACCGGCCGCCCCTTAAGCTCAAGGGCCTGCAGTTTGCCGATATGTTTGTCTGGATATCCCAAAGCCTGGGACAGGTCACCAACAGCAATCCGGGCGACAAGGTGGGGCTCCAAACTCCCATCGGGGACAGCGGCTGGGGCGAGTTAAGCGCTTGAACCAGCCCCTAGCGCCCCTTACCTCTTCCCTTCTCCCC
>JAUNUN010000047.1:0-2170 GCA_030538155.1 bacterium
TGGCCCACTATCATGGCCCAATTACGAACTAATTATGAGCAATTGTTCATAATTTTACCTTAGACCGCATGCCCTGCTTGTCAAGCGGGGCATCCCCCTTCTTTATTTCTTTACTCGTTTAGCGCCGCCCTTGCTGGGGCTGCCTCCTCTTCCACTGCCAGGGCGGCTCTGGTTGCTTTTCTTGCCACAAACCACGGCGCGCCTGACGGGCCTCCTCCTGCAAGGCGTTCATGGGCCGGCAGATGTCTTGGGAGCGGCAGAAACGCGGATAGACCCAGGCTGCCCCGCTCTGCACCAGTTCCGCATTGATCAGCCTGCCTTGCACCCAAACCAGGGCCACGATGCGGCCATAGTTGTCCCGGTACATGGGCTCCACCTCAATTTGCCGGCCAGGGGGCAGCCATTGTCGGGCAACACTGCGGGCAGCGCGGCCATGGGCCTGATTGAGTTCAGGGCTGTCTATGCCGTACAGCCGCACCTTGAGTACGCGTGTATCGCGCCTGACCTTGAGGGAATCGCCGTCGCCGACGCTGACCACCGAGGCCTGCCAGGCCAGGGCGAGAGGGCTGAACAGCTGAAAAACAGGCCAAAACAGCAGCAAAAAGATAAATACACGCTTGGCAACTTGCATTTTGTATCCAGTTCCCTGAAAATATTTGTATAAGACAGCGCCACTTGCAGGCGCCACAGAGAAAAAAGCACGGATGCAGCATAAAACTACTTCATAACACACTGCGCCTAGCGTATAGTATTTTGGTATTTTTTGGAACAAAACCTGATTTTTGGCACAGGCTTTTCACGACAGGCAGCTACAGTCCCGACACGGACAATGCTCTTCGTCAACAATAAACCCGGCACTCAAGCCCCTTTTTTTATCAGACAGCATGAGATGAGGTAATTCTATGAACTATGGTGTTGTCAGCCAGGAACAACTGGAGCAGATTGATCAGATCCTCACTGAGAAGTTGATCAAGATCGGTGTTGATTGCGTTATTATCATTGATATGGCAGGCAACATTATCACTGCCAAGGAGAACGGCAAAACCAAGTACGATGTCTATTCCTTTGCCGCACTTGCTGCGGGCAACTTTGCCACGGTTGACGCCATGGCCAAACTCGTGGGCGAAAACGAGTTTTCCCTGCTCTTCCACAAGGGGTCTGAAAGCAATATTCATTTTTCCAAAATTGATGATGAACTGCTCCTGATCACCATGTTCGGCAAAAACATCTCCCTTGGTTTTCTGCGCCTCAATGTTGTTGAAGCCATTGAACGGATCAAAAAGCTCTGGCCTACCAACTGAGCGCCTTTCTTGTCATTACTATCAAAACTCTATGTTTCTACAAGATAGGATAAGGAGGCCACAGTGAGTTTCGTTAATCTCAGAGAAAAAATAGTCCAGGTCAAGATTGTCTACTATGGGCCTGGCCGAGGTGGAAAAACCACGAATCTCGAGTACATCAACAAGAAGTTTTCCAAGCAGATTCAGTCTGAAATGGTCAGCCTGAAAACCCATGGCGACCGCACCCTGTTTTTTGACTTTCTCCCCTTCAACATGGGCCAGATCAAGGGCTATGATCTGAAAATCCAGCTTTATACTGTGCCGGGCCAGGTAAAATACAATGCCACCAGAAAGCTCGTGCTCAAGGGTGTGGACGGCATTGTTTTCGTTGCCGACGCCCAGGAGCAGATGCGGGAGAAGAATATCCGCTCCTTGAATCAACTGCACGAGAACCTGGTCAACTACAATGAATCCATTTTCAGGATTCCCTTGGTGCTGCAATACAACAAGGTGGATCTGCGCAATCAAGGCATCCCTATTCTGCCCATCACCGTGCTGGAAAAAGACCTTAACAGCAAGCTAAAGGCACCGTCCTTTGAGGCCAGTGCGATAACTGGATATAATATTCCGGAAACACTAAAAAAAATCATTTCGCTCACTGTGCTTTCGATTCAAAAGAAACTGATGTAGACGGCACCATCCGTGAACCCTGACATCATCCCCGGGATATGAGGAATCAAACGACTGCAAAATATAACATCGATGATTTTGATGATTTGACCCGTTTTGCCGATGAAAACTTCGACACCAACGAGGTGGATCTGTTCCAGTTCAGCGGTGACGAGTCTTCTCCCCTTACCCGGCTCAAATCCGTCATCCTGTCTTTGGAC
>JAUNUN010000047.1:2180-19768 GCA_030538155.1 bacterium
ACTGGGACATCACCGATGAATACCTGCAGGAGCTTGCCGACGAATTGGCTCACCTGGCTCCTGACTGGCAGGACGACAAAGTGGCAAGTCTCTATCTGCAGGGAATGGGCAAGATCGGCAAATATCTCCGCCTGCGGGGAGCCCATGCCCACCCCAACTCCATCAAACTGCTGCTCACCTATTTCCACCATTTTGAAACCATTGTGTCGACACCGGATTTGGGCAGCGACCGCATTGCCCAGATGGTGCACAATGATGTTCGCAAATTCAAGGTGTTGCAATACCAGATCAAACTCAAGGAAGAAGGCGTCACAGCGGAAGATGCCGCAGCTGCAGGCAAGGGGCTGGCAATTTCTCGGGAAACCGGTGAGGCCGAAGACAGCCTGCGCAACTTCAAGGCCGCTATTCTTGAATTGGACTGGGAGGTCAGTGACGACAGCCTGGCCAGGTTTTCGGCCGCGCTTAAAGCGCTTGGCGAGGAAAAATTACAGAACAGGGCCGCCCTGATCCTGATTCAGGGCATGCAGGCGTTGGGGCAATATATATCTGATGAACGGGCCCATGCGCATCCTGAAGTGTTCACACTGCTCCACTCCTTCCATGATGGGCTGGAACAGATGCTGGACACCGGCCCCACCGCACTAGGTTCCCAGCAAAAAAAGAAGATCCTGCTGGACAGGGTCAATCGCCTGAACCATCTAAAAAAGCTTATTGCACCCAAGGACAGTGAAATTCCGGCAGCCATTCCCATCCCGCAGGCCACAGCGCCGACGGCACCGTCCATGCCCGCTGCTGCAGGCGAGACACACGAGGACGCGGCCACTCCGGCTTTCGTGAGCGAGACCGAGACCACGCAAGCAGTGCCTGCTCCGGCGGCCGTCGAAACCCTGGCAGACGCAGGACCAGAACCAACGCCGCCGGCAGAAATGGAAAGCGTCAACGCACCGCAAGAGCCGGACGTGCCGGGGTCTGACGAAGAATCGACACTGGCTGAAGAAGATATTTTCGCTGGGATTGAAGCCGCCAACGAACCCGAAGCAGATGTTGCGGTACAGCCGTCTCTAGCCGCAGATTTTCCCATTGAGCTTGATATGGATGAAAAACAACCAGTTGCCGACACAGCCGGCATTGAATCTGAAATAGATGCCCTTTTTGCCGGCAGTTCCAAGCGCGCCATGCTGAGTTCCGAAGAGGAATATCCGGATGAGATCCTGCCGGAAAGCGCATATCAGGCCGTGGACGATGAAGTGTCTGATAGCTTCATTGATACCAATATTGGCGAACGACACGGCATTACTCCAGCCCTTGCGGGTGTGGTTGAAGAAGCAGGGCTTGAAGAGGCTGAGGAGCCGCTTGACATGGAAACCAAGATAGACCTTGATGAACAGCTCGACTTCCTGTTCGGCGATTCTCCGCAAGGAGCAGAGCAGTCTGAGCCGGCTGCCTCGCTCTTTGATGAGGAATTTGAGGACCCGGCAGCACCTGTCGAATCCCTGCCGCTAGAGGAAGTAGATCTCTTTGCTGAAGCGCCCGTAGAAGCAGCGTTTTTTGCAGAAAGTACAGAGGAGACGGCCCTTTCCCTGGAAGATGCTGCTGCCGCTGAAGCGCCTGCAGCCGTTCTTGAACCGGAACCGGCCCCTCCGGCTGCAGGTCTGGACGATGATGAGGAGGAGGATGACGAAGGCTTCCTTGCAAGAACCCATGACGACCTGCCCGCAGCCCTGGCGGAAGCTGAAATTCCGGAAGAAGATGAGCTGGTTGCGGCAGAGCCGGATGAGGAAATTACCAGCAAACTGGACAGTTTCTTTGACTTTGCAGTTTCTGAGGAAAAACCCGAACTGCAATCCGAGGATGTCAGCCTGTTTGCAGACGAAGTGCTGTCGACGGAACCGGATGCGGTGGTAGCCGAGGAAACGGCATTCGCCATAGAACCGGCAAGCCTGGCCGCAGAAGACACTGAAAACACATACGAAGCCATGCCGGCAGCCCTGGCGGATGCGGAAATCCCGGAAGAGGACCAGCTGGCAGCGGAAGAGCCTGCAGACAAAGAACTTACCGATGATCTTGACAACTTTTTTGCCGCTGCAGACGAAGCGATTGCGCCGGTGCCGTCACCAGTTCCGGAACAGGAGGAGCCGGCGGCTATAGCGCTGGAGGAGAAGCCTGTTTCTCCGGAGGCGGAAACCTTTGACGATGTGGTTGCGGCGCTCTCAGACGTAGAGTCTGCGGAAGAACTCTTTGCCGATCAGGCTGAAGACAACGAAGACCCTGTGCTTCAGGATGAATTGGACAACTTTTTCGATGCTCTGTCAGCAGCGGAACTGGAGCCGACCGATGTTGAACGGGCCATACTTGCCGTTGAACCCGAAGAAACGGAAGAAGAGTATTTTGAAGAAAGTGCCCCCGCCTCCCTTGCGGGGACAGAACCCCTTGAGTCGGCGCTGGCTGATGTAGCCTTTTCCGAAAAAACAGCCGGACAAAGCATTGAGGTTGATCCTGCAATTGAGCACCTGGTAAATTCCTTCTGGGACGACAAGCCAAGTGCGGCTGCAACCGCTACAACGGCTGCAAGTCCTCCTGAGCCTGCGACAAGCGATGAGGCGTTCACGCTTGCGGAAGAAGAAGCTGCAGAAGGAGAAGCAGAAACCGTCTTTGCACCTCCTGCCGCCCAAGAGGAACTCTTTAGCGGCCCTGAAACTCCAGCGCCTGCTGAAGCGCTATTTGGCCTTGAGGAGCAAGAGGCGAGCGCAATTGAAGCGGCGGCGACAGAGGAAGTTGCCTTTACTGAGGCAGCGGAACTTGAGTCAGGACTCTTTACAGACAGCCAGGAGCAGGAGCTTGAGGAAACAGCCTTGAGTGATACGCTGCCAGGCGAGCAAGACCTGTTTGCCTCTGCCCGGGATACGGAAGAGGTTGCTGCAGAGCTGGTGGCCACAGAACCGGCCGCAGAGGAACTGCAGCTTGAAAGCAGTCTTGATCTTTTCTCACCCTCTGCGGAAGGATTTGAAGACATCCTCGACAGCTCCGAAGTGCAGGAGTTTCTGCTGAGCGGGCAGGATATTGAAGATATCCCGGACGAGGAGCTTGAATTTACCCTGGAAGACGCTGGAGACAGCGAAGAGGCCGCCCTTGCTGCAGACACATTGCTGCCGTCACTGCAGGAAGAGGCGCCCTTTGCCGCGCCCGCCGGTGCTGTAGAGGAGCCAGAAGCCGGTGCAGACGAGGATAATGCCGGTCAGGTCGCCGACGTGGCACTGGATCTGACGGCAAGCAGTGGTGATAAAGAGGCAGTCTTCGCCCCTGCTGAAGAAGACGCGCCTACAACTGATGATGAACTGCCGTCAACAAGCGCCTTTTGGACTGCCCCGCCGGCAGATATACCGGAAGACGTTGAAGAAACCGTTCTTGATCTCGGCGAGGAAGAGGCACAGACAGTTGCACTGGCAGCACTCGGAGCAAGCCTGCCGGTTCTGCTCGCCAACTACACGGCAGAGCATCTCAGCAATACCAGCCTGCACCTGAAAAGCGTGCGTGAGGCGGGCCGGCTTTCTCCTGTACAGAACACCGCTGCAGGCATGCTGGAAACGGTAATTACCGCGCTGCCCAGGCATACAGGCCAGGGCGAGACAAACAGGGCCGTGCTTGACAAACTCTATCAGGCCCTTGCCCAGCCACAGGAGCATTTGCCCCTTGCAACCGTGACCGCCTATGCTGACTGGGTGCAGTCACTGCTCTTCGAAACGCTGTTGTCCGGAACAGGCGAAGCCGCTACCAAGGAGTATTTTACCGCCCGCGACATCTTTCAGGAGCTTTCCGGTTTCCGCATCCGCATGGAGGAAGAGCTGGCCCAGCTACGCCGGGAAATCAGGAACAAATAAAACAGCTTCATTGTATCAAAAACAGGAAAGGAGCCGGATCATCCGGCTCCTTTTTTATTGGTTCGCAAACTTCCTGTAATCTGCAAAAAAACTGTACGCCCCCAAGCCTTTTTCCCTGTTCCAATTCCTCGCCGGCACGCTTTTCACTTGCGCGGGTCAAAGGCCTCGCGCAGGGCATCGCCGATAAAAATTAACAGGATCAGGGCCCCGACCAGGACCAGGAAGGTGGAAAGCGAAAGCCACCAGGCATCGATATTGGCCTTGCCCTGGGCAAGCAGTTCACCCAGGCTCGGGGTTGAGGGCGGCACGCCCAAACCAAGAAAATCAAGACTGGTCAGGGCCAGGATAGCGCCGGACATGCGGAAGGGTAAAAAGGTAATGACCGGGGTCATGCTGTTGGGCAGGAGGTGGCGGTGCATGATGGTGAAGTTGCCCACCCCAAGCGCCTTGGCCGCACGCACATAGTCCTGGTTGCGGCCACGCAGAAATTCTGCCCGCACATAGTCCGACAAACCCATCCAGCCGAAGAGCGACAGCAGCACCAGAAGGAGCAGCATGCTGGGCTTGAAGATCGAGGCAAAGATGATCAGCAGGTAGAGTTCGGGCATGGCACTCCATATCTCTATGAAGCGCTGCATGACCAGATCCATTTTCCCGCCGAAATAGCCCTGTACCGCGCCGGCAGCTATGCCCAGAAGAGTACCGACTGCGGTCAGGGCAAGGCCGAAGAGCACGCTCAAACGAAAGCCGTAGATGAGCCGGGCCAGGACATCACGGCCACGGTCATCGGTGCCCAAATAGTTCACCCTGGTGGGTGGTGAAGGCACAGGCTGATTGATGTGCAGGTTGATGGAGTTGTAGCTGTGCGGGTTAGGCGGAAAGAGCGCAAAATTCCCCTCTGCCTGCAGGCGATCCAGGATATACGGATCGCGGTAGTCGGCAGGAGTTTCAAAGTCGCCGCCAAAGACTGTTTCCGCATAGTCATTCCAGATGGGAAAATACCAGTGCTGCTCATAGCGCACCACTATCGGCTTGTCATTACTCAACACCTCGGCAAAGAGGCTGAGCACGAAAAAAAGCAGGAAGATGAGCAGGGAATAGTAGCCGCGCCGGTTGGCTGCAAAACGCCGCCAGCGGCGGCGGGAAAGCGAGACTGAACCTGGTGTTGCGGCCGTCATCTTAGTCCCTGGCCTCAAAACTGATGCGCGGATCCACCAGCACATAGGAAAGATCGGAGAGCAGCCGTGAAATCAGACCCAGCAGGGTGAAAAAATAGAGCGTGCCCAGCACCACCGGATAGTCGCGGTTCATTACCGATTCATAGGCAAGAAGCCCCATGCCGTCCAGGGAAAAGATTGTTTCGATGAGCAGGCTGCCGGTAAAAAAGGCGGTGATGAAACTGCCGGGAAAGCCGGTAATAATGGGAATGATGGCATTACGGAAGACATGCCCATAGAGCACCTGGTTATCACTCAAGCCCTTGGCTCTGGCAGTGATCACATACTGCTTTCTGATATCTTCAAGAAAGGAATTCTTGGTGAGCAGGGTCATGACCGCAAGGCTGCCCACTGTGGAGGAGAGCACCGGCAGTACCATGTGCCAGAGGTAATCGAGGATCTTCTGCACCATGCCCAAGTCGTGCCAGTTATCCGACACCAGACCGCGCAGAGGAAAAATATTCCAGAAACTGCCGCCGCCAAAGAGCACAATGAGCGCTATGCCCAGAACAAAACCGGGAATGGCGTAGCCAATGAGGAGCACGGTGCTGGTGGCCACGTCAAAGGGCGTTCCGGCCCGCACCGCTTTGGCAATACCCAGCGGGATGCAGACCGAATAGACGATGAGAAAACTCCATAAGCCCAAGGACATGGAAACCGGCATCTTGGAGATCACCAGTTGGGCCACGCTCATGTGGTGGTAGTAGGATTGGCCGAAATCAAAAACTAGGTACGAGCGCATCATGCTGGTGAAGCGCTCAAGCGGCGGCCGGTCAAAGCCGTAGAGCTGTTTCAACTGTTCCAGCCGCTCCGGATCAAGCCCCCGCTTACCCTGATAGAGCCCGCCCGTGCTGCCCGCTTCGCCGCCGGCACCGTAGCCGCTCATCTGTGCCACCATCCGTTCCACCGGCCCGCCCGGCACAAACTGGGTGACCATGAAGGTGATAAGCATGATACCGAACACGGTCGGAATCATCAGAAGAAGGCGTTTGGCAATATAGGCAAACATGAACCCGACTCTGGTACAGGTTGAGGCTGTGCAGGCGCGGGCAGGTTAGGAAATGCGGATACCGCCGATGCGGTCGTTGTCCCGCGCCGGGACTTCCCGCTGCTGCCGTGGTTCCTGCTCCGGTTCTTCCTGCTGTCGCACCCGTTCACGCAGGTGATCGACGCTGATGGGAGAACGCGGTGAGCGTCCAGTGCGGAAGGAAGGATGGAGCGGCGGTTGGGTCACAGGTGTGCGCGAAATAGGCGATGCTGCGACAGGTTGTGGTATCTCGGGAACGGTTTCCTCCTTCGGCGACAACTCCGCCAGCAGAGGGGCTTCACCACTGGGCCGCTTCATGAAGGCCAGCAGGCCGTCCTGCAACAGGGAAACATTGACCAAATCCCAGCCCTGCTGCCCAAGCTGATTCAGGTTGTTCTCCATTTCCTCATCATCCACATACCTGTCGCTGAGCAGGCCATCCTTGGAAAATTCGAACAAGACTGTCTTGTACTCCCAGATCATACTCTCTCTCCTCAAACTCTGTCCTCTATTATGGCCTTGTATCCGGCCTTAGTCTGATATTTTTGTCGCCCTTTGCAGCAAGACCGAAGCGGTCAGCGAGAAGACAGTTGCCGGTCTTCCTTGAAGCGGACTTTTTCACTGCGACCGTCCGAGTAGACCATGCGGCCCTTGCCGTCACGCTTGCCTCTACGAAAAGCGCCATGGTAGGCGCTGCCGTCCTCTTCGGTGAGCACGCCTTCGCCATCGGGCAGATCATGGCTGAACTCGCCTTCGTATTTCTTGCCATTGGCATAGCTCAGCACACCCTTACCGGAGAAGACGCCCTTCTCGAAATCTCCCTCATAGACGCTACCGTCGGGAAAGTGGTAGCTGCCCTTACCCTGAAAGCCGTTATCCTTGAAACCACCCTCATAGCGGGAGGTGTCCGGGTAAACCAGCGTACCGTTTCCCTCTTTCCGGTCTGCAGAAAAAGAACCGGTATAGCTGCGACCATCGGCATGGCTTAGTGTCCCCTGCCCCTGTTTTTTCCCTTTGCGGAACTCGCCCTGGTACTGATCGCCGGTGCCGGAGGCCCACAGGCCCTTGCCGTCCATGTAGCCATTTTTGAAACTGCCCCGATAGGTGCTGCCGTCGCTGAAGGTGTTGAAGGCCTCGCCGGTAAAGGGCTGGGTCGCCTGTTGATCCCGGTAGAGAACACCCTTGAGGGTATAGAGCCTGCCACTGCCCGGCTGGGGCGGATTTTTTTCAGGCGTTTTCTTGTCTACAGGAGGGGCATCTTCTACGGCAGTCTGTAAGTCATTATTCCCGCGTGCGCGCACACTCATGTAGGGTAAGGGGGCGGCCTGCTGCTCCGCCACTTCTTCCTTTTCTGCTTTTGCGGGAGCAGGTTCAGCATCATGCTGCGCCGCCTCGTCACTGCCTGGAGCGTCTTGACTGCCTTGAACGGCCAGGTCTTCCTGCCCTTCCTGCTGCCGGCCCGCCTTGCCGCGCTCTACCGGCTCATCATCGCTAAATTGACCTCGGTAGCGCTTGCCGTCGGCATAGTCCATCCGGCCCTTGCCGCTGCGCTTACCTGCCAGCCAGTTGCCGCTATAGCGGGAGCCATCCGCATAGCGCATCTCACCCTTCCCTTCCGGCAGACCTTTGACAAATTCACCCTTATACTCACTGCCGTCAGACCAGGTCTGTGTGCCCTTGCCTTCAAGCAATCCTGCGTTGAAGCGGCCGTTTTGCACTGAGCCGTCCGCACTGCGCAAGGTGCCTGTACCTGCAAAAACACCTTTATCAAAGCCACCCTCATAGTGCGAACCATCGTAGCCCTTCAGCACTCCCTTGCCCTGGGGTTTGCCATCGCTCAAATCACCCTCATAGCTGGAGCCATCGAGGTAGCGCCGCAGACCTCGTCCGTCCGGCCGGCCGTTGATAAATTCACCTTCGTAAGAAGAGCCGTCCGCAAATTGCATCCTGCCCTGACCGTCGATGATATTATCCCTGAAATCGCCGACATACTCACGGCCATCGCTGTAAAAAAATATACCCTGGCCATGCAGTTTGCCGCCGACAAAATCACCCCGGTACTCGGTACCATCGGCGCGCTTTAAGATGCCCTTACCGTGGAATTTGCCGCGAGAAAAACTGCCCCGGTAGGATGCGCCATCTTTATGGGTCAAAGTGCCCTGGCCATGATAGATGCCGGCCACAAACCGGCCATCGTATACAGAGCCGTCCGGCATGGACAGGCGGCCCTGGCCCCAGGGCTTGCTGTCCTTGAAAGAGCCTTCATACACGCGGCCGTTCTTGCTGGTCAGTACACCGCTGCCGCTTGTACAATCGCCCTCGGCGCAGGCGGCCCAGGCATCCGTTTGCAGGTTGAACAGGCTCAAGAACAGGAGCCCCATGAGGAAACACCGAATCATCGTTCTGCTCCTCCTCTATCAGGCCAGAGAGCGAATTTCCCCGGCAATTATCTCAAGCCCACGCCGTACTTCATGGTCATCCTGCGAATAGGTCAGGCGGAGGCATTCGCGGCTGTGCTGCCAGCCCGGCGGCAAACCGGGGAAGAAATGCTCACCCGGCACTACCACCACACCCTTGCTCTTAAGCCGGGCATAGAGTTCCTGGCTGCTGATGGGCAGGCCCGGCAGCCAGATCCAAAAAAACATTGAACCCTCAGGCACATGCACCTTGTAGTTCAGGCCCTTGAAGTGATGGCGCAGGGCTGCTAGGGCCCGCTCCATCTTCTGCTGATAAAAGGGCCGGATAATGTCCTTGCTCACCCGGATAATCTCTCCGCTCTGCATCAGATCGCTCACCAGCATGGCTCCGAAGCTGCCGGGGGCAAGGTTGACCACCGCGTTCAGACCGGAAAGCAGGCGGATGATCTCCTTGTTGGCGATAACGATGCCGGTGCGGGTTGCAGGCAGGCCGAATTTGGACAGCGACAGGCAGAGGATGATGTACTCGTTCCAGATGGGCGTGGCCTTGGTGTAGATCATGCCCGGAAAGGGCAGGCCGTAGGCATTGTCCAGGATGAGGGGAATCTTGTGATCTGCAGCCAAGCTCACCAGACCCTGCACCTCGTCATCGGTGAGCACATTGCCGGTGGGATTGGTCGGACGGGAGACGCAGATGGCGGCAACATCGTCTTCCACCTCAAGCTGCGAAAAATCGACCCGGTATTTAAACAGATCCGGGCCCAGCTCTTCAATAATGGGCTGATAGGAACGGAAAAAACCATCGCAGAGGCCAAGGTCGGCATAACCGATGTATTCCGGTGCCAACGGCAGGAGAATCTTGCGGTGCTTTTGCCCGCACTGACCGGCCAGCATGTTGAAGAGCAGAAAAAAAGCGCCTTGGCTGCCGCAGGTCAGGCAGATATTTTCCTCACCAAGCTCCCAGCCGTATTCGCGGTGCAGGAGTGCGGCCAAAGCCCGCAGCATTTCCCCTTCGCCCCGGGGCGGGTCATAGATGCCGATCAAACGGCGCAGACTGTGTTCATCGTCTATCAGAGTTTGCAGACGCCGGCGCATCAGTTCCTGCACTTCCGGCACCTGGCCCGGATTGCCGCCGCCCATCATGATCTTGTCGCCGGAGGCCAGGGCCTGGCCAAGGTCGTCCATCAGGTGCAAAATACCGGCACCCTGACACAGGCGCGCCCCAAAATCAGAGAGTTCCATCTGAACCGTACACTCCGGATGAGAAATCGTATGAAGGAATATGCTGCCGCTGCCGCAGCATCAAGCAGATGCCCTGAGCCCTCTACTGCAGACCTTCAGGGCAGGTCTGCGCAAGTTTTGACACAGGATCAACGAAGTCTGACAAAACCGCTACTTTACCAAGTTCCTGCAAAACATACCAGAGAAGATCAAATCAGTCCTGTGCAACTCTTCGTGCCCAGCGGGTCTGGCTCGGCTCGCTACGGTCGAGGCAACAACCCGCAGCAAGAACTGCAGTTTTCATTTTATTTTCAGAACAACTAAAATGTAAGACAAGAAGCGGACCTGATGCGATAAAGCGCACAAGAGCCGCATAGAGAGCGTATTCATGCTACGTTCTGCGAGCAGCTATTGAAGCCGGTACAAACAGAGCCTTGAGAGTTTTGACACGAAAAGGAGATTACATCAGCAATCACCAGGACCGTATTGTCTTTCCTGTCCATGAATACCGCCCTGCAGCCAAGCGCCACTTCAGGCTCCATTCCCCTGTGATCAAGACTTGCGAAAAAATGGAATACAGGCAATAGTTAGCGGCTCAATTTGATACCATGTTTTTTCTCCCTCACCACGGGCAGGCCGGCGAACCGCAAAGCGTATTCATGCACCAGGTACAATCTCCATTTCAGCAAGACGCCATTGAGTTGAAGGGCAGCGCACTCACCGTGGTGGTGCTGCACCTGAAAACCAGTGATCCCAGGGTGCTGTACCCGCAACTGGAAGAGGTCATTGACGACGCGGGCGGCTTTCTTGCCAGTGCGCCGGTGGTCATTGATGTGGCCTTGCTAGGTGAACAGGCGCAGGAGATACTGGATTTTTCCTATTTGTGCAGATTTTTGCGCGGAGCCGGCCTGATGCCGGTGGGCGTACAGGGAGCGGGAAACTCGCAAAAAGAACGGATCGGCCAAGCTGGTCTGCTTGCTGTCGCCACCGCGCAAAAGGGCGGCACAGCAGCTGTGCCGCAGCCGGAACGCGCGTCACAGGAGAGCGGCTCTCCGGCAAGGAGAAGGCAAGAGTCCGCGCAGGAACCCGCGTCAGCTCCGCGCGCAGAAGAAAGAGGACAGACTGAACAGTGGGCTGCAAGTACACAGCCCAGGCAAGCAGAATTGTCTCATGGCTGGAGCAGCCATACTCAAGACAGTCAAAACAGTCAAAACAGCCCAAACAGTCCGAACAGGTCTGGTCGCGACAGCAAAGAGAGCGAGCCGGAGGTTACGGCCCCCGGTGAACCTGCGTTGGTCATCACCCAGCCGGTGCGCGCCGGGCAGCAGATCAGCGCGCCCAATGGCGATCTTATTGTCCTGGCCTCGGTCAATGCCGGTTCCGAACTCTTTGCCGCCGGCAATATCCATGTCTACGGTGCCTTGCGCGGCCGTGCCCTTGCCGGAGTGTATGGCGACACCAGCGCGCGCATCTTTACCCTGCAGGGCAATCCGGAATTGCTGGCCATTGCCGGCGAATACGTGGTCAATGAAGAGCTGCCCCGGTGGGCAGCCAATCAGAGTTTTGCCGTGAGCTGGTCGGATTCGGGCCTGCGCTTTCAGGTCCTGGGTTCTTTTGCGCTCTAATTCCAGTTCCATATCACCGGAAATGTATCAAGGGAGGTTTGAGCAAATGCGGCAGGCATACGAGGCACGTCCTGCTGGTATTTGCTGAAACCGGCACAGACAGTGCTTTGATATCTTTGACATACAACTGGAATACACACCTAAACCAAGCATCTGCTGGGTATTCACACACATGAACGAAGAACATACCGCCCCAAACGAAGGGCAAAATCTGGCCACTGTTGTGGTCGTCACCTCCGGCAAGGGTGGAGTTGGTAAAACCACTACCAGTGCGGCCTTTGCGGCAGGCCTTGCCAAACGAGGCTATAAAACCGTGGTGGTCGACTTTGATGTAGGCCTGCGCAACCTGGATCTGGTCATGGGCTGCGAGCGCCGGGTCGTCTACGACCTGCTCAACGTCATCCAGGGGGAAGGCTCGCTCAATCAGGCCCTGATCAAGGACAAGCGCCAGGAAAACCTCTTTATCCTGCCGGCATCGCAGACCAGAGATAAGGACGCCCTTTCCTTTGAGGGTGTGCGCGATGTCATAGCCGAGTTGCAGGAGCGCTTTGACTTTGTGGTCTGCGATTCTCCTGCGGGTATCGAGAAAGGCGCCATGGCTGCCATGTATTTTGCCGACGAGGCTCTGGTGGTGACCAATCCGGAAATTTCTTCGGTGCGAGATTCCGACCGTATTATCGGCATGCTGGCCAGCAAGACCCGCCGGGCCGAAGAAGAGCTGGAGCCTGTCAAGGAGCATCTCATCATCACCCGCTACGATCCCTCACGGGTCAACCGCGGCGACATGCTCAGCGCCGAAGACATTCAGGAAGTGCTGGCCATTCCCTTTTTGGGGGTGGTGCCGGAATCCAAATCCGTGCTCATCGCCTCCAACGCGGGCGTTCCCATTACCCTGTGCGAGGAGAACGACGCGGGCGAGGCCTATTTTGATATTGTTGACAGGTTCCTCGGCCAGGACCGGCCCCACCGCTTCCTGGACGCCCCAAAAAAAGGAATTCTCTCCAGAATTTTTGGAAAGGAGTGATATGAGCCTGTTCTCTATTTTTCGCAAAAAGGAGCCGACCTCGGCTGCAATCGCCAAGGAGCGTCTGCAGATCATTGTGGCGCACGGGGGGCGACGCCCCTCGTCTCCCGACTTTTTGCCCCAGTTGCAGAAAGATATCCTGGAAGTGGTGCGCAAATACATTCAGATCAGCGAAGATCAGATCAACCTCTCGCTGGACAGAAAAGATGATTGCGAGGTACTGGAACTGAATATCCCCATTCCAGACCAGCCGCCAACCAGACCCGCACCAAGAACCAGGTTTTAACCTTACCCATACCATCTTCACCTGCCGCGCCCCTGCTCGCAGGCTGTCCGGCGGGAAGGCTTGCCATGCGATACATCAGCACCCGGGGCGGTATCGCCCCTTTGCCCTTTAAAGAAGCGGTCATGATGGGCCTGGCCAGGGATGGCGGCCTGCTCCTGCCCGAGCGTCTGCCCTCCGTGGAGAGCGCTACCCTTGCCCGCTGGCAGGGCCTGAGCTACCAGCAGCTCGCCCTTGAAGTCCTCTCCCTGTTCATAGACGACATTCCTGTACGCGATCTGGAAGAGCTGATCGACCAGGCCTACGCCCGTTTTGATCATCCCCAGGTTACGCCGCTGCGTCGCGAGGGCGAGCTCTACATCCTGGAACTGTTCCACGGCCCTACCCTGGCCTTCAAGGATGTGGCCTTGCAGCTCCTCGGTAACCTGTTTTCCTACATCCTGGATGAACAGGGCGGCTTCATGAACATCCTTGGAGCCACCTCCGGCGATACGGGCAGCGCGGCCATTGCCGGGGTGCGCGGCAAGAAGGGTATCAATATCTTCATCCTTCATCCGCATGGCCGCACCAGCCCACTCCAGGCCCTGCAGATGACCACGGTTTTGGATGCCAATGTGTTCAACATCGCGGTACGCGGCACCTTTGATGATGCCCAGGGCATAGTCAAGGCCATCTTCAACGATCTTGCCTTCCGCGATCAGTACCGCTTGGGTGCAGTCAACTCCATCAACTGGGCCCGGGTTTTGGCCCAAGTGGTGTACTATGTCTACGCCTATCTGAAGCTGCGCAAAAACGGGCATGACAGCGTGGATTTCTCCGTGCCTACCGGTAATTTCGGTGACATCTTCGCCGGCTATATTGCCAAGCAGCTCCTGCCCAAGGGTTGCCTGCACACCCTGATTCTGGCCACCAATGCCAATGACCTGCTCACCCGTTTTGTGCTCAAGGGCGATTACTCCAAGGGTCAGGTCATTGCCACCAGCAGCCCGTCAATGGATATCCAGATAGCTTCCAACTTCGAACGCTATCTCTTTTATTTGCACGAGGGCAAAGGTGAGCCGGTGCGGGCGGACATGGAACAGTTTGCCCAGAACGGCAGACTGGATTTGTCCCGCTTCCGCGAGCGCACCGCCCAGGACATGGTCTCCCATTCGGTTTCAGAAGAGGAGACCATCACCACTATTGCCAAGTTTCATCAGGAGCACGGCTATCTGCTCGATCCGCACACCGCCGTCGGGGTCAGGGCCGCCATGGCATGCAAGAGCAGTTCCCGGCCTGTGGTCTGCCTGGCCACGGCCCATCCGGCCAAATTCGGTGCGGCCGTAACCAGGGCCATCGGCAATGAGCCGCCCCTGCCGCCGGCACTTATTGATCTTACCAAACGGGAAAGCCGCTGTGAGATCCTCAATGCCGAGGTGGATGAGGTACGGCGCTTTATCGCGGCCCATGCCCTGAGCACGTAACACGAAAGAACAGGGTTTTCAGGGACACAATGACCACGATCGATCAGGACAACATGGACGCCTACCGGCAACAGGTAGAAGAATGCGCCGCCTATCTGGCCAAGCGTTTATCCGCTCCGCTTGACCTGGCCATCCAACTGGGTACCGGCCTGGGCGATCTGGCCGCTGCCATGGATCAGCCCTCGATTTTTCCCTATACCGAGCTGCCCCACTTTCCCAAGACCACGGTTACCAGCCACAGCGGCAATTTGATCGTGGGTCGCCTTGCGGGCAAGCAAACAGCCATCCTGCAGGGCCGCTTCCATTGGTATGAGGGATACAGCGCCCGCCGCGTGGGTTTCCCTATCCGGGTTCTGTCGCGGCTGGGCGCAAAGGTTGCGCTCATCACCAATGCAAGCGGCGGCCTCAATCCCTCTTACCGGCCCGGCAGCATCATGGTGGTGGCAGACCACCTCAACCTCCTGCCCGACAATCCCCTGCGCGGCCCCAATGTGGAGGCCTGGGGTGAGCGTTTCCCCGACTGCTCCCAGCCCTATGACAAACATTTGCGCCACCTGCTTATGGAAAGCGCCGCTGCCCTGTGCTTTACCGAGGTGACAAGCGGCACCTATGTCTGCGTGCCCGGTCCCAGCCTGGAAACACCGGCGGAGACCCGCTATTTACGGCTGATCGGCGCAGATGCGGTGGGCATGTCGTCAGTGCCGGAGGCGCTTACTGCCCTGCATGCAGGTCTGCGCGTGACCGCACTCTCAGTGGTGGCCAATGTGAACGATCCGGATAATTTTACGCCTATCCGCATTGAAGACATTGTGGCTGCGGCCCAGGCGGCCCAGCCCCGGCTCAGGCAGCTCATCCTGCATTTTCTCGCCTCGCTTGCCCTATGACAGTACCTGCACAAACCCTGCTCAGCGGCCGCTATCTGCTCACCATGGAGGAGGAAGAGCCCCTTATTGAAGAGGGCGCACTCCTGATTGAAGGTGACAGCATCCGCGCGCTTGGCGCCGGCAAGGAACTACTGGCTCGCTATCCCGAGGCAGCCCGTCTGCATAGCCCCCATGGTCTGATCATGCCGGGCCTGGTCAATGTGCATACCCACGCGGCCATGGCGCTTTTTCGCGGACTTGCCGATGACCTACCCCTGATGCAGTGGCTCACCGAATACATCTTCCCGGTTGAGGCCACCCTTACCGCCGATATGGTGCGCACCGGCACCCTGCTCTCGCTCTGCGAGATGATCCGCTCGGGCACCACCTCCTTTTGCGATATGTACCTCTTTGCCGGGGCCGTGGCCGAGGCAGTGGAAGAGTCGGGTATGCGTGCCTGGCTGGGTGAGGCCATCTACGATTTCCCCTCGCCCAGTTATGGCGAGCTCGAAAACGGCCTTGTCCTGAGCCGTGAACTGATAGAACGCTACCGCGAGCATCCGCTGATCAGCATGACGGCGGTGGCGCATGCGGTCTATACCTGCGCGCCCAGCCTGCTGAAACGGATGGCTGAGATGGCGAGCAGGGAAAACCTGCGCCTGGCAATTCATCTGGCGGAAAACGAGGAAGAAGACCGTACCTGTCGGGAGCGCTACGGCCTGAGCCCGGTGCAACACCTGGAACAACTCGGCATCCTGGGCCCGAACCTGGTGGCCGCCCACTGCGTGGTTCTGGATGAAGAGGAAATCGTCCTCTTGGCAAAGCGTGGAGTCAAGGTAGCGCACTGCCCGCAGTCCAACATGAAGTTGGGCTCAGGCATCGCGCCTGCAGATGCGCTCCTGGCCGCCGGGGTGTGCGTGGGCCTGGCCACGGATGGCAGCGCTTCCAACAACACAGTGGATATGTTTTCTGAAATGAACTCTATGGCCAAAATCCACAAGGCCAGACGCCGCGACCCCCTGCCGGTTTCAGCCCAGGAAGCCCTGCACTGCGCCACTTTGGGTGGAGCCGGGGTGCTTGGCGCTGAGCAGCACATCGGCAGCCTAGCGGTTGGGAAGAAGGCGGACTGCATTGTCATCGACCTCAATCAGCCGCATCTGACCCCGCTCTACAACCCGGTTTCGCACCTGGTCTATGCGGTCAAGGGCAGTGATGTGCTCCACTCCATGGTCAATGGCCGCCTCCTTATGCAGGATCGTAAACTGCTCAGCCTGGATGAAGCCGCCATCATGCAGGAGGCCAATGCCCTGGCTGCGGCCATTGCCAAACAGCAACACGGTCAATAACGGCAATCTTCCACCGGCCCTTGGCGCCGCGGCCCTCTGCAATAAAGCTGCCCGGCGTACATCCCTATGCCACTTTGCAGCAGAGATAGATAACGATGATTTTTTCTTGCCGATTGACAGGCTCTTCTCAATAATGCTATGCTAGGCTCGTTTTAGCGTACGTAACCCACTCCCACGAGGTGACAATATGTTTGGTTTAGGCATGCCCGAACTGGTAATCATCCTAGTTATCATCGTTATTATTTTCGGCGCCGGCAAACTGCCGGAGATCGGCAGCGGTATCGGCAAGGGCATCAAAAACTTCAAGGAAGCCACTAAAAGCGAGGACAAACCCAAGTCCATCGAAAACGAGAAAACGGATAATAACGCCTAGCGCCTGATCCCACGCTTTTTTGGTTGATCACACCTTCATTCCACACAGGTCTACCGCTTAGAGGTGTTTGTAGCCTTTGAAAGAGCAGCGTTTTTCCACTAGCTGCATTCCGTTTGCTGCTTTTCTTTTACGGTTTTTCACCCTTCGCGCCCACCTCTTTTTCGCCTTCCCCTGGGCGGAGCATCCCTAGCGCGAACCCCGTTTGCCCCTGTCTCACCCCGGCAACCTGAGTTGCCGGTCTATTCCATTTCCATATCAAAACCCTACCTATGTCGGCTCCAGCAAATGCTCGCAGGACGTACCTGCGTACGCCTGCGTCACGCTTACCTCGCCTCCTTGATACATTTCCGTTGATCTAGAAGAGGAATAACATCTTTATTTGTCTTCATATATTTGAAAGAGCGCGTATGTGCCGTTTGGCTTTACGACGCGCTGATGAGGTCTTTTTTCCCTGCGGTGCGCTCTCCGCCATGAGGGATGCAGGAGGGGTATGACGGCAGCGTCCTTGGTCTGCGGTTTCTGCGCCGCCACCTGCCCTGCGGCAGTTGGGTGCTGAGACCGTTTTAAGGGAGGCCGGCTCAGCCGGCAGGGCTCAGTAGCTTTCTGAGCTGGAACAAAAGAGCAAAAGCCTCTTTTCCTGTTGCATTTGCGGCAAGAAAAGGGGCTTTTTGTCTGTGTGCATCCTCCGGCCCTGTTCTACGCTTCCAGCATAAAAAAACAGGCAGGAGAAATTTGCTCGTCAAACAATATCGTACAGACTCCTGCATATTGCGGAATATCAGGGCAGCACCATTATACTGTTGATATGGTTGACAGTGTCAATAGAAAATTACTGCCCCTTGATTCTTATA
>JAUNUN010000098.1 GCA_030538155.1 bacterium
GGCTGCCCTGCCTGACTCAAACCAAAACTGCCTCCCACAATACCGGGGCGGTTCAAGATGGAAATCAAGGGGGGGGACTTCTTTTTGCTTTTCATAATCTCTCCTGAAAAATCCTTTATGCTCAGGCAGATGCACTATTCCCAAGCTCGCCAGATTCCCACATGCTCCCGCTGCAAGGGTATCCGGCGTACGGTTTAATTAGAACTTTTAGAACTTTTCCCGCGCGGAACAGGACGCATTTCCCTGATGTGGTGAGGAGGAATCCTCTTTGGGGAAGTAATCTCTCCAACTCCGGGCTTACCTGCAATAACTTTCCCCTTTCGCACCGGTTGTCCTTTGGGGATAGTGATTATCAGCCTGGTATCGGGTTCTGTTCCCAAGCCATAGGTTTTTTTGGCCGTTTCCCTGGTCATTGGCCTGCCCGGACCGACAGGGGCTGAAGTCATGTGGCTACCCGGTGCGATACCGCCTGCCATTTCTCTTTTGGCCTGTTGTTGGTTTGTGTATCGGGATACGGTTCTGGGTTTCTGCATGGCTTTGTCAGCCAGTGTCTTGTCACGGGCTGAATCCCAGTCTCTAATGGCCTGGTTTTTTTCCTTGGCGGAAATTTTTCCCTGCTTGTGTTGACGTACTGCCTTATGGGCAAGCACTTTTTTCTGTAAAGCCTTTTTGCGGGCGTCCGCCGCACTTTTACCAGCCATGGTTTTGCGGACCGCACTGAAGAGCGGACTAGACTCGGCCGTTGCTGGAGCAATCCAGTTCAAGCAGCAGACCAGAATCAGGATACGCACAAGCTTTGAATACACTTTCATAGAATCTCCTTGCTCCACCAAAGGGATATTTTCTCGAATTACCGCCGGAACAGCACTCGCCACATGCCAGCAATAAGGCGGAAGGGCAGCCCCAAGCACCAAATCATGCCTTTGGCAATCATCATGGCTTTCGCTTCATTCCAAGCCCTGGGGCCAACGAGTAAGGTGAGACCAAAGACCACCATATTGACCAGAGCAAAGAGCATTACCGGGATAAGTATCCATTCAGGCAATTCATTGAGCACAGCTTCCACCACCGGCGGCAGAAAAATCATGAGCGCGCTAAGGGTAAAGAGGGTCATCGCCGCCCGTCGCAGGCCGATGATCAGCAGCCCTCCTCCCAACACAAGCATCAGAGGAATCAATTCCACCGGTAAAAAGGACAGCAAACTCGCGGTTCTGGTCATGGCTGCGTTCCCTGTTGTTAGAGGATGGAAGCTGTTGCGGTAGTAAGTGCCCAGCAGCAACAGGGTGGCTTTCTGTTCCCAGGCGCCACTTCCTCGGCCGTGTTTCTGAACCCGGCAAGAGTATTTTGTCATTTAGCGATTCGTAATCACCTCCTGTCGTTTCTTGATCGACATCCGGAAGGCTTGGCTCCTGTTGATCCAGGTCCCAGCCTTCCTGGCTTAATAGTCGCCCACATGCTGAAAAGTTGACGGATTGAGGAAAAATTGTGCCGAACGCCCAAGGCGAACTGGCTGAAATGGCTCCGTCTCTTTTTCGGCCTTCCTGATTCTTTTGTCTGAGACGGCTACCCTGCTGTGACAGCTTGCCGCAGCTGTGAAGCGTTTTGTCGCATGCAACCGGCTGCATCAGTCGCACGGCATACTGCTTTAATCGTGCCGCGGGCAGCTGTGGTGACAGGAGGAATGATGGAAAAACGGAAAAGCGCGCTTCACCTGTGGCCAGGCGTCATATCAGCGCAAGCGGGGAAGAAAAATACAGGCAGAAGAGAGTGAGGGCAGGGCTGCCGGATAGACCGGCAAAAGGAAGGTTGAATCAGTACAAAGAGAGATGGCAGTGCTCAGAACCTGAGTGCTGCCATCTCTTTCAATCCCCTCAGCGGGGAACCGGATCGCCAACGTTGTCTGGGGGGCTTTTCAAATTTTGGCAATTGCGTCTTAATCCCCTCAGCGGGGAACCGGATCGCCAACGCAGACGCACTAGAGAAGCCTGGTTGCGTCGGCAAAACAGGTCTTAATCCCCTCAGCGGGGAACCGGATCGTCAACAAATGAAGTTATCTGCTCGGGTGCCACGCATATGGTGATGTCTTAATCCCCTCAGCGGGGAACCGGATCGCCAACACCACGAAATTGTTGGTAAATCCGGTGGGGCTCCATTGGCGACCCGGCCTAACTCCTCTTATACATTGAACTTTCCTGCCATGTCAATATGTTCGCAAACCCCGTAAATTTTAAGGGCAAA
>JAUNUN010000048.1 GCA_030538155.1 bacterium
CCCATGGTATTTGAGGCTCTCAAAAGTGCTTAACTCTGTGTCCACTCAGAACGGGTAGGATCATTTTTTCGATGCGCCCCAGCGCGACAATACTCGCCTGATGGCCGCAATCGACACCGTCAACCGGGAGGTGGGCCGGGTGCATCTGGCGGCAAGCGGTTTGAACCCGACATGGGCCATGCGGCGGCAACATCTTTCCCCGGCCTATACGACCAGATGGGCGGATCTGCCCAGGGTGCAGTGATTGCAGTTTCGCGTCAAAGTGGTTTTACTCTAACCATATGTATTCACGTAAAATAAATACAATGTAAGGGTGTGAAAAATGGCAGAGATCAACAGACAGTGGTGTGTAGCCGATGTAGCCGGTGGCGAGGGCATGGCCTTGAGCCGCGAACAGTTTGCCTACCGGGAGGCGGAGATTCCAACCCTGCAGGAGGGCGAGGTTTTGATCCGTAACGTCTATTTTTCCTGCGATCCCATGAACCATGCCTGGGTGAAGGGGCTGGGCGAGCGCTTTTCCGCCATACCCATCGGCAGCCCCATGCGGGGCGGGGTAGCTGGGCGGGTGGTGGCTTCGCGTCATCCGGATTTTAAAGAAGGCGAGGCAGTGACCGGTTTTCTTGAGTGGGCCGATTATGTCGCAAGCGGAAGCCTCGATCTGACCGGGACGCCGCTGCAGCGCATACCCGAAGGTTTTCCGCTCGCCTCGGGCCTAGCTACCCTGGGCATGACCGGGCTCTGCGCCTATTTCGGCGTGGCCGATATCGGCAAACCCAAATTGGGCGACACCATGGTGGTATCGGGCGCAGCTGGCGCTATCGGCACGGTGGCGGGCCAGCTTGGCCGCATTGCCGGTGCCAGGGTGATCGGCATTGCCGGCGGGCCGGAAAAATGTGCTCTGCTCACCCGTGAACTCGGCTTTGCCGCCACGATTGACTATAAAAAAGAAGATGTGGCCAGCCGCCTGCAGGCCCTGTGCCCCAACGGTATTGATGTTTTCTTCGACAATGTGGGCGGAGCCATTTTGGACAGCGCTCTCGCCAATATGGCCCGGGGAGGTCGCATCGTGATTTGCGGCGGCATCTCCGGCTACAATGCGCCTGCTGCCGGGCTGCACAATCATCTGATGCTGGCCATCCAGGGCTGCACCATGGCCGGGTTTTTTTACTTTGACCGGGTTGGCCGTTTCGGCGAAGGTGTGGCACGGCTGGCAACTTGGCTCAAGGCAGGGCAGATCAAGGAAATCCTCACCGTGGCCGAGGGCATTGACTCTGTGCCGGATGCGGCCCTGGGCCAGTTCGCCGGCAGCAATATCGGCAAACAACTGGTTAAAATTGCCGACGACCCCATGGAGTGATTCCACTGCTCCAACAAAGCATTATCCCCAAGTAATATACGCACCGCATCGGCCGACACATCGCTCATCGTTAGCCGACTCGCAGCATCTGCGCCGTGGTTATGCACATTATGCACATAAACCTTGGCGCAGACCTTTTTCGCACGCAAACCCCACCGCAGTTTGCTCACCAAGAGTGTTGCTGATCTAAAAAGCAGCCCACTCTTCACCAAGATATCCGCGTCTTTTCATCCGCACTTCATACTGGGTTCACACAGGACCTGTAGGGTATGCGCACAGGAGAGCAAAACCTGCTCTCGCGTATCCACCCTATTCACAGGAGTATCCCATGAGCGTGCAGGGCACTATCGAGCGGGCCTCCGGCTGGCTCAGTAACTCGGCGACCATCAAGGTCATGAGCATCGGCATCCTGGTTTTGGTGCTGCTTATTCCCGGCGCAATGATCAAGTCGCTCATCAAGGAGCGGGAGCAGCGGCGAAACGGCGTTGTCCACGAACTAAACGGCAAGTGGGGCAACAGCCAAACCCTGAGCGGGCCCTTTATCAGCGTACCCTATCTCGTCTATTTTCAGGACAGTGAGGGCAAGGAAAAAAAGACCACGAAACTGTTTCATATCCTGCCGGAAACCTTGAATATCAGCGGCACGATCACCCCTGAAAAGCGCTACCGGGGCATCTACGAAACCGTGCTCTACAATGCCCAACTCCAGTTTAGCGGTTCCTTCGTTCTGCCTCCTCTGAGCGATATGAATATCGAGCCGGGCAATTTTCTATGGGACAAAGCCTTTTTCTCGGTCGGTATTGCCGATCTACGCGGAGTGCGAGCCAGCATTGTCGTCACCTTCAACGAGCAAAGCCATGCCTGCAAACCAGGCCTGAAAAGCAAGGATTTGGCCGAGACCGGGGTGGGCGCATTCACAGGCGCGATTCTAGCGGATCAGAAAAATACCTTTTCCTTTAGTCTCAATTTGAACGGGAGCGAAGAACTCAACTTCATTCCTCTGGCGGAAAGCAATACCGTGCAACTGGCGTCCACCTGGCCATCACCCGGCTTTAACGGCGCTTTTCTGCCCGAGAGCCGGACGGTGAACGCCAAGGGCTTTACCGCCTCGTGGAAGGTGCTCAATCTCAACCGCAGTTATCCGCAGATGTGGGAGGGAGACCAGTACCAGGTGCAGGACTCCGCCTTCGGTTTGAAGCTGATTGTCACGGCAGACCTGTATCAGAAAACCACACGGGTGGCGAAATATGCCGTCATGTTCATTGTTTGCACCTTTGCCGCCTTTTTTATTGCGGAAATCACCAGCGGCTACCGCTTCCACGTTATCCAGTATGTACTTATCGGCCTGGCGATTCTGCTCTTCTATGTGCTTTTGCTTTCTTTATCAGAGCATTTTTCCTTTAACGGAGCCTATCTCACGGCTGCTGCGGCAATCACCCTTTTGATTGCCCTGTATTCCAAGGGCATACTGGGCAGCCGCCGTTTTGCCTGGTCGATTGCCGGCATTCTGGCGGCCATGCACTCCTTTCTCTTTGTGGTGCTGCAACTGGAAGACTATGCCCTGGTGCTGGGCAGCGGCGGTTTGCTGGCCGTGCTCGCCGCGATTATGTACATCACCAGAAATATCGACTGGCATCATCTCGCTGTGGAGGCGGATGACGAAGATGAGAGCCTACCGTCCTCAATACTCCAGACCAGGCGCGGTCAAGCTAAGTTAAGCTAAGAGAGGCGACCATGAAGATACTGCTGATTCATCCGCCCCACACCGCCATAGGCAGCCGCCTGGCAGGAGAACATCTGCCTCCGCTTGGTTTATTGTGTGTGGGCGGGCCGCTTGTGAATGCGGGCCATGCGGTGAAACTGATCGACGCCGACAGAATAAACCTTTCCTGCGCAGACATTATCCGCCAAGTGCAGGTAGAACAGCCGGATCTGATCTTGCTTGGCCACTCGGGCTCCAGTTCCGTGCATGTGACTGTGGCGAAACTGTGCCGCCTGATCAAAAAGACCTTGCCTGCCGCCCGCATTGTGTACGGCGGTGTATATCCCAGCTACCATTGGGACGCCGTTTTGCAGGAAAGTCCGGAGATTGACTATATTGTACGGGGTGAGGGAGAACGCACCACCCGGCTGCTGGTGCAGGCCCTTGCACAGGGTGGGGCATGCCGTGAAATATGCGGCATTGCCTACTGGCTGGACGGCAAGATTACCGCCACACCGGCAGCCGAGCCTATTGCCGATTTGGATGCCTACCGGGTGGGCTGGGAGTTGATTGATCACCGCGACTATTCCTACTGGGGCGGCAAGCGGGCGGTGGTGGTCCAGTTTTCGCGGGGCTGCCCGCACCAGTGCAGCTACTGTGGTCAGCGCGGTTTCTGGACAAAGTGGCGTTGTCATGATCCTGTCCGCTTTGCAGGCGAACTGGCGCGGCTCTACCGCGAACACGGGGTTGAGTTGATCAATTTTGCCGACGAACTGCCCACAGGTTCTCAGCAGGCCTGGCGGCGTTTTCTGGAGGCCCTGATTGCGGAACAGGTGCCGCTCACCCTGGTTGCTTCCACCCGCGCCGGTGATATCGTGCGCGACCGCGACACACTCCACCTCTACAAAAAAGCGGGTCTGATTCGCTTTCTTTTAGGTATTGAAAGCTATGATGAAAAGACCCTGCGCCTTATTCGCAAGGGCGCGCAACCCTCTGTGGATCAGCAGGCTATAGCGCTTCTGCGCAGGCACGACATTATCTCCATGGCCACCCTGGTAGTTGGTTTTAAGGAAGAGGCAGACAAAACGTATCTCACCACGCTGCGTAGTCTGCTGCAGTATGATCCTGACCAGATCAACCTGATGTATGCAACGCCCCACCGCTGGACGCCCTTTTACAGGACGGTTGAGGAGCGCCGGGTGGTGCAAAGCGATACCCGCCTGTGGGATTATAAACACCAGGTGCTGGCCACGCCCGGAATGCCGGTCTGGCGGGTTTTCGCCTGGTTTAAGGCGATTGAGGTCTTGATGCAGATCAGGCCTAAGAGTATTTTTCGGCTGCTGCTGCATCCGGATGCCGCCTTTCGCCATGCCATGCGCTGGTATACCAAAATCGGCCGCAGGGTCTGGTTTCATGAGATAGCCGAGTTCCTCTTTCGTCTGCGCCCGGCACATCCGGAACACAGGGGCCCCATCCTCAAGGAATTTCTTGGAGCTTCCCTGGCGCGCAGGGAGTATGTTTTGGCCAAGGAACTGCGAAAGGATAACTCCTTGCGGTGAAGTGTACAGTCCAACAACGAGATAGCCACAGTGAAGCCCTGCATTGTCATTGTTGAAGACGAACCGGCCATTACCGATGCCATCGAGTTCGTGCTTGCGGCCGAGGCATGCCGCACCCGTGTGCTCCATTGCGGTCTGCCGGTTTTGGACCTACTGGCCGCTGGGGAAGAGGTTGATTTAATTGTGCTGGATATCGGCCTGCCGGATATCAGCGGCATGGACTTGCTCAAACGCATCCGCGAGCGTTCGCAGGTGCCTGTTATTTTGCTCACGGCCCGGGCCGGCGAGATTGATCGTGTATTGGGCCTTGAGATAGGGGCTGATGATTATGTGGTCAAGCCCTTTAGTCCGCGTGAGTTGGCTGCCCGGGTTAAGGCGGTGCTGCGGCGCAGCGGGGCAGGGGCGGCGGCGTCCTCGCAGGCGGCGCCGCTGGAAGGACCGTCGACATCACCCTGGCGGCTTGACCAAGGCAAAAGGCAAATCTCTTACTGCGGCGTTTTGCTTGAGCTTTCGCGCTACGAATACAACCTGCTGTTGGTGCTGCTGCAGCATCCCGGCCATGTCTACACACGCGATCAGCTCATGCAGCAGGCCTGGGATGAACCAGAGGCCAGCATGGATCGTACCGTGGATACGCATATTAAAAATATCCGCGCAAAACTCAAAAGCATCGCCCCGGACGCGGAGCCCATTGTCACCCACCGGGGCGTCGGCTATGCGCTCGCTCTGGAACCATGAAAATAGGCATCCGCATCTTTCTGGCGTATTTGGCCATCTTCCTGCTTTGCCTGATCGTTCCCTTCAACCTGCTTATTGACGATCTGGATACCCGCTACCGCGAGGGCGTGGAAGATCCGCTGGTTGATTTTGCCAATATTCTGGCGGCCCAGGCAGAAGATGACCTAGCCGCGGGCCGTTTTCCGGAAGAGCGCTGGCGGGCCATGTTTGCAAGGATCTATGACCGTGCCCTGTCCGCCCGTATTTATGATTTGCACAAAACCCACGTGGATATCCGTGTGTACAGTACCGATCAAAAGGGCATGGTTCTTTTTGATTCTAAAGATCCAGCCAACATAGGTCGGGATTTCAGCCGGTGGCTTGATGTGGCCTACACTTTGCAAGGTAAGTATGGCGCGCGCACGACTCGCCGCGATAGCGTAGATTCCAATTCATCCGAACTGTACGTGGCTGCGCCGATTTATATGAATGGCGCCATTGTGGGCGTGTTGAGCGTGAGCAAGCCCACCACCAATATCCTCTATTTTATCGCCAAGGCGCGCTACCGCATTCTGGCCATGGCGGGCTTGTCCTTGCTTGCGGCTGCGGTATTGAGCTTTCTGGTGGCGTACTGGATAACTCGCCCTATCAAACGGCTGACCCGCTATGCCCTGGGCATCCGTGACAACCGCCCCGTGCCCTTTCCCCGGCTGGATAACAGCGAGCTTGGCGAGATGGGCCGCGCTTTTGCAGACATGCAGGAGGCCTTGGAAGGCAAGCAGTACGTGGAATGCTATGTGGAACACCTGACCCACGAGTTGAAGAGTCCTTTATCGGCGATTGCCGGTGCGGCCGAACTGCTGGACGGCCCCATGGAGGAAGAGCAGCGCCACCGTTTCCTGGTCAATATTCAGGATCAGTCCAAACGCATGCAGGAGATTGTCGAGCGCATGCTGGAGCTTGCCGCGCTTGAAAACACTAAACACCTGCACAAGCAGGAAACCATTGCCCTGGCAGCCCTAGTTCGCACAGTACTGGAAGAAAAGGAACCGCTTATTTGTAAGAAAAAACTCGGCATTGAAAACAGTATTGACGAGCAGTGCCGGATTGTAGGCGACCCTTTTCTCTTGCACCAGGCCCTGGCCAATATCCTGCAAAACGCCATTGAATTCAGCCCGAACCAGGGCCTTGTCGGTATCAACGCAAAGCAAGACGGTGAAATTGCGAGTATTCGGATAAAAGATCAGGGGCCGGGCATCCCCGCCTTTGCGAGAGAACGAATTTTTGAAAAGTTTTTCTCACTGCAACGCCCGGATACGGGCAAGAAAAGCACTGGCCTGGGTCTTAATTTTGTCCAGCAGGTGGCCATCCTCCATGGCGGCAGCATTGAACTGCACAAGAGTGCCGGGGGAGGCGTTGAAGCCGTTTTCACCGTGGGCAGCGGCTTTCTTTGACCAGTGGATATTATGCCATTGCCAAGCCCAAGCCCTTTTCGTGTCGGCTCCGTATCGTGTAAAAGAACCGACCCTGTTCTTTTTTAGGCCGATACTGAAGCCGGTACAGGCAGGGTTTTGAATAGAATTGGCGTTACTAAAAACTGGAATTACTGCTCCAATAAAGCCGTACTCAAATAGCGCTCGCCGCTGTCGGGCAGGATCACCACAATTACCTGCTCTGTTGCCGCAGCAGATGCCTCTTCGCCCAGCTTGAGCGCCGCTGCCAGGGCCGCGCCGCCGGAAATGCCGCAGAGGATGCCTTCCTCTCCGGCCAGTTTGCGGGCAGTCTCCAAGGCTTCGTCATTACTGATTTGGATAATTCTATCCAAAACGTTTCTATCCAGCACCTCGGGCACAAAGCCCGCGCCAATACCCTGAATGGCATGGACACCAGGCTTGCCGCCGGAAAGCACCGGTGAGGCGCTTGGTTCCACCGCGATCACGCGGATATCTGCATCCATCTCCTTGAGATAAGCGCCCGCGCCGGTAACGGTGCCGCCGGTGCCTACGCCCGATACCAGGGCATGCACCTTGCCGCCACATTGCCGCCATATTTCCGGGCCGGTAGTGGCGCGGTGAATGGCCGGATTGGCGGGATTACTGAACTGGTTGGGAATCCAGGAGCCGGGCCGCTCGCGCTGCAGGGTTTCGGCTTTATGGATGGCCCCGCGCATGCCTTCGACCGCAGGGGTCAACACCAGTTCCGCGCCCAGATGGGCCAGGAGTTTGCGCCGCTCAAGGCTCATGCTCTCGGGCATGGTCAGGGTGAGCTTATAGCCACGACTGGCGCAGACAAAGGCCAGGCCAATGCCGGTGTTGCCGCTGGTGGGCTCGATCACGTTCATGCCCGGCTTGAGCAGGCCTTGCTGTTCGGCGGCATCGATCATGGCCACGGCAATGCGATCCTTGACGCTGCCGAGCGGGTTCATTGACTCCAGCTTCACCAGTATGCGCAGACTCTTGTCCCGGCCCAGCCGCTTCAGGCCAATGAGCGGGGTTTCACCGGTGGCCTTGCTTATATCACTTAGTGCATAGCTTCTCTTCATGCCGATTCCTTCTGTTCTGTGGCAAAGTAGACCAGTTTGTGCCGCTCCAACAACACCTGGGTGTCGGGCGGCACGCTCTTGATCAGCCAGACGTTGCCGCCTATGACCGAACGCGCGCCCACCACGGTTTCGCCGCCCAAGATGGTGGTATTGGCGTAGATGATGACATCATCCTCGATGGTGGGGTGGCGCTTGGTGTTGCGCAGTTTTTCGCCCGCATCCCTGGGCAAGGAGAGCGCACCCAGGGTTACGCCCTGGTAGAGGCGTACCCGGTCGCCGATATTGGTGGTGGCGCCGATGACCACGCCTGCGCCATGGTCGATGAAGAAGTGGGAGCCGATCTTTGCCTCCGGGTTGATATCGATGGCGGTGCGGTGGTAGGCGTGCTCGCTCATGATGCGGGGCAAGAGCGGCACCTCCAGTTCACAGAGCAGGTGCGCCACCCGGTAGATGCAGGTGGCGTACAGGCCCGGATAGCTGAAGATGACCTCATCCGAATTGGCAGCCGCCGGGTCGCCGGTAAGGGTGGCCTCGATGTCTGTTTCCAGCAGGCTGCGAATTTCGGGCAGGGCCTCGACGACCGTGGCCGCGATCTGGTAGCTGCGCTCGCCGCAAAGGGTGCAGGACTGGTCATGGCGGAAGCAGTCGTGGCGGATGGCGGCGCTGATTTGGGTGGCCAGGCTCTCGTAGAACTGGCTCACCTGCTGGCCCAGATAGTATTCCAGATTGTCCGGCCTGAGGATTGCCTCGGAGAAGAAACCGGGAAAGAGGATGCGCTGCACCTGATCAATCAGGCCGACCACCTCGTGCTTGAGCGGGATCGGCACCGGCTCGATGTGGCTTGCCCACTTGCCGCTCTTAAAGCCCTTGCTGAGCGCACTTACGGTCTTGGGAATGGGGTTTGCCAGGCGGCTGATGATGCTGCTGTCGATATTGCAGGTTCCGGCCAGCATCTCTTTTGAGCCCATGGTTTATCTCCTCTTGTCGGTGTCCTGCGCCAGTTCCAGCATGATGATGCCGTAGGTGGCGCGCAAATTTTTCAGATACCGCACCTGATTGCCCCTGGTTTCGTGGTGGTGGGTGTTGATGGCCAGCTCCTTTACCGCCCGCATGCCGAACTGTTGCATGAAGTGCTGGAAATCCTTGATACTGATGATGCGAATATTGGGGGTGTCGTACCAGTCATAGGGGAGCTGGTCGCTCACCGGGGCCAGGCCCGTGAACAGTACCTGCAGGCGGATGTGCCAATGGGCGTAGTTGGGGAAACTGACGATCACCCGGCGGCCGATGCGCAGCATGTCGAGGAGCAGTTCCTTGGGGTTGCGGATCTGCTGCAGGGTATGGCTGAGGATGACCACGTCAAAGCAGTTGTCCGGATAGTCACCGATTTCCTGACAGAAATCGCCCTGGAGTACGGTCAGCCCGCGCTTGATGCAGTGCGTCACCCGTTCCTCGGAGAGTTCGATGCCGGTGGCATGTACCTGTTTGTGGATTTTCAGATGGGCGAGCAGATCGCCGTTGCCGCAGCCCAAGTCTAAAACCCGCGCGCCCGGCTCGATCCAGGAGGCGATTACCTGCAGATCGTAGCGCAGGGAGCGAGCGTCTTGATTATACACAGTACTCATGATGGATCCGCTCAAGAAAACCGCTGATCAGCCCATGCAGGCGCTCGTTCGGCAATAAAAAAGCGTCGTGGCCCCACTGGGCCTCGATTTCGCAGAAGCTGACGTCGCTGCCGTTTTTCTTCAAGGCCGAAACAATGTCTCTGGACTGGTAGGTGGGATAGAGCCAGTCCGAACTGAAGGAGATGACCAGAAAAGAGACTCCGGCCAGGGCCGGGTTAATGAGCAGATTGCCGCCCTCGCGCACCAGGTCAAAGTAATCCGCCGCCTTGGTGATGTAGAGCAGGGAGTTGGCATCAAAGCGGTCGACAAATTTTTTACCCTGGTGGTGCAGGTAGCTCTCCACCTCGAAATCGCCGCTGAAGTTGAAAGACAGGCTGCTGCGGTGCAGCCTTCGGCCGAACTTCTCCCGCATGGATTCATCGGAAAGATAGGTGACATGGCCGATCATGCGCGCCACCGCCAGGCCGTGGGTGGGGCCGGGACCGTTGTAATAGTCGCCCATGTTCCACTCCGGATCGGCCATGATGGCCTGGCGCGCCACCTCGTTAAAGGCAATGGCCTGGGGTGAATGGCGGCCGGTGGTGGCCAGCGGGATGGCCGAGCGCACCATTTCCGGATAGGCCACGCACCACTGCAGAACCTGCATGCCGCCCACCGAACCGCCGATCAGGGCCATGAGTTTCTTGATGCCGAGGTGGTCGATCAGGTGTTTCTGGGCCCGCACCATGTCGCCGATGGTGACCATGGGAAAGCTGAGGGCGTAAAAATCGCCGGTGGCCGGGTTGATGGAGGCAGGCCCGGTGGAACCGGCGCAACTGCCGAGGATATTGATGCAGATAACGAAGTAGATATTGGTATCAATGGCCTTGCCTGGGCCAACCATGGTGTCCCACCAGCCCGGGCGGGTGTCGCTTTCGCTGAGATAGCCTGCCACATGCGAGTCGCCGGAAAAGGCGTGCAGGATGAGTACCGCGTTACTCGCCTCGCTGTTGAGTGTGCCCAGGGTCTCGTAGGCCAGGGTAATGGGGCCGAGGCTTGCGCCGCTGTCAAGCGGCATGGGGTTCGGCGGCGAAGCAAAGGTGTAGAACTGACGCTGAACAATGAGTTTGACTGCGGGCTGGGCAAGGGCAGTGGTCATGACGGTACATCGGGCAAAGTGTGGTGCCGCGCATTTCCAGTATTTCCAGTAGTGGCTGCGCGGTTCAGGGTGCGGAATACCTGATAGGGATAAGCATCAAGGCACTACTTGGCCAGAGCCGCCTGTCTTGGCATGACGTACAGCCCCGCTTTCATTCTGGAGAAATTAGAGCTTGCCGTCTCATTCCGTTTCCAGATCAAAGAATATACCAAGGAGGCGAGGCAAATGCGGCGCAGGTGTACATGCAAGTACTCCGAGGCGCATTTGCTAGAGCCGACACAGATAGGGCTTTGATATGGAAATGGAATTATAATTCGTACTTGCCCGCATACCCCCTGGGAGTAACCATCCGGTTCTGCCAGATAAAAGTCTGCGAGTTGCCGATGGTGACTGTGCTCTGCATGCCGATCTCGGCTTTGAGCATGTCTGCCAAGGTGCGGAGTTGTACGCTTTCATCCCCCCGGCCGGCGGCATGGACTATGCCGACCGGTGTAGCAGCATCCCGGTGAACGAGAAAAATTTCCTGGGCGCGCTCGATCTGGCTGGTGCGTTTTTTAGACTTTGGATTGTAGAGTACGGTCACGAAGTCTGCCGCTGCCGCTGCCTCCAGCCTTTTTTCGATCAGCTCCCAGGGGGTGAGCAGATCCGAGAGGCTGATGGCGGCAAAGTCGTGCATGAGCGGCGCGCCCAGCACCGCTGCGCAGGCGTTGAGCGCGGCAATGCCCGGAATGATTTCAATGGCGCAGGTATTGGCCTGATTTTTAGCCAGCTCAAAGACCAGCCCGGCCATGGCGTAGATGCCGGGATCGCCGCCGCAGACCAGGGCCACATCGCGCCCGTTTTGCGCCAGTTCCAGGGCCTTGCGGCAGCGGTCGATCTCCTGCATCATGGCCGAGGAAATCACCTCGGCCTCGGGGTTGAAGCAGCTCTCCACCAGTTCCAGGTAGGTGCGGTAGCCTATAATTACCTCTGCCCCTTGCAGGGCGGCCAACGCCCTTGGCGCCAGCAGATCCAGCGCGCCCGGCCCGATGCCGACCACCCGCACGATCCCTGCGTCCTTGTTCTTCTTCGTATTGTGTGCTGTCATTACGTATCTTGTGTGTCTTCGTTGTCTGGTTGAGCGGATGCGGGATAGGGCCAGGCCATGCAGGCCACGGCAACGGTCACATCCGCATATTTTTCCTTGGGCACCAGAAGCCGGGCTTGCTGCCCGGCCGCGAGCAGGGCTGCGGGTTCGGCCACACCTTTGGCCCCGGTGGCGCGGAAAACCGCCTCCGAATACTGCACCGCCTCCACCTGGTTGAGCGCCTCCTTGCTGAAAAAATCAAGCGGCAGTTCTGCCCCGGCGGCAAAGGCGAGGAGCCCCTCTTCATCCGCCTTCAGGTCGATGCTGGCAAGCCTTGTCACAGACCGGCGCGCCAAATTATGCCGGGCCAGGGTCTCTTGCACCGCCTCGGCAATATCTTCCTTACTTGTGCCCCGGTTGCAGCCTATGCCCAGGCAAAGGGCCTGCGGATGGAGGATGGCCGGCTCGGGCTTAATCTGCGCATCGGCCCGCGCTTGGACTGAAACAGCATGGCTGATGAGGAGATCCGCCTCATCAGGGCCTGCTGCCGGGCGGATATCCGGCGGCAGGGGCGGCAGGGGCAGATCGCTCCACAGTTGTAGGGAACCCTTATCCACCAGGCGGCCCATGGCCCTGGTAAAGCTCTTTTTATCGGCCGCCTGCAGACCCAGAGATGCGCACCAGAGATCAAGCGCGGTCAGGTCGAGCACATCCGAGGCAGTGGTGATCACTGCCTGACCGCCGCACAGTGCGGCCACTTTCTGGGCGAGCCTGTTCGCGCCACCCATGTGGCCGGAGAGTAAAGAGATGACGAATCGGCCGCGCTCATCCAGCACCAAAATTGCCGGGTCGCGTAGTTTGTCTTGCATAAGCGGGGCGATATGCCGCACCACGATACCGCTTGCCATGATGCAGATGAGCGCGTCATAGCTGTGCCAAAGCGCGGTAAAGCGCTGCCTGAGCTCTCCCTTGCAGGGGTAGAAGTCAGCCGGAACGGTCTTGGCCAAGTGCGCGCCCAGCTTGACCGCGCCCGCGCTCAGGGCGAGGATGGCGATTTTTACCGGCCGCCGTGCCGTAGTTTCAGCGGCAACCATGGGAGAAATCTTCGGCATAGAGCCTGGAGGCGCTCTGGCCGGCGTCATCAAGCGCCGGGCCGACCAGGATCATGGCGGTCTTGCGGATACCGGCCTCAGTCACCAGGCCGGCAATGTCCTCCAGGGTGCCGCGCAGGATGCGCTCATCCGGCCAGCTTGCCTTTTCCACCACAGCCACCGGTGTGGTGGCCGCATAACCGCCTGCCAGAAGATCGGCCACCACCTGTTCCATCATGCCCACGCTTAAAAAAATGCACATGCTGGCGCCGATGGAGGCTAGTCTAGGTAGGGCTTCGGCCTCCGGTACCGGGGTGCGGCCTGCCTGGCGGGTGAGGATCACGGTCTGGGTCTGCTCGGGTACGGTCAATTCCCGGCGCAGGGCAGCGGCAGCGGCAAAGGCGGAGCTGACTCCGGGCACCACGAGGTAGGGGATCGCTTCCCGCTCCAGCCACTGCATCTGTTCGCGGATGGCCCCATACATGGCCGGGTCGCCGGTGTGCAGGCGCACCACCAGTTTGCCTGCCCTGCCGGCCGGAATCATCAGGTTCATGATGGCGGCTAGGTCAAGGCCTGCGCTATCATGGCATTCGGCGCGGATGCCGTCTAGAAGTGCCGGGTTGACCAGGCTGCCCGCATAGACCACCAGATCGGCACTGTCCAGCAGGCGGCGGCCCTTGAGGGTGAGCAGTTCCGGATCGCCTGGGCCTGCGCCTACAAAGTAAATGGTGGCCGGTCGGGCCTGTGCTGTTTGGCTCATGGCTGCACCTGCAGGTTTTTTTTGCGGATGAGCATGGTGGAGAAGTAGTGCAGCTTGCGGCCGCCGGCAGCGCGGATATCCGTATACACACGCTCTTCGGGCAGGCCTGCACATTCAATCAGCACTGCCTGGTCAACCAGACCCAGCTCCTCTAAAAGGGCAATGAGGCTGTCCATGCGCTTGTGCACCTTCATCAAAACCACGGCATCCAGATCGGTGAGGATGCGGCGCAGTCGCTCATCTTCAAAGGCGGCGGGCACCACGGCGAGCACATCGTTGCCTAGAGCAAGGGGCCGGGCCTGGCCCGCGGAGCAGGCCGACATGGCGGTGATGCCCGGTACGATGCTGATGCGGGTATCCGGCCGTATCTGTTGGATAACTCCGAGCAGGTAAAAGGCGGTGGAGTAGATGCCCGGATCGCCCAGGGTGGGGAAGGCCACATCTAGGCCCTGGTCCAGGCGGGAGAGCACCGCGGCTGCCGCCTCCTGCCAGGCGCTGACAAGGGCCGGGTCAGCCTGACTCTCCAGAAAGACATGCTTCATGGGGAAAAAGAGGCGCACGATTTCCCGGTCTTTTGCCGGTACCATGCCAAGGGCAATAGAGAGTGCGCTGCTCTCGCCCTTGCCGCCGTCCCTGGCCGTGGGCACCGCCCAGACCGGACAGCGCTCAAGGGCGCGCACTGCCTTGACAGTCATCAGTTCCGGATCACCCGGCCCGACTCCGACCAGGTATAACCGGCCCGGCGGCGCGGCGCTTGTTTGTGTGCTCATATGCTCCCTGTGACAATGGTGATGGGGTTAAAGGATTGTACCGTAGGTTCAAGCTGGGCCTCTTCCTGGTCTTCTTGGCCTTCTTGGTACTGGTAGCGCTGCACGCTGATGGTGCTGCAGGCGACCTGAAAGCCGAGTTCTGCCAGAGTGCGGCAGGCGCTCTCCCTGGTTGTTGCCAAAACAGCGTTGACCACGATACGGCCGCCCGGCCGCAAGCGGTTTGCGGCAACCTGCAGGATTTCCTCAAGCCGCTTGCCGCTGCCGCCGATAAAGACCCGGTCCGGAGCGGGCAAATGCGCCAGGGCCCCTGGTGCTTCGCCTGTGATCAGGCGGATGGAATAGGCCGCATAGGTCTTGATGTTGCGGCGGATGTTGTCCTGCTCTTCCGATTTTTTTTCGATGGTGTAGACGGCAAGCCCAGGGCTCAGCCGCGCAGCCTCAAGGGAAACACTGCCCGAGCCGCCGCCGACATCCCAGAGCACGCCGCGAGCAGGCAGGCGCAGCCGGTGCAGACTGGCCGCGCGCACCTCATCCTTGGTAATCAGGCTACGGGAATGGCTGATTTCTCCTTCCTGCAGGCCAAAAATCGGCAATGATGTAAGTGGCAAGGTCTCTTGCGGCAACGAAGCAGAACCAAGGCTCTGCTCAAAGAACACCATGTTGAGCGGGCTGAATTCGGCTTTCGCCATTTCTACAAGGCCGCCCTCGCTCAGGCGTTCATCGCTTAAACCGAGATTCTCGGCCACCCGCATGCGCATGCCCAAAAGCCGCTCGCTGTCGCCGACCGATTCCAGGGTTGCAATCAGGTGGCGCGCCAAACTGTCCGGGCTATGCTCCTGATCGGTGAAGCAGAGCACCCGCTCATGCCGCAATATGCGAGCCGCCGGATGGTCGTCCCTGCGACCATGCAGGCTGATAATGGCCAGATCATCCCAGGGGATTTTGAAGCGGCTGCAGGCCAGTTGCAGGGCAGACAGGGCCGGATGCACCCGCACCCGTTCGGCCCCGAAACGCTCAATCAGGTTGCGGCCGATACCGAAGAAAAGCGGATCGCCGCTGGCCAGCACTGCTACATTCCCCTTGGTAAGGCCGCTTTCAATGGCGCGATAGAGCCCGATAAGCGGCGTTACCGGTACGCGCTCTATCGCCATTCCCTGCAGGAGCGGCTCCTGCCTGCGGGAATGGGCCACCAGTACGCAGGCTGATATCAACTCGCGCTGCTCTGGGTTCAGTCCTTCGCCACGACCACTACTGCCGCTGATACCGATCAGTTCAATGCGGGACATGGACCACCACCCTCTGTTCCGCGTCCACCAGATAGACATTGACTGCCAGGCCGGACCAAGCTTCTGCCTGGGCTTGGGCCTTTTTCGCTACCGCCAGGATCAAATTATCCTGACGCGCTTCCAGGAGCAGATCGTAAATGTGGCGCGCGGTATTGGCCTCTTCCATAAGCGGGCGCTCTCCTGCAGGCAGACCAAGATGAGTCAGCAGGGCGGCTGCGTCGCGCACATCCAACGCGCCGTTGCGCACATGGGTTTGGGGCACGCCCAGGGCCGCCTTGACGAGCTTAGCCCACATCGCCGCTAGGTGAATGGTACTAAAGCCGTGCTTGTGTGCTGCCTCAAGGGCGTAGCGCAGATAATCGCCCATCATTACCAGGGCCTCCTCGGGCAATTGCAACTGCTCTTGCACCGCTGCTTCCGAAGTGCGCCCGGTGGAGAGCACTACCTCGCTTAAGCCTGCGGCCCTGGCCACGGCCATGGAGGCCTCGATGGTATCTGTCCAGGCCTTGGCCGATATGGGCCGCACAATGCCGGTGGTGCCCAAAATGGAAAGTCCGCCGATGATGCCCAGCCGCTGGTTCAGGGTTTTTTCGGCCAGGATCTCGCCGTTTTCCACAAAAACCCGCACTTCCAGAGGCGGGCGCTCTTGCGGGGCCAGGGCTTCGTCCAAGGCGGCCGTGATCATCCGGCGAGGTACCGGGTTGATGGCGGGTTCGCCCACCGCAAGCGGCAGGCCCGGCTTGGTGATGCGGCCCACGCCCCGTCCCTGGGCAAAGATAATGGTTCCCCTGAGGATCGTTCCGTTTTTCTGCGGGTTCGGGCCTTGGTCTTCCGGCAGAAGTCGGCGCAGTTCCACCCCGATCTCCGCGCCATTGGTGACATCCGGGTCATCGCCCGCATCCTTCACCACCGAGGCAAGCACGGTCTCGCCCTGTTTGCGGCAGCGGCACAACTCAAAACGGTGGCGGGAGCCGTCGGGAAAGGGGATCTCCACCGCCTCCGGCGCAGATCCGCCGCACAAAACCAGCAGCGCGGCCTTGGCCGCCGCAGCCGCGCAGGCCCCGGTGGTGTAACCGCTGCGTAATGCCTTTTTTTCGTTCTTGCTGCTCACGTATCGGGCACAGAGCCTGATGCAATCTTAGATCTGAACCAGGCGCAGGATGGCGTTCAGCGCCGCCACCGCCACCGGGGTGCCGCCCTTGCGGCCCAGCGCCGTGATAAAGGGGTAGTCTACCTTGCTCAGCAGTTCCTTGGATTCAGCTGCATTGACAAAGCCCACCGGTACCCCGATCACTAGATCCGGCTTGAAGCGGCCCTCGTCAATGAGCGCCATTACCTTGAGCAGAGCTGTGGGCGCATTGCCCACCGCCACGATGCCGATGTTGTCGTCCTGGCTGCGCAGGATGGCCGCCTCGGAGCGGGTGCTGCCGAGTTCGCGGGCCAACCTGGCGGTCTCGGGCTCATGCAGCCGGCAAAGCACCTTGCCGCCATGGGGGCTGAGCAGGCCGGTCGAGACCCCGCTTGCCGCCATATTTACATCCACCAGGATGTTCTTACCGGCGCGGATGGCCTCAAGGCCCGCATCAATGGCCTGGGGATGAAAGCGGATGTTGTCGGCAAAGGCGAAATCGCCGGTGGCGTGGATGATGCGGCGCAGCACCTGAAATTCGCGTGGCGCGAAGCTCGCTGTTTTGCTGGGGCCGAGTTCCGCCTCGATGATGCGAAAGCTTTCGGCTTCGATATCCTGGGGAGCGACGTGCTGGAGTTGCACCATGGTATCCTCATAAGGCAAAGGTTTGGCAAGCATGAACAAAAGCAGCCGGGGCCTGCGGCGTCCGGCCCCAGTGCAGGTGGATATAGCCCGCCAAGGTGTTGTTGCGCTGGTAACCTTCTTCCTGACCTGTATCCAATTGCCAGGCACAAATCGTGTTGTGTGATTTCTTGTTTTGTGATTCCTGCGGAAGGTGTTCCAGGCTGGAGTAGTGGAATTCGTGGCCGGAGAGGCGCAGCCCCGCCGGGCCGAAAAAGCTCGCCTGTTTTTGCAGCGGATGGCGATAGCCCAGCCGTCTGAGCTTGGCGTTCATGGCGCAGTGGAAAGGGAAAACCCCGCACATGGAATGCGTAAGCCCTTCCAGATCGCGCAGATCTTCGCACAGATACATGAAGCCGCCGCACTCCGCATAGACCGGCCCGCCCGCCTCGCTAAAACGCCTGATGGCAGTACGCATCGCGCTGTTTGCCGCAAGCCTTGTTGCATGCAGTTCCGGATAACCGCCGCCCAGGTACAGCCCCTGCAAATCCTGCGGCAGTACCGTATCGGCAAGCGGGCTGAAGGGCACCAACTCGGCCCCGGCTGCATGCAGCATATCCAGATTATCGGCATAGTAGAAGCAGAAGGCCGGGTCTTTGGCCAAGCCGATGCGTACAGCCTTGGCACTGGCCCTGTCGGCAAGTATTGCCACATCAGGCTTGTTACTATGCTCGTCTGCACTGGTCTTGGCGTTTTTTCCCGCCTGGGCCGCAATATCCAGGAGCAGAGCCATGTCCAGATGTTCTTCCACCAGATTGGCCAGGGTGGCGAGGGCCGCCTGATCAAGCGGATTTTCCTCGCCCATGTGCAGGCCCAGGTGGCGCGAGGGGATGCTGATGGCCGCTTCGCGTGGGAGAAAGCCAAGTAAGGGCACATCTATTCCGGCTATGGCCTCCCGTATCAGCTCCGCATGGCGCGCTGAGCCCACCCGGTTGCAGATCACTCCGGCCACGCTCAGTTGCGGATCAAGGCAGGTAAAGCCCTTGACCACAGCGGCCACGCTTTCGGCGGCAGAACGCACATCCACCACTAGCAGCACGGGCAGACCAAGGGTCTTGGCCAGATGGGCGGCTGAACCTTCAGCCCCGTCAAAAAGGCCCATCACCCCTTCGACCACGGCAATGCTTACGTTAGCCGGTCCCGGTGGGTTGTGGCGCGCAAATGAGGCGCGTACAAAGGCCTCGCCGCACATGCGTACATCCAGGTTGCGGGAAATCCGGCCGCTCACCATTTCGTGCAGGCTCGGGTCGATGAAATCCGGGCCGCACTTGAAGGG
>JAUNUN010000049.1 GCA_030538155.1 bacterium
TTATATAAGAATCAAGGGGCAGTAATTTTCTATTGACACTGTCAACCATATCAACTGCCTGTTGAACCCCCCCCCTTCACGCCACAACAATGATTTGGTGGTGTTTCTAAGGAGGTGTTGTATATCTTGGTTGAAGTAAAAAGCAGCAGTGCAGCATGTAGCTTTCGTATGATCAAATGCCCAAAAGCAAGGGACATCTTTTTTTACGAGCGGCTGCAAAAGCTCCTGCGACTTAACTCAAATCCAATAGCGACCGCATTCATATGTTTGCAAATTGAATTCACCATATAGTTATTGCTTACGAGTGAATGACCATGCATTGCAACACAAAGATTTATCCTGTCTTTTTGCTATAAATTGTATAACCATTCCAAAATGATTTAGTTAAATATAACATATTGCAACAGGTGCGCCTATGGTTTTCCTTAAGCATATCATCTTATTGCTAAAAGATTTTTTTCAATTTGCAAAACAGAAAAAATCTTGGTGGATTATCCCGCTGGTTGTCATCTTTTTGGGTATCGCGCTTCTCATTGTGGCAGGCCAGGCATCAGCTCCGTTCATCTACACTCTTTTTTAAACCGAGAGTAAATATCCACCGGGCCTTTGCGTCCGAGCAGCAAAAAGACCTGATGGTGCTGTCGCGCAATCAGGTCTTTTTTATAGCCTCAAATTCTCTGGTTGCAGTCGTTTATTCTAAAAAAGTCAGAATACCAATCGGCAGCTCAATATTGAGCAATTTACCGAACACCACCACAAAACAGGCCGTGACCACAACTGAAGAAACCAAGGCCAAGAGCAGGCGTTCCTTGCCCTCAATGGCATAGATCACCGCAAACATGGCGATGATGCCGCCGATGATATAGCCCAGCGTACCGATCAAATAGCCGAACAGGTAAAAGACCACACCAATGCCCAGGCCGACAAAGAGGTGGCGTGGAAAGGCCTTGCTTCTTTCTCCGCGTGCATTTCGCCGCACAGCGTCATACACCCAGTAACAGCTCAACAGGGTAAAGAAGGCGCCCAGCACATAGGGAAATGTCTTGGCATTGGGAATCTTCGGGCTGGGGTCCTGAATCTGCGTCGGAATAAGATAGAAGCAGATAAGCAACCCCAGGATCACCGCTGCAATGGAAACAATAATTTCAGCGCGGCCGTTAATATCCGATTCACTACTCATGCTACCCTCCTGATTGGGATAGTATCCAGCGCATGCAAAGCTGATGGTTTATTCTGCCTGCACTTTTCCGGTGGTCTGCAGCAGCATCTTGATGGTCTTGGCGTTGTTGCTGAGCAGATCCTCAAGCTCTTGGCCGAAGATGTTGGCGGTTCCCATGTTGATTTTATCGATCACGCCCAGGTATTCCGGATTCTTGGCTGCCTCTTCCAGGGCGCTGACCAGTTTGGCCTTGATCTCATCCGGCAGACCCTTGGGGGCTACAAAGAGGTACGGCTCTCCTTTGATCACCAGCTCGCCATAGCCGATATCTTTCAGGGTGGGCACGCCCTCAAAGGTGCTTTTCTCGCCGAAGTGCAAGAGTTCCCGGGCCGCTCCGGATTTGATCTGCGCGATATGGCTGCCGGATGCGGCATAACCGGCAACCTGGCCGCCAAGCACCATCTTCATGGCCTCGGAACCACCTTCAGACGGCACGCCGTTCCACTGGATGCCCTCTTTTTTGCCGATATAGTCCATCACCAGATATTCGGTGGCGGTGTTGCTGGATGCGGTCCAGGCAACCTTGCCGGGATTGGCCTTGGCATAGGCAATAAACTCCTGCCAGGTCTGCCAGGGTGCATCGGCCTTGACCGTAAAACCGGAAGCAGGCCCTGCATAGGCATAGAGATGCACGAGGTCTTCGGCGGGTGAATAGGGCAACTTCAGCTCATAGGGAGCGGTGGTGATGGTGGTGGTTTTGATCACGCCCAGGGTGTAGCCGTCCGGCTTGGCCTTGACCACAGCTCCGCCTGCAAGGGATGCGCCTGCGCCTGCCTTTTCAATCAATACCACCGGCTTGCCCAGTATCTTCTCAAGGGCTTGGGCCAGGGGCTGCAGGGAGGTGTGGTTGGTGCCGCCGGCCTTGTAGCCGTAGAAGACCTTGATCGGCTTTTTCGGATAGTCTGCCGCTGCCATGGCGCTGGTCAGAAAAACGCCGGCGAGAAAAATTCCGGCCACTGAGATTTGGCCCATTCTGATGCAACATTTCTTCAGATTCATGTCTTCCTCCTGAGTGGGTGGCATGATTGCCGGTCAAACATACGCGACTACAAATACGTACCAGATGCTGCGGGTATCGGACCGCTACCGGTTACTACAGACTACTGCCGGGCCTGAGCCTGGCCTTTTTTAGAGAGCAGCGCTTTCACCGGCCCGTACAGCAACAGGGAAAGGGTGAGCAGCCACAGGCCAATGGCGATCGAACTGGAAAAAAAGGTGCCCATGTCGTTATTGGAAATCATCAGGGCCTGGCGGAACGATTTTTCGATGATGGGCTCCAGGATAAAGGCGATGAGCGCGGGCCCCAGCGGCAGACCGAAGTAGCGCATGCCGTAGGCGAAAATACCGGCCGCTGCCATGCAGTACACGTCGGTCATGCTGTTGCCCACGGCATAGGAGCCGGTGAAGCAGAGCAAGAGGATGCTTGCGAACAAGACCCCCTGGTTCACCTTGTAGATGGCCTTGGCCGCATACTTGATAATGGAGGTGCCGATTGGGTAGAGCAAAATGCCGCCAATCACCAGGCCGATGAAGATAGCGTAGATGGTGGGCCCGTTTTCAATGAAAATTTTCGGGCCGGGTACAATGCCGTAAATCAAGAGGGTGCCGTACAAAACAGCGGTGGTGGAACTGCCGGGAATACCGAGGGTCAAGAGCGGAATCAGGGCGGGCCCACAGGTGCCGTTGTTACCGGTCTCGCAGGCCAGCACACCTTCGAGGCTGCCGGTGCCGAATTTTTCCGGATTTTTGGAGGTCTTTTTGGCAAGGCCATAGCAGGTGAAGGCTGCGGCGGTAGAGCCAAGGCCCGGCAAGGCACCGATACCGGAACCGACCAGGGCGCTCTGCACTATCGTTTTCCAGTGGCGCAACAGGGCACTGAAAGGCAAACGCTCGCCGTGCACTTCAATAGTGTCTGCAGCGGCTTTGAGGCGACGTCTTTCCCTGGAGGCCACAATGGCGTTGATCACCTCGGGTACGGCAAAGAGACCCACCAAAAAGGGAATCAGGGAAACGCCTTCGCTCAGTTCATAGTTGCCGAAAACAAAGCGGGTGCTGCCGGCAATGGGGTCAACCCCCATAAGCGCAATCATGGCGCCGATGGCTGCGGCAATAAAGCCCTTGTTCTTCTCTGCGCCCAGGGTGGTGATGATAACGGTCATGGCCAGGAAAATGAGGGGCACCATTTCAACCGGCCCGATTTTAAGGGCATAGTGGGCGATAAAGGGCGCGGCCGCAACCAGGACTACGGTGCCGATGAGATCACCGGCAATGGAGGCATAGAGGGCCGCATCCAGAGCCTGCCTGGCCCTGCCCTGTTTGGCGAGCGGATAGCCGTCCAGCAGGGTGGCCGCAGCCTCGGGCGTACCCGGTGTGCACAGTAAAATGGCGCTGATCGAACCGCCGTAGACTCCGCCCTTGTAGATACCCAGTAAAAATGAGATTGCCGGAATGGGCGGCAAACCAAAGGTAAAGGGAGCGGCTATGGCTATGGCCATGGAGGGCGAAAGGCCTGGCAGGGCCCCGATGATACAGCCCATGTAGAGCCCCAGCACTATCGCCAGGATATTTTGCCACTGCAGGATGAGAAAAAATCCTTCCACCACGCTTTCCATCATAGCCGGCACCTCATACGTGTTTTTCGAGGATAGACACCCGCTGCCTTTTACTGGTCCGTCTGTAAGGCAAGGGGCACAAACGCTCAATCAAGATGCCTGGCCGTCTTCAGACGGCCAGGTTCAAGCCCATGTCGGACAAATCTGTGCATTTCAAAACCTGCATGCAGGCACAGGCGACTACAGGCATGGCGGCACTGTTTTCTTTGCTGCCGTTTTGCCCTGCCGGGCGGCTTTTGCCTCTCCTTACTGCGCAGACGTGCAATCAATTTGCCTTATGCAATTTCCAGTCCATTCCGGGAGTCCAGCCAAAAAAATTGATCGACTCTGGCCGGGCCGGCTTGATGAGCGCATGGGATTTTCTCCCTCCGCAACACGATTAGGTTATGCTTTCTTCCCTTTTGATCTCCTATCTATCTCTTTGAGTTTTCGCCATAAAGTTGTGCGGCTGATGCCCAGCTCTCGGGCAGTTTCGGCCTTTGAATACTGATTCTCACGCAGGGCCTTAAGGATGACCTCATCCCGGCTCTGTTTCTCCACCTGCATTTCCGGTCGCAATTCCAGCCGGGCAGGCGGTTCGCCCGGTTGCGCGGGTCTGTCGCCCTGCTGTCCGACGACCGACGCATCAGTTTCTGCAAAAGCCTGAGCCGCATTGCCCACGCCCAGCACCTCGGCAATCTGCTGGAGATCATCAAAGAGGCTGTCGAGCGATTCCGGACCAAGATCAAAGCTGTTGCTCAACTGCACCTGTTCGGCAAAATGCCTGATTTGACGCACATTTCCAGGCCAGGGGTATTGATTGAGCTTGTCCAGGTACGAGGCCGGCAAGGCATACGGCTCCATCCCGTGCCGGTCGGCATGGTAGTTGAGGAAATACTCCATAAGAAGCGGCACATCTCCTGCCCGCTCCCGCAGGGGCGGGATGGTGATTCTGAGCACATTAAGGCGGAAGAACAGGTCCTTGCGGAAAAGGCCCGCCTGCATCACAGACCACAGATTTTTACCCGCCGCCGCAATGATGCGCACATCCACCGGGGTTTTATGTTCGCCGCCGATGCGCATCACCTCCTTTTCCTGCAACACCCCCAAGAGCCTGAGCTGCACGTTGAGCGAGGTGGAATCGATCTCATCAAGGAAAATCGTGCCCTGGTGGGCCAGCTCAAAAAGGCCCGGCTTGCCGCCTTTTTTGGAGCCGGTAAACGCGCCCTCCTCATAGCCGAACAGCTCGCTTTCCAAAAGCTGTTCCGGCAGCGCGCCGCAGTGCACGGAAACAAAGGGCATTTTGCGGCGGCGGCCCGCATTGTGGATGCTCTGCGCTAAAAGTTCCTTGCCGGTACCGGTTTCGCCGATGACGAAAACCGTGGAATCCGTTTCCGCAAGCTTCATGCTCAGGCCAATCAGATGCTCCATGGCCGGGCTCTGGTAGATAATGTCGGCAAAGGTGTAGCGGGTGGAAAAGCCCTTGGTCAGGGAGCGCCGCACCTTGCTTTCCGCCCGCATAACGGTGTTGATCTCCTTGAAGGTCGCAACCGCGCCCACAGCCTGGCCTTCGACCGTCAGGGGCACCTGGTTGTAGACACACAGCTCCTTGCCGAATTTTTCGATCTTCTCTTGCACCACCTTTTTATCTTCGAGCAGGCGGCACACCACCTTGTTGTTCAATACGGCGGCGGCTGGTTGTTGTATCGGGTCCAGCCCGATTATGCCAAGGATATCACGCGCTTTTTTGTTGATGCTGGTAAGGTTGCCTGTGGCATCCACAGAAAAAATGCCGTCTGAACTCAGATCCATGATGGACTGATAGCGCTGGGCCGTAGCCTTCTCTTCCCGGCTCGCCTGCACGGCGGATTTGGCGTTTTCCAGGGTCTCGACGATGCTCTCATGGGGGGTGAGCAGTTCCTGAAACTTGAGGCCGCATTCCTCTGCATAACGCATGCTGGTGGAGCCGCCGATGACGATCTCAAAGCCCTGCTCCGCTGCGGCAAAGATGATGCGGCGAAGACTTGCCGAATCAAAGTAGACATCCTGCATGAAATGGATGGGCAACAGCTCTGCCACCATCTCCAGCCCGCTGATATTGCTGCGAAAATTCGGCATGAATATTTTCTTTTCCGTGCTCGTCCCGGCCAGCCGATCGGCCGCCATCTTGATGCTGGTGAGCGTGCTCAAAGAGGATTGCGGGAAGGAGAGCACCGGGATGGAGAGGTTTTCGCGCAGCAGATGGGCAGTGCCCCGCCTGCTGACAATGGCCTCGACCCCTTCGGCCTCCATCTGCAGGCCAATGGCGATTGCCGCCTCCAGGCTTGTGTAGGAGAGCCGGAAGATATCTTCCTGCTCTGTTCCGATGCGTTCGAGTTCCTTGCCGATAAGGTCGCTGGAAACAAAGACACCGATGGCAAAGGGCATGCTCTTCATAGTCCCTCCGGGAAACGTTTCATGCGTTACATTTTGAAACGATATATTTCATTTTGAAACGTTTTGTCAATATGTGCGCATCGCGACCGGCTGCAGGCCGCCTGTATACTGCGGCCGGACAAAGGCGCACAGGGCCGCGGCCCGTGTGTTTTTGTTCGGCGCAACCCGACCCGGCCGCATTTGAACGGACCTAAACAACGATGGATGAACCGCCGGAGCTTTACAAAACCTGTTTATGGTTATGCCCCGCCAGGGGCGCCGGCAGCGGAAACGCGCCGTAAAGTCGCCACGCCTTGTGGCCGCATGGGCTGAAAACATCCTGGCACAAAATATGCTAACAAGAAGGAGTAGGGCGCGCAGATCACTAATATGTCATGTTTTTATGGGAAACGACCGGATCTGCCCTTTCAGTTCACCCATTTCAGCCAGAGGAAAATGGTATGTCTCAATCGAATATTCCCATAGCAGAGCTGAGCAAGCCCTATGACGTGCTCGTTATAGGCGGCGGCAACGCGGCTCTTTGCGCTGCTATGACGGCAAGGGAAGCGGGGGCCTCCGTACTGATGCTTGAATCGTCGACCAAGGTCTATCGTGGCGGCAACAGCCGGCACACCCGCAACCTCCGCTACATGCACGACAAGGGCAACGAATTTTTGACCGGGCCTTATCCGGAGGATGAATTTTTCGAAGACCTTCTGCGTGTGACCGGCGGCGAAACCAACGAGGAGCTTGCCCGCCTGACCATTCGGGAATCCAACAACGTGGGCGAATGGATGCAGAAGCATGGCTGCATGTTCCAGCCCGCCATGCGGGGCACCTTGCATCTCTCAAGAACCAATGCCTTTTTTCTGGGCGGCGGCCGGGCACTGCTCAACGCCTACTACCGCACAGCCGAAAAAATGGGCGTTTTAGTCAGCTACGAAACCGAAGTATTGGATCTGGTGGTTGAAAACGGCACCTTCGTCAAGGCCGTCGCCAAGCGCGACATGCGCGAATTCGAGATCAAGGCCAAGGCGGTCATCCTGGCCGCAGGCGGCTTCCAAGCCAACCTACAGTTGCTTAAGGAGGCCTGGGGGCCGGTGGCCGAGAACTTTATCGTGCGCGGTTCCCCTTACGATACGGGCCGGGTCTTACGCGCCATGCTCGACCAAGGCGCAAAGCAGATCGGCGATCCGAAGCAGTGCCATGCGGTGGCCATCGACGCCCGCGCACCCAAGTACGACGGCGGCATCGTCACCCGGCTGGACTGTGTTTCCTTCGGTATTGTGGTCAACAAGGACGGTGATCGCTTCTACGATGAGGGCGAGGATTTCTGGCCCAAACGCTACGCCATCTGGGGCCGTCTGGTGGCCGCTCAGCCGGATCAGGTCGGCTATTCCATCATCGACTCAAAATCCATCGACCTGTTCATGCCCTCGGTCTTCCCGCCGATAGAGGCGGCCACCGTAGGCGAGCTCGCAGAAAAACTGGGCCTGGATCCGGCCAAGGTGGAGGCAACGGTCAAGGAGTTCAACGCCGCCACCCGGCCCGGCACCTTCCACCCCGGCGAACTGGACGACTGTCGCACCGAGGGGCTGGAGCCGATCAAAAGCCACTGGGCCAGACCCATCGATACCCCGCCTTTCTACGGCTACCCGCTGCGGCCCGGCATTACCTTCACCTATCTGGGGCTGGCAGTGAACAACAAGGCCCAGGTGCTGATGGAAGACAACAGCCCCTCGTCCAACATCTTCGCGGCCGGAGAAATCATGTCGGGCAACATTCTCGGCAGGGGTTACATGGCCGGTTTCGGCATGACCATTGGCACCGTTTTTGGGAAAATAGCAGGAAGGGAGGCTGCACAGTATGTCATCTAAAGCATTGACTGAAGCCGGGCGGGTCATGACGATCTGCAACTCATGCCGGTATTGCGAGGGTTTTTGTGCGGTCTTTCCAGCCATGGAACTGCGCCGCACCTTTACCAGCGGAGAGCTGAAATATCTGGCCAACCTGTGCCACAACTGCCGGGACTGCTACTACGCCTGCCAGTACATACCGCCGCACGAGTTTGACCTGAACTTTCCCAAAGCTATGGCCGAACTCAGGCTGGAAACCTACCAGGAATTCGCGAAACCGAAATTTCTCTCCTTCCTGTTCAAGAAAAATGGCCTGTCGGTCTTTCTGATCACCCTGGCGAGCATCTTCCTGGTCTACCTGACCGCGCTCATCACCAAGAGCGACGGCGGTATTTTCGGTACCTACACCGGGCCCAGCTCCTTTTACGCCATCATCCCCTACGGTTTGATGATTGCCGCCTACAGTCTGATCGGCCTTCTGGTCGTCTTCAGCTTCTGGTTCAGCGTGCGCAAGTTCTGGCAGGAAACAGCGCCGGACAAGGAAGCGCGGGCAGACTGGCCCGGCAACCTCCGCGCCATGAAGGATGTGCTGACCCTGAAGTATCTTGAGGGCGGCGGCCACGGCTGCAACTACCCGACAGACGAATTCAGCGCGAGCCGCCGTTACCTGCACCACCTGGTGTTCTACGGTTTCGGCCTTTGCTTTGTCGCCACCACTTTAGCAGCCATCTACGACCACCTGCTCGGTCGGCCTGCACCCTACCCTTTCTTCAGTTTGCCGGTTTTGTCAGGCACCATCGGCGGCATCCTCATCGTTATCGGTACGGCGGGCATGCTGTACCTGAAAACCAAGATGGACAAACTGCCCAATACGGAAAAGACCCTTTCCATGGATATCAGCTTCAATCTGCTGCTCATGCTGAGCAGTTTAAGCGGCCTGATCCTGCTGCTGCTGCGCGATACCCACCTGATGGGCACCATGCTGATTCTGCACCTGGGCCTGGTGCTGGCCTTTTTCATCACCATGCCCTTCGGCAAGTTCATCCATGCGGTGTTCCGGTACATTGCCCTGGTTCGCAATGCGCAGGAGCAGAGGAAGGCGATGGAGGAGCATTGAGCACACAACTCCACCTCCAGGCCGCACCTTTGCTCTGCAACGGGAATCTGCTCGAAAGGTACACCGTTCCCACGCTCCTGCGCCCTGGATACGAGAAATACGAGAAAACCCTGTTTCACCCTGAAGACACAAAACACAGGGTGAAACAGCGGTTCGGCAAGGCGGGCAGAGAACGGCAGGATCAGTAGTAGACCGTGCCCTTCATAAGCAGGCGGGCGGTACGATAGCCCGAGGCAGAGAGGATGCTCAGGCCGGCTGCAGAATCCTCTGAACCAGCCGAGTCATCCGCGTGTATCCGGTACTCAACTCCAACCGGCATGAGGCCGCCGGGATGCACGATCCGAATGGCGCCGGCATCAAAGGGCCGGCGGATAACCTGATTGACCACCGTGCCCGGAATTACCGCTGCGGCGGCGGTGCACAGGGCCCCGGTAAGGGCATAGGTTTTATGGGTTTTCTGCATGGACATCATGCGGCCGGTCAGGTCGCAGGCGCTGGAATCAATGCTTGCGCCGTTTACGGTCGTGCAGGTTTGCGGCGGGCTGATAATGGTCATCTTGGGTACAGCAGGGCTCATTGCAGCAGCATCCTGCCAATTGTCGACAAAGCCAAGCATCTCTGCAGCTCGGCCCCTGATCTCTTCCAGCAGATCCAGGGTGCGCTTGCTGCTGTCGATCTGATCCGGCAACTCGGTGCCTTGCAGTCCAACATCCTTGGCCTGCACAAAGACCAGCGGATTGCTCACATCAACAATCGAAACCTGAACATCGCCTAGGCCAGTGATATGGAGATGATCCACCACCTTTCCCGTCGGCAGCAGTGTACCGGTAACCGCGCCGGCAGGGTTGCCGAACTGAAGGACAACCGGCGCGGCTGTGCCCGGAACACCGGCAATGGCAAAGTCGCCGCTGTAGCTGACCCGTCTACCCGGTGTCTGCACTCTGGAAAGGATGATTTTTCCGGTATTGGTGTTGTAGATGCGGACCAGGCTTTCTCCTTCACCGGCCTCTACATGCCCCATTTCAAGCGCATAGGGGCCCACTGCCGAAGAGATGTTGCCGCAGTTGCCCTTGTAATCTACCAAAGGTTTGTCAATCGATACCTGGGCAAAGGTGTAGTCGACATCCGCATCTTCCCGGCTGGATTTGGCAATGATCGCCACCTTGCTGGTGGTGGAGGTAGCGCCGCCAAGGCCGTCGATCTGGCGCAGATCAGGGCTGCCCATGACCCGCAGCAAAAACTGATCTCGCTTTTCTCCTGGAGCTGGAATGTTTGTTTCTTCAAAAAAGACACCCTTGCTTGTTCCACCCCGCATGATGATGCAGGATACTTCTTTTTGCATGATCCTCCTCCTAATGGTTCCTACACATGAATGCAGTCTGTTTTAACCATAATGGATGAAGTGCAAATATCGTGCCGTGGACCTGATGCATATTCAAGAATAGGTCTATAAAAAGATATAAAACAAAAATAAGTAAGGAAGTTTTTTGAAAAATTGAAAAGCATCAAGCAACTGTTTGTCGACAGCAATCAAACAATATCTTAATGGTTCGATAGAATTGCTTCAAATCAGCACTGATAAAAAATATTCACGCGATTTATGGAAGAACAGATTCTGCGTTTTTCTGAAATGAGATACATTCCCATACTGGAGCATGGCAACGATGTTCCGTTGGAACTGGAATTTGTTATCCGAGGCGAAGTAGTATTGGGCGCAAATACCCTCGCAGACTCCGTTCCCACGCTGGAGCATGGGAACGATGTTCAAATTTGATATCCGGGGTGAAGTGGTACTGGACTCAAATGGCTCGCAGACTCCGTTCTCACCTTGAACAAGGCAACGCTGTGCAGTGGCCCCGGCAGGTACAAAAAAGATTGCTTCCAGGCTCATTTACCGGTATGGCCTGCAAAGATACGATGATCAGTGGCCGGTATGAGCACAAAGATCTTGGTTGTATGTACTCTTGCACCTTAACTGAAGGACGGATGCCATGAATATGCTGGATAAATACAGAAAAGACGAAGCCGAGCGCCTTAGCCAGGGCATCCCTGCCCTGCCCCTGGATGCAGACCAGGTGGAACAGGTGGTGGCACTCCTGCAAGACGAAAGCGCGGACACCCCGTTGCTGCTGGATTTGCTGGCCAACCGGGTTGAACCGGGCGTTTCCGCCGCAGCCCGGGTCAAGGCCGAATGGCTGGAGTCTGTTGCTGGCGGTGCGCTTAGCACTAAGGCCCTGGGGCCGAAGGAGGCAGTGGCCATGCTGGGCAGCATGGGCGGCGGCTATAATGTGGCAGCTCTTTTGCGTCTGCTTGATAACAAGGATGCGGCTGCCCTGGCTGCAGAGGCGCTCAAGGGCATCATCAAGGTCTACGAGGCCTTTGATGAGGTGGCGCAAAAGGCGAAGAGCAACCCCCATGCCGAGGCAGTACTCAAGTCCTGGGCCCAGGCAGAGTGGTTCACCCAGTCTGCAGCCCTGCCTGAGCAGATGGAGTTGCAGGTCTACAAGGTGGACGGCGAAATCAACACCGATGACCTTTCCCCCGGCAATCAGGCCCAGTCCCGCGCCGACATCCCCCTGCATGCCACCTTTTTCGGCTACAAACGCTTTCCCGGCGGAGTGGAGGCCCTGGCCCAACTGCGCAAAAGCGGCATCAAGGCCGCCTTTGCAGGCGACGTGATGGGTACCGGCTCCTCGCGCAAATCCGCCATCAACTCCCTGGCCTGGCATATCGGCGAAGATATGCCGGGCAGCCCGAACAAGCGGCGCGGCGGCCTGGTTTTAGGCACGGTGATTGCCCCCATCTTCTATGCCACAGCCCGCGATGCCGGAGTCCTGCCTCTGGAATGCGAGGTGGAGCAGCTCAAGAGCGGCGAGCGCATCATCCTGGAACTGCCCTCCCTGAAGCTGCACAAAGAGGACGGCACCCCGGTTGCGGTGCAGCCGCCGCCCGTCACCCTGCTGGATGAATACCGCGCAGGCGGTCGCCTGAACCTGATCATCGGCCGCAACCTCACCCGTGCGGCCTGTAAGGCGCTTGATGTAGCCGAGCCGGACTGTTTTGCCGAGGCAGCCGGCCCGCAGCCCAAACCGGGTCAAAAATATACCCTGGCGCAGAAGATGCTGGGCCGGGCCTGCGGCCTTGAAGGCGTGGTGCCGGGTATGCTCTGCGAACCGGTAATCAGCACCGTGGGCTCGCAAGACACCACCGGCCCCATGACCGTGCAGGAACTGGAGGAACTGGCCTGCCTGCGCTTCAAGACCGATCTCTACATGCAGTCCTACTGCCACACCGCAGCCTACCCGAAAAAAGGCGATCTGCTGCGCTGGCAAACCCTTGAGCAGGCTGCTGTCAGCCGGGGCGGGGTCAGCCTCAAGCCGGGCGACGGCGTTATCCACCCTTGGATCAACCGCATGCTCATTCCGGATACCGTGGGTACGGGCGGCGATTCCCATACCCGTTTCCCCCTGGGCATCTCCTTTCCGGCCGGTTCCGGCCTGGTGGCCTTTGCCGCGGCCCTGGGCTTCATGCCGCTTGAGGTGCCGCCCTCGGTGCTGGTGCGTTTTAAGGGCAAGCGCCGGCCCGGCATTACGGTGCGCGACATGGTCAACGCCATTCCCTACTTTGCCGTTCAAGAAGGGCTCCTCACCGTGGCTAAGAAGGGCAAGAAGAACATCTTTGCCGGGGCCATCCTTGAAATAGAGGGCGTGGATGATTTGCGTGTGGAAGAGGCCTTTGAACTGAGCGATGCCTCGGCCGAACGCAGTGCCGCTGCCTGTGCCATGGCCCTGCCCCTTGCGGCGGTGCAGACCAATGTGGCCGAAAATGTGGAGCTTCTAAAAAGCCTGGTAGCAGATGGCTATGAAGATGCAGAAGCCCTCAAGCGCCGCATTGCCGCCATGGAGGCTTGGCTGGCCGCACCCAGCCTGCTTGAGCGCGACCAAGGCGCTGAATACGCGGCTGTCTTGGAGATTGATCTTGCCGAGCTGACTGAGCCCCTGGTGGCCTGCCCCAATGATCCGGACGATGTGCGGCCCTTGAGCGCCGTTGCCGGTGCGGCCATTGACGAGGTTTTCATCGGCTCCTGCATGACCCATTTAAGCCACCTCAAGCGGGTGGCCCGGCTGATGGACGGCGCCTCCTATGCCGCCTGCCGGGTGTGGATAGCGCCCTCTACCCGCATGGATGAAAAGGCCATGCAGGAGGAAGGCGGCTTCAGCATCTTCGGCCAGGTGGGCTGCCGCCTGGAAACACCGGGGTGCAGCCTGTGCATGGGCAACCAGGCCAGGGTGAAGCCGGGGGCCACGGTCATGTCCACCTCGACCCGCAACTTTGACAACCGTTTGGGCGATGGCAGTCAGGTGTATCTGGCCTCATCCGAGCTGACCGCCATCACCGGGTTGTTGGGTAAAATTCCCACCCCTGACGAGTATATGGAGTGGATCAACGACAAACTGCAGGCATAGCCAAGCTGCGCAAATTTCGTCTCAACAAGGAGGCGACGACACATCATGGCCAAAAAGAAGTTGAAGGAACATGTAATCAACCGGCACTGGTGCAAGGGCTGCGGTATCTGCGTCAGCCTCTGCCCGAAGAAGGTGCTGGAGCTGGACGAGTTCGACAAGGTGGTGGCCGCACACCCTGAGCAGTGCATCACCTGTAAGCTCTGCGAAAAAATCTGCCCTGATTTAGCCATAACCGTGGAAATCGAAGAGGTGGAGGAGGCCAAGGCCCATGAGTGAAAACAATATCCGTTTTGTGCAGGGCAACGAGGCCTGCGCCATGGCAGCCATGTATGCCGGGCTCGACTTCTATGCGGGCTACCCCATCACCCCTTCCACGGAAATTGCGGAGATACTCGCAGAACGGCTGCCCGCCCAGGGCAAGAAGTTCATCCAGATGGAGGATGAAATCGCCTCCATGTGCGCCATTATCGGCGCATCGCTCACCGGCCATAAGGTGATGACCGCCACCAGCGGCCCCGGCTTCTCTTTGAAACAGGAGGCCCTGGGCTATGCGATCATGGCGGAGATCCCCTGTGTGATCGTCAATGTGCAGCGGGGCGGCCCTTCCACCGGCAACCCCACCCAGGTGAGCCAGGGGGATGTCAACCAGGCCCGCTGGGGCACCCACGGCGACCATGCCATTGTGGCCCTGACCGCCTCCAACCACCAGGATGTGTTTGCAATGACGGTTGAGGCCTTCAATATTGCCGAAACCTACCGCACCCCGGTCATCCTTTTATTTGATGAGGTGGTCGGCCATCTCAGGGAAAAGCTGGTGGTGCCCGAACCGGGCGAGCTGCCCTTAGTGGAGCGGCTGCACACCAGCGTGCGCGAAGGCGTCAACTACCACCCCTATCTGCCGCGTGAAGACGGCCGCCTGCCCATGAGCGATTTTGGCGGCGTGCACCGCTACAATGTTACTGGTCTGTACCACGACATGTGGGGTTTTCCGACCGACAAGCCGGAACTGGTGGAAGACCTGATGCGCCACCTGATGCGCAAGATCGACTATGCCGCCACCTCGCTCACCCACCACAAGGCCTACTTCATGGACGATGCCGATACCGTGCTCATCAGCTACGGTTCTTCGGCCCGTTCCGCCCTGGCTTTGGTGGAGCGCATGCGCCTGCGCGGCCAGCGCATCGGCCTGCTTGAGCTGCAAACCATCTGGCCCTTTCCCGAGCAACTGGTGCAGGACTATACGAAAAATGCGGAAGTGATCGGCGTGGTGGAGATGAACACCGGGCAACTCGTTCAGGCCGTGCGGCTGGCTGTGAATAATCCGCAGCGGGTGTATCTGATCAACCGCATCGACAACCGCCTCATCACTGATAAAGATATCCGGCAAACCCTGCGCGCCATCCAGGGAAAGGGGGTCTGACATGTCTGTGCACGACTATATCCGCGAACGTTTTTTTCCGCATATGTGGTGCGCGGGTTGCGGCCACGGCACCATCTTAAACGGGCTTATCCGGGCGGTGAGCGAGTTGGGCATCCGCAAACGCAACCTGGTGATGGTAACCGGCATCGGCTGTTCGGCGCGTATTTCCGGCTATGTGGATTTCCACAGCCTGCACACCATCCACGGCCGGGCCCTGGCCTTTGCCACCGGCGTGAAGTTGAGCCGGCCGGAGCTGAATGTGATTGTGCCCATGGGCGACGGCGACGGCCTTTCCATCGGCGGCAACCACTTTATCCACGCGGCCCGGCGCAACATCAACCTGACCGCCCTGATCATGAACAACCGCACCTACGGCATGACCGGCGGCCAGTTCTCGCCCATGTCCGGCCTGGGTATCAAGGCCTCCACCGCGCCCTACAACAACATCGACAACAGCTTTGACGTGGTTGAACTGGCCAAGGCCGCAGGCGCGACCTTTGTTGCCCGCACCACCACCTTCCATGTCAACCAGCTCAGCGACCTGATCAAGGCGGCCATTCAGCACAATGGCTTCTCCGTGGTGGAGATCTTCACCCAGTGCCCCACTTATTTCGGCCGCAAGAATAAACTGGGCGGCGCACCTGAGATGCTGCAGGTCTTCAAGGAACGCACCGTGCCGGTGGGTTCGCCCAAAAAGCAGGAAGACCCGAGCCTGATGGAGCGGGGCATCTTCGTTGATATCGACCGTCCTGAATACTGCGACGAATACCGGAAACTTATCGAGCGGGCACAGGAGGGTTGATCATGGAAAATACCACCCACCAGTTCATCTTTACCGGTTCCGGCGGCCAGGGTTTGATTACTGCGGCCATTGTTCTGGGTGAAGCCGCTGTCATGCACGAGGGGCTTGAGGCGGTGCAGTCGCAGTCCTACGGCGCGGCTGCCCGGGGCGGCGCAACCAGAGCCGATGTTATCATCTCCAACGAGCCCATCCGCATTCCCAAGATCACCCAAACAGGGGTGCTCATCTGCCTGACCCAGGAGGCCTACACCCGCTTCGGCATGCTCATCCGACCGGGCGGCCTGTTCATTACCGACAAGCGTTTTGTCAGGAGTGTGCAAAAACTGGACGCCATCCACATCGAACTTGACCTCTACAACAAGGTAGTGGAAGAGATCGGCAAGCCCGTGGTCTTCAACATCGCCATTTTAGGCGCACTTCTGGGTATTTACCCGGCAGTGAAGAGGGAATCCGTAATCAAGGTGCTGGAGCACAGGTTTCCGCCGGCCCTGCACGCGAACAACCTCAAGGCCTTGGAACTGGGCCTGAAAGTTGGTAGTATGTATCATTCCTGAAAGATTACCCATGCCGGGGCGGAACAAACCGCCCCGGTTCTTGTCTATGTCTATTGAAGGAGAGCGAATGAAGAAAATTAAGGTGCACAATCCGGTGGTGGAGCTGGACGGCGATGAGATGACCCGCATTATCTGGCAGTTCATCAAGGACCGGCTGATTCTGCCCTATCTGGATATTGATCTGAAATACTATGACTTGGGTATGGAAAACCGCGACGCCACCGATGACCGGGTGACCATCGAGGCAGCCGAGGCCATTAAAAAATACGGGGTGGGCGTGAAATGCGCCACCATCACCCCGGATGAGGCCAGGGTGCAAGAATTTTCGCTCAAAAAAATGTGGAAATCGCCCAACGGCACCATCCGCAACATCATCGGCGGCACCGTCTTCCGCCAGCCCATCATCTGCACAAACATCCCCAGGCTGGTGCCCGGCTGGGAGAAACCCATTGTTATCGGCCGCCATGCCTTTGGCGACCAGTACCGGGCCACGGATTTTCTGGTGCCGGGCCCAGGCAAGCTGACCCTGGTCTTTGAACCGGAAGGCGGCGGCGAGCCCATCCGGCATGAGGTCTTCAACTTTCCGGATGCAGGCATTGCCATGGGCATGTACAACCTGGATGATTCCATCCGTGGTTTTGCCCGCTCGTGCATGAACTATGCCCTGACCCTGGGCTGGCCCCTGTATCTTTCCACCAAGAACACCATCCTGAAGAAGTACGACGGCCGCTTCAAGGATCTCTTTGAGGAAGTTTTTGAGAAAGAGTTTGCCGCCCAGTTCAAAGAGGCGGGCATTACCTACGAACACCGCCTGATCGACGATATGGTTGCCTGTGCCCTCAAGTGGGAGGGCGGTTTTGTCTGGGCTTGCAAGAACTATGACGGTGATGTGCAGTCCGACACCGTGGCCCAGGGCTTCGGCTCCCTTGGCCTGATGACCTCGGTTCTGCTCACCGAAGACGGCAAGACCGTGGAGGCCGAGGCCGCGCACGGCACGGTCACCCGGCACTATCGCGAACACCAGAAGGGTAACCCCACCTCCACCAATCCCATTGCCTCCATCTTTGCCTGGACGCGGGGCCTGTGGTACCGGGGCAAGTTCGACAACAATGCCGAACTGATCCGCTTTGCCGAACAGTTGGAAAAGGTTTGTGTAGAGACCGTGGAATCCGGCTTCATGACCAAAGACCTGGCTATTTTGGTAGGCGGCGAGCAAAAGTGGCTGACCACCCAGGAGTTTTTGGCCAAGCTGGATGAAAATCTGCAAAAGGCTTTGGCCTGAGGAAGGATTCTGCCGGTGACTGATACCATGGAAACCATTACCTGGGCTGATTTTGCCAAGGTGGAGCTGCGGGTGGGCACGGTAATCGAGGTGCAGGATTTCCCTGAAGCGCGCAAGCCCGCCTATATTATCTTGGTGGATTTCGGCCCGGAGATCGGCCTGAAAAAATCCAGCGCGCAGATCACTGCCCTGTACCAAAAGGAGGACCTGGTGGGCAGGCAGGTGATTGGGGTGGTCAATTTCCCGACCAAGCAGATAGGCCCGCACCGCTCTGAATGCCTGATCACCGGCTTTGCCGATGCCGATGGCGCGGTGGTGCTGGCCATGCCCGAGCGCCCCGTAGCCAACGGCAGTAAACTTTTTTAGTCTTTTAGCTTTTAGTCTTTACAAGGGCAGCCCGTAAGCTGCCAATCAGCATACGTCTGCGACGAAACACCGGGCGCTCCGATTCATGGGCATGGCAACGGTAATCTTCCGTACTTGCCATGCCCATGCCCTGTTCCCCTTCCAGATAAAACACTTTCTGTATCAATGCCGGAAAGCAGCCGCAGTGCCTGCGTTCGTGCAGGCATGGGTCGCATTTTCCTCGCCTGTCTGCTGATATGGTTGACAGTGTCAATAGAAAATTACTGCCCCTTGATTCTTATA